>JAWOCF010000058.1:0-4047 GCA_046483935.1 Bacteroidales bacterium | reverse complement strand
AAACATATTCCAGAACCCCCATGGAAAATACGACCGGATAATTGCCACCGCCGGGGTCAGTCCTATATGAGACTTACACGGGCCAGCCCGACTATCCGGGCATGGAGGGCCGCCTGGAGCTGCCCGATATCCTTTATGCACTGGATACCCGCGAGGAGATAACTGTCAGGGATGGTCAGGTGGTGTTTCGCACCATCGACGGGCAATGGCACCAGGAAGACATCTCAGTAATGCAGGCCCAGATCAGCAAGGAGCAGCTGCAGGTACAACCCTTTTTGCTGGGCACCGACCGGTTTGGGCGCGACATGCTCAGCCAGCTGATCATTGGCACCAGGGTATCATTGTCGGTAGGGTTCATCGCCGTATTTATCTCACTGGTGATCGGGGTAACCCTGGGCAGCCTGGCAGGCTTTTTCAGGGGCCGGCTCGACGATCTGATCCTCTGGCTGATCAACGTGATCTGGTCGGTACCTACCCTGCTGCTGGTCATTGCCATCACCTTTGCCATCGGCAAGGGATTCTGGCAGGTATTCCTGGCCGTGGGCCTGACCATGTGGGTGGAGGTGGCACGCATCGTGCGTGGCCAGGTAATCAGCATGCGCGAGAAGGAATTCGTGGAATCGGCACGTGCCCTGGGACTCAATAACTTCAGGATCATCCGTCATCATATCCTGCCCAACATCATGGGCCCTGTCATCGTGATCTCGGCAGCCAACTTTGCCTCGGCCATACTGATTGAGGCAGGGCTGAGTTTCCTGGGCATCGGCGTAAAGCCCCCGATGCCTTCGTGGGGAACGATGATCCGCGAACATTATGGGTTTATCATCCTGGATAAGGGGTACCTGGCCTTTCTGCCCGGACTGATGATCATGCTGATGGTGCTTTCTTTTATGCTGGCAGGCAATGGCCTTCGCGACGCGTTGGATCGCACCCCCCGCTTCTGATCAGCAGGGCACCAGCACCCGGAAAAAGAAACGCATCCTGCCTTTGCCTTCAGGCAGAAACCCGATACCCAGCGGTTTTCCCGAGCGACGGGCGATGTCAAGCAGCCCCAGCCCTGCCCCGGTACTATTCTTCTGATACTGTTGACGACATTTGATCAGGTAAACATTCTTCAACTCTGCGGAATCCATCTGGTTGATCTCCTTGAAACGGCGTTGAATGTCAGCCATTTCATCAATATTGATCAGATTGGAGGTGAACACCACCAGGTTCTTTGAGGTGCGTCCCAGCAGGATACTCCCTTCGGAGGCGCCCGCGCTAACCACATCATCTGTTTGCCGGTTGCTGTAGTGCATCACGTTCTGGGCCATCTCCACGAAGACGCCGAAAGTGCGGTTTACCAATACATCAGGAAAAGACTGGGAGAGCTCATTCCTGAGCAGATCGCCCAGTGAAACGATCATCTGCTGGGAGAAGGCTCCATCAAAGGCAAGAATGACCTTCAGCTCGGGAGTGGGGGCAAAATAACGTTTAAGATCTTCCAGCTGGCGCATAGAGAGGTAATATGATTTGGATGGTTGAAATAGTTTGTCCGACAGGCAAAACTATTGAATAATTCTTAATATTGAAAGGCCCATCAGAAAAAAGTTTATTTTGCCCGTTTGGTCAGCATGGGGACAAAGCGAAACTCCCCGAATTCCTCCTGCTCATAGGAGTCTTCATCCACCCGGGTAATCTTCATCATCACCTGGGTCTTATCGGCTCCTATGGGCACCACCATAAACCCCCCGATGCGGAGCTGCCTGAGCAGGGCCTGCGGGATCTGTGGTGCCGCGGCAGTGATCAGCACCCTGTCGAATGGGGCAAAAGCCGGCAGCCCCTTATAGCCGTCACCATAAAACAACTTGGGATGATAATTCATTGTCCGCAGCAAGTCGGAGGTTTTCACATAAAGCTCCCGCTGGCGTTCGATGCTGAAGACCTTCACCCCCAGCTCCACCAGTATACAGGCCTGGTAACCGCTTCCGGTACCTATTTCAAGGACTTTATCACCTTTGCCGACCTCCAGCAGCTGGGTCTGAAAAGCCACCGTGTATGGCTGGCTGATGGTCTGCCCTGAGCCGATCGGGAAGGCTTTGTCCTGGTAAGCAAATTCCATGAAAGAGGAATCCAGGAAGAAATGGCGAGGGACCTTCTGAATGGCCTGTATGATACGCTCATCCTGAATGCCTTTGGATCTTACCTCTTCGGCCAGTTGCTTGCGCAAGCCCTTGTGTCTGTATGTATCAATCATTGATTTTGATAAAAAATTATTATCCGGAGTGCAAAAGTATTCATTAATGCGAAAATAATCATTTCAATGGCTTGCAAAAAAATTTACTTTTGTATGGTACAAAAAACAATTCTGGTAACATTATATATTATTATGAAGAAAATTGGAGTACTCGGTGCAGGACATTTAGGAAAGATTCACATCAAATGTATATTGGAATCCCGGAAGTTTGACCTGGCAGGTTTTTTTGATCCGGATCCGGTGATTTCCTCAGAAGTGGAAGAAAAATACGGGATCCACTTGTTTGACAGTGCTGAGGATCTGATTGAAGCCTGCCAGATCGTGGACATCGTGACCCCGACCCTCTCACATTATGATTGTGCCAGCCGTGCCTTGCGCAGGTCAAGGCATGTGTTTATCGAGAAGCCCCTGACCACCACCCTATGGGAGGCCCGCAAGCTGATGGACCTGGCCCGGGAGGCCTGTGTGAAAGTACAGGTAGGCCTGGTAGAACGATTCAACCCTGCCTTCATCGCTGCCCGTCCGTTTTTCGACAACCCTTTATTCATCGAAACCCACCGGCTTTCGCAGTTCAACCCACGGGGTACCGATGTGCCAGTGGTCCTGGACCTGATGATCCATGACCTTGACATTATCCTGAGTGTAGTCAATTCGCCGGTACGCAAGATCTCGGCCAGCGGAGTGGTCGTGGTATCCAACACCCCCGACATTGCCAATGCGCGGTTAGAGTTTAACAACGGGTGTGTGGCCAACCTGACAGCCAGCCGCCTATCGATGAAGAACATGCGCAAGTCGCGTTTCTTTCAGAAAGATGGCTATATCGTGGTAGACTTCCTGGAGAAGGAGACCCAGATTATGCGTATGAAAGATGCAGTCGCCGAACCCGACGACTTTGCCTTGATCCTTGACCTGGGCCCCGAAAGAGGAAAGAAACAGATACTGACAGAACGGCCTGTCATTCAACCCATTAATGCCATCAAAACAGAACTGGAAACATTTCTGGAATCGATTGAAAACAACACCGACCCCATCGTAACCATCCAGGATGGCTATCGCTCCCTGGAACTGGCCTACCAGATCATGGAGAAAATTGATGCCACCCACAAGGTATTAAGCTAGCCGGCTGGATGCTAACAATGTATTATATTGTTGGCTGGGAAGGAAAATAAAAAATACTTATTAAAGAAGTTATAACAATATATAACGGGCAGCAGCGTTTTTTCTGTAAATTCAGCCGGTAATTATAAAGGTACTACTGATGATCGTATCCGGGAATTTTCTCCTTTTTGCAGCGGGTGGTTACCAAAAATGAGGGTGTAATTAAAAAAGGGTATGGACAAAAACTTACAAAGGATACAGGTCATAAAATACGTTTTATTTGATTATGTAGCGGCCTCTCTGGCGTGGTTGTTTTTTATTTATTTCCGCAAATTCAATAACCACCACAGCTTTTATTCCATCCGGGCCGATGAGGTGTTTATCGACCAGAACCTGTTAACAGGCATGGTGGTCATTCCCTTATTCTGGCTGTTGCTATACGCCCTGAGCGGCAGCTACAGATCCATCTACCGCAAGTCGCGCATCGGGCAGTTCGGGCAGACCCTCTTTCTTTCTTTCCTGGGTTTGCTGGTCATTTTTTTTGTGGTGTTGCTCGACCAGGAGGTGAGCACCTCCCGGGAGTATTATCAATCCTTCCTGGTGCTTTTCCTGTTGCATTTCAGCCTGACGGCCACCTCGAGGTTCATCCTCTCCTCCATCGTATCATATAAAATCAGGCACCGCATCATCGGCTTCAAGACCATCATTATAGG
>JAWOCF010000023.1:0-4142 GCA_046483935.1 Bacteroidales bacterium | reverse complement strand
CCGGAGCCGATATTTATACCGGAGAGGCCATTCCCCAATGGAAGGGAAGCATGATCATTGGCACATTAGGTTCAAGACATCTGCATCGGGTACAGTTCGAAAATGCCAGGGTGGAGCATCATGAGGTATACCTTCAGGATGAATACGGCAGGCTGCGGGAGGTGATTATGGGCGCGGATGGTAACCTGTATGTTACCACCAGCAACTGCGATGGAAGGGGTGACTGCCCCTCACGCAGGGATGTAATTCTGAGGATTACGGGCAAATAATTACCAGGATTTGAGAAGGTAACCCCAGGTTTTTTTATTCTTTTAACAACCCCTGGTGTTCAATGATCTTGCGGATTTGATCAAAGACTTCAGCGACATCTCCCATTCCATCTACCTCATAATACTTCTCTCTTTCCTGATAAAAGGCCTTCAGGTCTACGAGCTGTTTTCTTTGTCCCTGGATCCGCTTCTGGATGATATCAGGATCCTGATCATCCCTGCGGCCTGCCTCCTGTGCTCTTTTGCGGATCCTTTCAATGATTTGTTCTTCCCGTACCTTAAGGTATATCATTCCTGAAATATGCAGGTTGTATTCCTTGCCGAAGTCCTCCAGCATCCTTGCCTGCCCAATAGTACGGGGAAAACCATCAAAGACAAAGCCCTGCCCCGAAGGATAACGACCCATCACCTTTACCATGATCTTTTGAATGAGGGTGTCGGGAACCAATTTGCCCTGGGCGATAAACTTTTTGGCTTCCAGCCCCAGGGTGCTTTCCTGTGCTATTTCCTGGCGCAGGTTCTCGCCTGTATCCAGGTGTGCCAATCCATATTCACTGGCAACTTTCTTGCATTGAGTGCCTTTTCCCGAAGCAGGCAGCCCTGATATGATTAATCCTGTCATTTCCCTTTTGTTTTGCATCAACAAAAATATCCTTTTAATTAAAACATTCATCAGGTCATTATGTTAATATTATCATGACAAAATGATACCCTGTCATGTGCTTTTTCCTGCTGAATATCAAATCATGATTGTGATGTTGGTTTTATCACTCATAGAAAAAGATAATACAAATGGCAAATAATAATACTTCAGGGAAAATTGTAGAAGAAGCATATCGCAAATCAGTGGAAGATTTGCTGGAGACTTTTTCAGTAGACCCCGATCAGGGACTGGATGACCAGGAGGTTTCCAAAAGAAGAAAGAAGTACGGGAAGAATAAGCTCAAGGAGCATAAAAAAAGGAGTATCTGGGATATCATCTTTTCTCAGATCAATAATCCGGTCATTTACCTGTTGTCGGCGGCGGCCCTGCTGGCCTTCCTCTTTGGAGATACCGTGGAAGGCATCGCCATCGTGGTGGTATTGCTGCTGAATACCATTATCGGATTCTGGATGGAATACAAAGCCCAGAAATCCATGAAAGCCCTGCGGGAAATGGACAAGATACAGGCCCGGGTGGTCCGCAGTGGCCAGCAGCAAACCATTGATGCAGAAAACGTGGTGCCGGGCGATATTCTTGTTGTGGAGTCCGGCGATTTGATTGCTGCTGATGCCAGGATCGTGGAAGCCACCGAATTGAATGTGGATGAGTCTCCTTTAACCGGGGAATCAGTGCCGGTGAATAAAACCCCGGAAACCATTGAGCAGGAGAAACAGATCGGCGACCGCCTCAACGTGATTCATAAAGGCACTGCGGTGACCAGCGGGGTGGGCAAAGCGGTGGTTTATGCCACAGGGATGCAAACTGAGCTGGGAGACATTTCGGCCATGGTGGGGGAAGAGGAAAAGGACGAGATTCCCCTGAACAAGAAGCTGGTCAGGTTGACTAAAAATCTGATATGGATCACCATCGGGCTGGCCGTAGCCTTTTTTGTCTTTGGATGGCTGGCCGGACGAGATACCTACCGGCTGATCCAGACTTCCATTGCCTGGACTATTGCTGCCATCCCCGAAGGGCTTCCCATTGTGGCCAGCATTGCCCTGGCCAAAGGGATGCTGCGCCTGGCCCGCAAAAATGTGATTGTCAAAAAACTGGAAGCGGTAGAGACTTTGGGTGAAACCACTGTGATTTTCACCGATAAAACAGGTACGCTGACCAAAAACCAGCTGACCGTCAAAACCTTGTTTTTTCCCGAAGATGATCGCATGGATATTGAGTGGGAAGGATCAGGACCAAAGGTGAAGGAAAACCAGAACCCTGAAGAGCATGAAAACTTTCGACATGCCCTGAAAATTGCTGTACTGGCCAATGATGCCAGCTTGCGGGTAGAAAAGCAGGAAGACCGGCCACAGGAAGAAGAGCCTGAAGAGCAAGAACCTAGCGAAGCAGGCCGGGGAGAAGGGGATCCATTGGAAGTGGCGCTGCTGCATTTTGCCCGAAGCCATAACAAAGACTCTTTTGAAGAGTACCGGGCCCTGGAACGCAAGCTCCACGACCCTTTCGATTCTGACTCCATGGTGATGGGTGCGGTGTTTCAGGAAGACGAAGGATTTTATGTGGCCGGCAAGGGTGCTGCCCAAGCCATCCTTGACCGGTGTGATGCTGTGTTTGTTGAAGGGGAGAAAAAAGAACTGGATGAAGAAGAAAAGAAGAAGTGGATAGAAAAGAATGATCAGCTGTCGGATGAGGGCTTGCGGGTGCTTGCCTTTTGTTATAAGCAGATCGATCCGTTGCCCCAGGGAGAGGAAGAAGAAGACTTTCTAAGGGGAATGACCTTTATTGGACTGGTTGGTTTCATTGATCCACCCCGCAAAGAGGTGGCCGATGCCATTGTCACCTGCCGGGAAGCAGGAATAAAAGTCATCATGGTAACGGGTGATCATCCGGGCACGGCCAGAAACGTGGGACAGCAGATCGGGCTGATGGGCGAACAGGAACAGAAAAATGATGGGGTGCTGGCCGGAAAAGACCTGCAGCAGGAGCTGGAAACGGATGATGACCGGAAATTGCTCAGTACCGTCATTTTTTCGAGGGTCAATCCTTCTCAGAAGCTGGATCTGATCAAACACTTTCAGAAACAGGGAGAAATTGTGGGGATGACCGGCGATGGGGTGAATGACGCCCCTGCCCTGAAACGCGCCAACATCGGCATTGCGATGGGAAAAAGGGGAACCCAGGTGGCACAGGAAGTGTCTGATATGGTACTTAAGGACGATGCCTTTGTTTCCATTATCGTGGCCATCAAACAAGGAAGGATTATTTTTGGGAACATCCGGAAGTTTATCATCTACCAGTTGTCATACCACCTGAGTGAAATCCTGATCATCGGCCTGATGGGCTTTACCTTGTTCACCCTGCCACTGCTGCCATTGCAACTGCTGTTCCTGAACCTATTGTCTGATGTATTTCCTGCCCTGGCCCTGGGGGTAGGAGAGGGCAGCCCCGGCGTGATGAAAATGCCTCCAAAGGATCCTCAGGAACCCATACTTACAAAAGGCAACTGGTTTCAAATTGGCTTGTACGGAATCATTCTGACAATTTCTATTTCCGCAGCCTATTTGTTTGCTCATTTTGTATGGGAGCAACCCGAAGAGATTACCAACAATGTCGCCTTTTTCAGCCTGGCCTTTGCCCAGCTGTTGCATGTCTTTAATATGCGGGAAGCAAATGAAGGGATCTTCGAAAATCAGGTGACCCGTAACAAATATATCTGGATGGCACTGGCGTTTTGTATCGCCGTATTGGTGGCTGCATATCTGACTCCCGGATTGGCTGGTATTTTAGCTTTCCAGCCACTGGAACCCCGCCTGTGGGGGCTTATTGCCATTGCCAGTGTGCTGCCACTCATTATTATCCAATTCATTAAAATAGTAACGAAAAAATTCTAGCGTTTTCAGAAGAAGGAAATGACCTTATGAGGGAAGATCTGAACCTGCTTGTTTATCTGGGATTATTCTTTCTGATCAGTCAGATATTCGGGAGAGTGGCCAATTGGCTGAAGGCTCCCCGGCTGGTTGGTTATCTGATTTCAGGAATCATCTTTGGCCCTTATCTGCTGAATGTCTTTTCCAGGGAAATGATTTCCCAGATGGACCTTTTCACCCAGATGGCTCTTGCCATTATTGCTTTTTCTATTGGTGCCTCCTTAAAAATCGAATGCTTGCCATTTTTTACCATTGGTATGTAGCTCGCCCCAGAGTGTAGTATTGGTT
>JAWOCF010000022.1:0-4494 GCA_046483935.1 Bacteroidales bacterium | reverse complement strand
ATAGCAGGATCCATGATGTTGCCGATGAGTGCCCGCAGCTGGTGCTCAAAGTCTTCGTGAAGCCCTTCGAGGGTAAGCCCCGATTTGGCATGTGGCTGCACGGTAAGCAGTCCGGCCCCCATATTTTTCATGGAAAAGATGCCAGATTCAATGTCTACAGGCTCCTGCTGTTGCTGGCGGAACAGCCAGGTGTAGCAAAGCAGCTGGAAGGTCTTGGCCATCTTAGGGTCCTCAATAATGCTTTGCTGCTCACTGACGGTGAGGTCGGTCTGCTCTGTTTTCCCGGTCTTATAATCAATAATCCTCACGGTGCTGTCAATCCTGTCGATACGGTCGGCAAGGCCTTTAACCTTTACCTGGAAACTGTTGCCGTTGGCCATTATCTCAAGAGGGGCCTCCAGCTGCATTTCCAGGTCGAGGATGGTAAGTACTGACCCGTTGCATTTGATCAGAAACTGCTTTTCGCGGTCCAGGAAGTTTTCCAGCATGCGGCCGGCCACCTTTACCAGCAACAGGTTCTTGCCTGTATCGACGTTGCCTCCCGAAAATTCTTCCTTAAACTTCTCCTGAAGGACACGTGCGGCATCTTTTTTCATGCCCTCGATGCTTGCCGGAGTAAGTACTTTGCCGCAGAAACTTTTATACAAAGTCTCCAGGGCAGCATGCACTACTGTGCCCATGGTGCTTGCCTCCAGGGTTTCTTCCACCTGGTCGGCTTCTTCCAGGCGGGCCACCTTCTGCAGATAAAACTGTAGCGGACAGTTGATAAAGGTGCTCAACGCCGAGGGCGAGAATCCTGAAGAAGCCATCTGCCCCAGGCGTTGCATGATTTCGGGAGTCTTTTCGATAATGATGTTTTGGGCAGGAATCTCTTTGGTGGGGCTCAAAGCAACAATCTCCTCACGGATGATGGTTTCGGGATTGAACTCAGGCAGCTCCATCTTCAGCTGGGTGATATAGCGGCTTTTCTCCTGGTTGCCCACCATGCCTTTCTGGGTGTTATACACCAGGTATATGTTGCTGGCACGCTGTAGCAGCCGGTAAAAGTGATAGGCATAGGTGGCATCCTTGTCGGTATGCACCTGCAGCCCGAATTTCTTCTTTACCTCAAAAGGAATAAATGAGTTGCCTGCCTTGCTTTTGGGCAGGATGTCTTCGTTGGCCGACAACAGGATAATGTTCTTGAAGTCCAGGTTGCGTGTTTCCAGCATTCCCATAATCTGCAGGCCTTCCAGGGGTTCGCCCGAGAAAGCCAGCCGGACCTCATTCACCGTGAGGCGAAACAGCATGTTGAAGGTCTTCAGGGTGTCGACCACGGGCCACTGGCTCATGATATCCTGCAGGCGGCGCAGCACCCTGGCGAAGTAATACAATGATTCATAATCCAGAAACCAGGGCGATTGGGCAATCTCTGTTTGCATTGCCTGTGCTTTGCTGCGGAAACTATCATCAAGGATCTCGCACAGGCTCAGCATGGTGGGTGCTGCCAGGGCGGGGTTGCCGGCCCATGCCTGCTGCAGGAACCCGAACTTTTCGGTAAACAGTGTTTCATCTTCCGAGAGGGCTGCCAGTTGCCGGAAGCTGCAGAATGAATGATTAGACTGGGCCAGCCGGCGCATCAGTTTGTTGGTCAGCTCCTTTCCGTTTTCCAGGTCCCACAGGAAGGCAGTGGCCTGATGCGAGAAAAAGCGGATCAGGTCTTTGTAATAGAATGCAGTGGGTTTGTTTCCCTTGTTCCTGTTCATGCGCTCCGGAGTGAGATGCAGCTGGATCAGGGCGTTGAAAAAGCTATACATGTTGGTCTTCTTCAGCGGATAGCCCATGGTTACGTTCACTGAAGAGACATCACCGGGCAGGGCATACAACATGGGGATGAGCAGGTTTTCGTTGGCCAGCACGATAGCAGTATCCTCATCGGGAGTCAGCTCAGCATGATCGGCCAGCAGGTTGCCTGCCAGCCTGGCCTGATTCACATTGCGGGCAATGCCCATGATGGAGATGTTTTTGGGTGTACCCATAAAGGCAGAGGCCTTTTGCTTTGGTTTCTCCCAGCCGTGCCTGTTGTGGTATTTCCTGATAAAGGCTCCTGCTTCATGATGCGGATCATCCAGGTAATAAGGATCGCTGTCGGTGATGACAACCGCGCGTTGCTGTTTGTGCAGTATTTTTATGATATCCTCCTCCGATTGTGTCAGGGCATTGAACCCGGCAAAGATCACCTTCTTCCAGGGGAGGCTGAAGGTATCATCCTTCAGCTTGTTGATGGCCAGCCTGAACGACAATCCCTGATAAGCCAGCTGCTGATCCAGCAGGTGTTGCTTCAGGCTGCTGTGATACTTCTCAAACTTGCCAAAGAAGTCCAGATACTTTTGCTGGAAAGGCGTCAGGGGGCTGCCATCGGGGTTCCACGATTCAATGTATTTCAGGTCCTGCAGGTAGCCGAACAGCTCGGAGGGCTTGTTCAGCTGGGCATCGATCTCATTGAAGTCGCTCAAAAGCACCGGTGCCCAACGAAAGAACTCATCAATACTTTGAGCCTCCTGCTTTTCGATCTCTTTATAAACCTTATAGAATTCAAACACCAGCCCCAGGTGGTCAACAACCTGCACGTTGTTCAGACGGTTCACGAAATCTTCGATGCTGAGAACCTCGGGTGCCCACACCGGGCGGGTGATCTTTTTGGAAAAGTATTTCCTGAAGAACAGCCCTGCCCTGCGGTTGGGTGTGATCACACATAGCTCACCGGTAATGTCGGCATACTCTTCAAGGATATGGTCGCATACTTCTTCAAGAAAAGGTTTCATGGTGTTTGGTTTGGGAGGAAACGATCGGGATTGTTATTAAATAGCCGGCGGGCTGCCTCCAGCTTGTCAGGGGTGCCTATATCAGCCCAGAAAGCAGGATCATGTTCCATACAGCAGATGTTGTGATGCCGGGCCAGCCGCAGGTACTCGGGCAAAATGGCAAACGATCCTGTCGTATCAATCAGCTCAAATATTTCCGGGCTCACCAGGTGGATGCCGCTGAAGGCCATCTGCCGGAGGTTGTTATTCTGCTGAGGTCGGCACAGTATCTTCTCCCCGGTATTAATATTCATCCATCCTGCCAGTAAGTGATGGTCGTCGACCAGCAGGTAGCGTGAGGTTTTGCGGGCAGCTACTGCCAGGGTAGCCAGGCAACCATGCTGCTGATGAACGGCCTGCAGGGCTTTCAGGTCAATATCGCACAGCACATCTACATTATAGATAAAGAAAGGTGCTTCCCCCTGCAGCCATTCCCGGGCATGAATCAGTCCTCCGCCTGTATCCAGAAGAGCGTCTTCCTCGTCGGAAACATGGATCTGCACCCCCGGGTAGTTCAGTTGTTTGATGAACTGTTTCATTTTTCCGGCATGATGGTGCACGTTGACCACGATCTGGGTGACGCCTGCCCCGGTCAGCTTTCCGATTACCTGCTCCAGCATGGTTTTCCCGCCAATAGTCACCAGGCCTTTAGGAATGGTATTGGTTATGGGTTGCAGGCGGGTGCCTTTGCCGGCAGCAAATATCATTGCTTTCATGGTGGCAGGGTATTTATGGCGGTTGTTTATGAGAGATAAGCCTGAAGGCTTTTCTGTTTTTTTATTCTGCTGAGGCACCTTCTGCGTGGGGCCACTTCTCTTTCTGACAATGCTCAAGAGTGAGGTTGACCTGGAAACGCGCTTTTATTCGCTTTGCCAGTTGCTCAGCACAGTATACCGAACGGTGCTGCCCCCCGGTACATCCAAAGCTGACCATCAGGCTTGAAAAGTTTCTTTCCTGGTAGTTTTTTACTGCCTGAGCAACAATGCTGGTGGCATGTTGCAGAAACTGCTCCACCTCATCAGCTTTCTGCAGATAATCTATCACTGGCTGGTTCTGGCCGGTAAGGTATTTAAAGGCCAGTTCCCTTCCGGGATTGGGCAAAGCGCGGCAATCGAACACAAAGCCACCCCCGTTGCCCGAGGCATCCTGGGGAATGCCATTACGGTAAGAGAAACTGTTGATGGTAAGGGTTAACCCTTCGGGTTGAGAAGTCGATTCGGGATACGGCCCTTTGGCAGCGATCTGCTCAATCAACCCTGAAAGATATGGGGTGCTGGCCGGGAGAAGGTTGTTGGTGACCAGCCACCTCAGGTTGTTCATGGCAAACGGGACGCTCTGCAGGAACAATGCCTTTTTTTCAATCCCCCCCCGGAAACCATAAGTACCCAGTGCCTGAAGGATGCGCATTACCACGAAGTCATAAAAGGAGGTGCGGAAGCTTTTTTCTTCTATTGTTATGTGTTCTCTCACCTTTTCTATATACAGATCCAGCAGCTGAAGCCGTTGTTCGAAAGGGATGTTGGCCTTGGCATCGAACAGCAATGAGGCGATATCATATTGCAGGGGCCCCTTGCGGCCCCCCTGATAGTCAATGAACCGTGGGCTGCCTTCATAGATCATGATGTTGCGCGACTGAAAATCGCGGTACATG
>JAWOCF010000209.1:0-3588 GCA_046483935.1 Bacteroidales bacterium | reverse complement strand
CCGTTTTGTTTTACATCCTGGGCCTGGGGGTGCATGTCATGATGCTGGCCAGCGCCCTGTTGTTGCCAGGCGATCTCTCCGGGGAGTTCTTCGCACAGATGACCGGAAGGGCCATCTGTGCGAAGAACTCCCCGGAGAGATCGCCTGGCAACAACAGGGCGCTGGCCAGCATCATGACATGCACCCCCAGGCCCAGGATGTAAAACAAAACGGGGGAGACTTTCTGACTGGGCTTTTTGATCCGCTGGTGCAGGGTAAGACCCAATAAAGCCGCGCTGAAAATAGTGGCCATTCCCATCCACACGCCCGGGCCTCCTGTAAAATAACGGAATCCCGCACTGATTACTACGGCAATGGCTGCAGCGATTGGTCCCCCGAAAGCTCCTGCGATAGTAAGAATGATGGTGCGGCCATCAAAAAGCACCCCGGGTTGTAGCTCCAGGGAGTTTATCATGCCAATTACAGCTACTGCTCCGAATAATAAACCCGACACGATCTGAAACTTCAATGCCCGCAGGGGCCATTTGTTTAATATGATGGTATGAAGGATGCTCAGGGAGACCAGCAGGGTGATATTATTGACTAGGGCGACGTAGATCATGGGGTAGTGGTCGGTAGATTAATGGATCATAGAGTAAGGTTCATAACTAATGCACTTTACTTGTCGGAACTATTGCTGGCCAAATATACGATAACCATCATTAAGTTTTATCGGTATAACACCGATATATTAGCGGTTGATAACTCCTGCCCGGGAAGAATTCCCTGCCAGTTGCCGGATCATCAGGTAATCCAGATAATACAGTAATTTAATTGACAGGCTGTTAATCTGAGGCTCCTGAAGGGTCTGGTTCAGGTTGTTGAAATATCCATGGTGTAACTGAGTGCCCTGAGAGTCAATCACATTTTTCCATGCCGCCGTGAGTTGACTGCCCGGGGCGAAATTCCAGGTCAGCAGCATGTCGATGGTGAAGGCGTTGTAGTTGATATTGCTGATGTTCAGGTCATCCTCACTAGGTTGAAAGGATCCGTTGTCTTTGAGCAGGAAGTAATTCCCGTCGTAGTCTACCCGCGACCAGTAATGCCTGAGGTTGATTCCCAGCGATAAGTTTCTGGAGAAGATATAGGTCGAGCCCAATGAGTTTTCCAGGGTAGGGGTGAACCTTTTGCCAAAAAATATGGAATCAGCACTGGTATGCTCTACGTAGCCCAGGTCGTTGTTTATTTCCTGATACTCTATTTCAAAAGAGATGTTGAAACGGTCGCTGGCCCTGAAGGTAGGAGCGAACTCCACACTAAATGCTTCCTGGCCATAATCATTGCTAATCGTGCCATATCCAAAATCGCCGTCAACATACAATCTCTTGCCGTAATCAGATGAATACCGCACAAACATCATCAGGTTCTTATCCCTATGATAGAAGCGGCCCGGCACCCTGGGCTCAAAATAATCGCGGTATCCCTCAGGCTGATAACTGGTGTTGAAGCTGATAAAGAAGCGATTGTCGAACAAGGCCCGCATCCCGTATTCCAGCTCCAGACCGGTAAAGGCATTGGGTTGGTATAGACTGGAATGCTCAATGCTGAAGGAATTGGAGATGTTCAGCAACCTCCAGAAGGGATTAAAGATATTGTAACTGACTGATGCCCGATTTTCCACCTCGTTATTGCGGCGCAGGAAGCCCATGTCGTTCTGATCGTAGGTGTCAGAAACCACCGACCGTGAATAGCCATATTGCCAGTTGCCCCCATATTTCCCTATCGCGATCCGGTACTTATGTCCAAAGTTGTTTTCATGATCCCTGAAATACTGTTGACTTAAAGCAGCGGTGCCACTGATGCGGAACATGTTGGAGCGGTCGAGCAACCTGAATTCGGTGCCCGTAACATTGGCCGTATAGCCCGGTACCGATCCTGCAACATTGGTGTTGATCAGGCTGACCGAAGAGTTGTTGGGCAGGCTTTGATCGAGCACAATCAGGTTGTAATTGGAAAAGGGTTGGGTGGTGATTTTCCGCTGCAGCCCGGAAAGGGTATCAATGATGGTGGCATGACTGGCTGCTGTCATGGCATTGAAAAACCCAATGCCCAATCCTGAGGAGGTGCGCCCCGACAGTTTGGTAGCGTTGATCATAGAAGTCTCGATGGGGTTTTCCATAACCAGCTCATTTTCGGATGTCTTTTGACGGGCTTGCCGGAACCCCGTAGGGGTGGTGCCGATCCTGCGCGAATAGAACAGGTCGGCCTTGTTATATAATTCAGTGCCCTCAGTAAAAAACTGCCTGTTTTCATCATACTTCACCTCGAAAGGCGAAAGATTCAGGACCCTCTCATCCGACTGTACCTGCCCAAAGTCTGGGATCAGGGTCATGTCGAGGGTGAAGCTTTCATTGATGCCGTATTTTACATCCATCCCACCATTGAAGGTATTTGACCACCCGGGGCCGGCATAATCAGTCTGGGTGTAGCCCGATAGATAGGGGAAAAACGACAGTCGTGGGGGAGGGGTAACGCCATTGATGCCGGTGAGCACTCCGGTAAAACCTATTGGATTGCCACCCACCCGGCGGTTCACATAGTTCCAGCTGGAAGTCTCGCGTTTGCGGCGCAATTCCCTCCAGAAATTGATGCCCCACTCATGAATGTCGTTCTGGGGAAAGCGTAAGGCCGAATAGGGGATGGCCATTTCTACCACCCATCCCTCCTTGTTGATGCGTACCTCACTGGTCCATACCGCATTCCAGCCGCGATCGCCAAAACTATGACCTCCACCGGAACCCGACATGTTGAGGTCGGATTGTACCCCCGAGGCCGATACCTTAAACCGGAAGCCATTGATGCCATCATTGAATGGGTTGATGTCTACCCAGAACTGATCGGCATTCAGATCGTCATCCGCATCGCGCAAGCCCAGTTCGGTAAGGATGCTGTCGGGGTTGCTGTCCAGTATTTTTGCAGCAATATAGATGGCATGATCATCATAAAGAACCCTGACCTGGGTTTGTTGCGATGCCTGCCGGTCGTTATGGGGCTCATACTGAAAAAAACCTTCTGCTGTGGACGCCTGAGCCCACACTGAATCATGTAGAATCCCATCAATTACCGGAGGGGTATCAGTTCTGGAAGCCTCCAGGATTCTTCGGTCGTTATTGCTGCTAAAGGTATAACCACTTGTCAGAAAGAAAAATAAGGTAAAGGCAAGGAGTGATTTTCCAGGAAAGAATGGGTGTATCATAGTGTTCGGGCAGTTTTCATAAATTTTGGTAAAAATATGAAAAACAACCCATGATACGGGGCGCAAGAGAATTTTTTCCTTCTTCGTGCGAAAGGTTTCTCTCCACCGCAAAGAAACAGATGCCTATCGGGCGGGGTAGGAGGAGGTCTATCAGAAAAAGGGCTCAGGAGGCATTCTGAAGGTGTTTAATGACCAGAATGCTGCAGGGTTGGCCGGTAGTGTTCTTCCATCCACGCTCTTGCTGTGAGGTCACAAAAAGGGTTTCTCCGGGCTGCAGGCTGAAAGTGGCATCAGCAGTGAACAGGGTAGCGCTACCCTGTATGCCCGCAAACACCACGTCGAAAGCATTGGTA
>JAWOCF010000191.1:0-10472 GCA_046483935.1 Bacteroidales bacterium | reverse complement strand
GGCCATTTGCTGCACATCGCTGATGGTTACTTCTTCAAGTTTTTTGAGGTAGTTGGCATAGTAATCGGCAGGCAGATCATAGCGGGCGATGTTCAGGGCGAAGCTGGCAATGGTTCTGGGGCTTTCGAGCGAACGGGCAAAAGAGCCGCTCATCGAGTTTTTGGTCAGTTCCAGGCTGCTGGCTTCGATGGGCTCATTCACCAGGCGCGACATCTCGTGAAGGATTTCCACCACGGTGCTGTCGGTAACGGCGTTGCGCACCTCGGCCCCGGCACTGAAACGGCCTACCAGGGGATCGGTCGACAGGCTGGAGCGTGCCCCGTAGGTATATCCTTTGTCTTCGCGCAGGTTCTGCATCAGACGGCCCGAGAAAACGCCGCCACCCAGTATCGAGTTCATGACGCTGGCCTTGATGGCATCTTCATGACCGGGAGTGAGCTCAACGGGGAAAGTCACTGACACCACCGACTGCACGGCACCCGGGCGTTCGGCGAAAGCCACCCTGTTGCCCCGGGGGCGTTCGGGGGTAGGGAAGGTGCGTGAAGGCACTTCGCCGGGTTCCCACTGGCTGAAGAACTTGTTCATCACCTCTTTGGTCTCTGCTACATCAATATCACCCACCACGACCATATAGGCCACATTGGGTTTGAAGTAGGTGTTGTAATAGTCTTTGATCATGTCCATGGTGATGTTCTCCAGGCTCTCCTGGGTGATGACCTCTCCGTAAGGATGCTCCGGGCCATAAGTCACAGCAGTTGACACGTTGCGAACGATGGCATTTCCGTCGGTTTTGATGGTGGCCAGGCTGGAGATGTTCTGTGCGATCTGCCGTTCGAGTTCTTCCTCAGGGAAGGAGGGGTTCAGCAGGATGTCGGACATCAGCTCCAGCAAGGTTTCTTTATGCCGTGTGAGCGAGGAGCCATACATCCCTGTGGCGAAGGTTGAGAGGTTGGCGCCGATGAAGTCGATGCTTTCGTCAATCTCGTTCTTGGTGCGGTTGGTGGTTCCTTGCGAGAGCAGGCTGCCGGCATGGGTTACATATCCTTTGGCATCACCTTCCATTACAGGGTCGATATCCAGGGTGAGCTGAAAGGAGATCATGGGCACCTGACGGTTTTCTACCACAATCACATTCATTCCGTTGTCGAGGGTAAAGGATTCAAAATCGCCGAGTTGTATCTCGGGGGCAGGACCTGGTTTGGGTCTTTGGCTGCGATCAACCTGCGCATACAGGGTGAAGGTCAGCAAGCAGCTTACAACGAATAATAAAGCAGTCTTTTTCATATATAATACTTTTTCAAGGATGTGGGTTGATTTTATTGCTGGTTTTTGGGCATGAAATAAAGCACTACCCGGTTGTCTTCATGGAAGTACTCGCGGGCCACCCTTCTGATGTCTTCGCGGGTCACCTCCATGTACCTGTCTACCTCGTTGTTGATCAGGCTGGCATCGCCATAGAAGGTATGGTAATTGGCCAGGTTGGTGGCACGCCGGGCAATGGTGGTGTTGCTGTTCACGAACCTGTTTTCCACCTGGTTTTTCACCTTCTGCAGTTCCCTTTCAGTGACCAGCTCGTTGCGCACTTTTTCAAGCTCCTCGTTCATGCCTTCTTCCAGCACCTGCGGGTCAACGCCCATGGTGGGGATTCCCAGCACGATACCCAGGCCCGGATCTTCCAGCCCAAGGGGCATGGCAGCAATCTGAAGGGCGGTCTGCTCTTCATTCACCAGGCGGCGATACATGCGGCTGCTTTCGCCCTGCGAGAGCAAGGTGCCCAGCATCTCTACCGCGTAATAATCTTTGGTGCCCATGGCCGGAATGCGGTATGCCTGAACCACCATAGGAAGCTGAATGTTATCAAGCACTGTGTCGCGGATCTCTGCCTGGAGCGGGGGCTCAGTAACAGTGGGCCGGCGAACGGTTTTGGTGCCTGCAGGGATGCCGGCAAAATATTTATCAATCAGCTCACGGGTCTCATCAATTTCAATATCGCCGGTCACCACCAGCACGGCATTGTTGGGGACATAAAACATATCGTGGAAGCCCTTGATATCCTGTTCGGTGGCATTGCGGATATGGGGGTCGGCGCCCAGAACATCCGAGCGGTATGGATGCTCGGTATATGCACGGCTCAGCAGCTCGGTCAGCAGCCGTCCATAGGGCTGGTTCTCGCGGGTTTGCTTCATCTCTTCGGTCACCACACTTTTCTGGGTGGCAATGCCTGTCGAATCGATCATGGGGTGCAGCAGTCTTTCTGATTCCAGCCACAGGCCCAGCTCCAGCTGATTGGAGGGCAATAAAACAAAGTAGTTAGTGTAGTCAAAGCTGGTGCCGGCATTCAAAGATCCCCCGGCACGTTCCACGATTTCGGCAAACTCACCCCGGCCGATGTTTTCGGTGCCCTCGAACATCAGGTGCTCGAAGAAGTGGGCAAAGCCTGTGCGGTCGGGCGTTTCGTTTTTTGCACCCACATGATACATAATGTCTACCACCACGTTGGGGGTTGAACGGTCCTGATGCAGAATGACATGCAACCCGTTATCAAGGGTATACTCGGTGTATTCTATCTGTTGTCCCTGGGCCATGCTCAGCCCTGAATACAACACAAGCATCAATGAAACAAATAGTCTGATGTGTCTTTTCATTCTTTTGGATGTGGTTAAAATGAATGGATATAGCCTCTTATTTATGAAGCTTGTTTAATTATAAAGGTAGTCAACTAAGGAAATCGTCAGGAAGAAAAAAAGTTAAATAATTGAAAGAGCCATTAATGAAGGGGTAAATTTAACAATTAATCTTCATTAATATATAAAGTCAAGATCTAAATCTTTCTGCAATTTGAGCACCTCAGGATTTTTTTCGCTCAGCAGCCTGAACTTGTCAGCAGGCAGGTAGGCTTTCTGTTCGACCACGATCTTGCGGACTTTAGTAACGAGCTGGATGGAGTAATTGTTCAGTTCCTTACGCAGGTGGCTCAGCAGCTCTGCTTTACGCTCCTGCAGGGTCTCTTCCTGGATGGTGTTGTCGAGGGTTATTTCTACCTGGCTGCCAGTGAGTAGTTTGGGTTCGTATTGTGTCATGGCCTGATGCAGGCTGGCACTGTCATCGCGGAGGCTTTCGGCAAGCTTCTTCCAGTGGTTCAGGAAGTCGGTCATCAGGAAGTTTTCCTGCGGACGATCCTGCTGCTGGTCGATGGCTTCCTGTGGTGTTTCGTCGGGTGTGTCCGCGATGGGCTGATTGATCTTCAGGGAGAGAGACTTTTTGATCCTGACGGGCCCGGGTGTGGGTTGGGGTGGTTCAGCCCGCTCCACAGGCTCCGTGGAGGGTTGTGGGGCTGGTTTTGATTGCTGCGGTTATTCTGGTTCTGGTTCGTTGACGGATGGGGCAGGAGCAGGCACATCGATGGCCCTGAAGGAGGCACTTTGTTCGCTGCCTGCAGCCACAGGTTCGGGTGTGGCTGCCGCTGCAGCCACAGGGGCAGCATGCCGGCCTGAGCCAACAGCCTGTTTGTCAGATGCTTCGGGAGCTACCAGGGAGAGAGGTTCCGGGGACTCTTCAGTCAGTTCTTTTTTTTTTAACAGCCCGGCCATTTGCAGCATGCTCAGTTCGAGGGTCAGCCGCTTGTTGCTGCTGCTTTTGTACTGGATATCTACCCGGTTGTTGATCTCAAGGGCTTTCATCAGAAACTCCTCCGGGCACCGCTGGGTCTGCTGCAGGTATTGCTGGCGGATGTCGTGGCTCACCTCGATGAGTTTCAGGGTGGCGGGGTCTTTGCATACCAGCAGGTTGCGCAGGTGCTCGCCCATGCCGGTAATGAAGTCGTTGCCTTCAAAGCCTTTCTGAATGATTTCGTTGATCAGCAACAGGATGTCTGAACCTTTTTCTTCGAGCATCATGTCGAGCACCCGGAAGTAATAATCATAGTCCAGCACGTTGAGGTTGTCAATCACCTCTTTGTAGGTCAGGTTCGCTCCGGAGAAACTCACCATCTGATCGAAGATCGACAAGGCATCACGCAGGGCGCCATCAGCCTTGCGGGCAATGATGTGCAGGGCATTGTAATCGGCAGTGATGTTTTCGCTTTGTGCCACAAACTGCAGGTGAGTGGTGATGTCTTCCACGGTGATGCGCGAGAAGTCGAAGATCTGGCACCTTGACAGGATGGTGGGGATGATCTTATGGCGTTCGGTGGTGGCCAGGATAAATTTGGCGTAAGCGGGGGGTTCCTCCAGGGTTTTCAGGAAGGCATTAAAGGCCTGTGTCGACAACATGTGCACCTCATCGATGATATACACCTTGTATTTGCCTACCTGCGGGGGGATGCGCACCTGGTCGACCAGGCTGCGGATGCCATCCACCGAGTTGTTGGAGGCGGCATCCAGCTCATGCACGTTGAAGGAGTTGGATTGATTGAACGACACACAGGGCGGGCACTCATTGCAGGCTTCCAGGTCGGGCGAGAGGTTCTGGCAGTTGATGGTCTTGGCCAGGATTCGGGCACAGGTGGTTTTGCCTACCCCACGTGGGCCGGTGAACAAAAAGGCCTGAGCCAGGTGATTGTTCTTAATAGCATTTTTTAAAGTCGTGGTGATCGACTTCTGCCCTACTACGGTATCGAAGGTTGCCGGCCGGTATTTGCGTGCCGATACAATAAAGTTTTCCATTCACAATCAGATAAGTCTTGACCTACAAAAGTAGGATTTTTCCCCTGTAATAAAAATTTTTAAATCTCCCTGTGGCAGGCATCTGTGTTTCTTTTAATGCACCTGAAAAGTTTTTCTAACTTTGCCGCATGTAATGAAATAAAAAACTTAAACAATCCCTTCGGACAATGGAAAAAATACTGGTAATAGGTTGTGCCGGTCAAATCGGCTCTGAACTGACTCTTGAGTTGAGAAGAATGTATGGTGATGATAATGTAGTGGCCACCGATATTAAACCTGCCACCCGTGAAATCACTGAAGGCGGCCCCTTCGAGATCCTGGATGTGATGGATACCCACAGGCTGTTTGGCACGGTGAGCCGCAACAAGATCACCCAGATCTACCATCTGGCAGCCATCCTGTCGGGCAATGCCGAAAAGAAACCTATTGCCAGCTGGCAGATCAACATGGACAGCCTGCTCAACGTGCTGGAGCTGGCCCGCGAGCTCAAGCTGCACAAGATCTTCTGGCCCAGTTCGATTGCTGTATTTGGCCCCACCACCCCCAGGGAGAATACCCCTCAGTTTACCGTGATGGAACCCAATACCGTTTACGGCATCAGCAAGCTGGCCGGTGAGCGCTGGCTGGAGTATTATTACCAGAAGTATGGTGTGGATGGCCGTAGCCTCCGTTATCCCGGGCTGATCAGTCACAAGACCGAAGCAGGTGGAGGGACTACCGATTATGCTGTGGAGATCTTTTATGAAGCCATTAAAAATGGGACTTACGAAAGCTTCCTTTCCGAAAATACCTATCTGCCCATGATGTTCATGGAGGATGCCATCAAGGCCACCGTGGGGGTTATGGAAGCCGATGAGCGTGACATCACCGTGCGTTCCAGCTACAATGTGGCAGGCATCAGCTTCAGCCCCAAAGAGCTGGCCGAAGAAATCAAAAAACATCTGCCTGACTTCTCCCTGACCTACAATCCCGACTTTCGTCAGGCCATTGCCGACAGCTGGCCTAAGAGCATTGACGACAGCGTGGCAGCCCGCGACTGGGGATTGGGAAATACTTACGACCTGCAACGCATGACCGAGGTGATGCTGCGCGAGATCGGAAAAAAATTCAGCGAATAGTCTCTGCAAACGCGGTTCAACCCATTCATGAAGTTTATTGACACCCATACACACCTTTATCTGGAGCAGTTTGACCACGACCGCCGGGAAATGGTCAATACTGCTCTGAATAATGGGGTAGGGCGTATGCTCATGCCCAATGTGGACGGACAAACCATCGGCCCCCTGATGAAGGCGGCACAGGATTTTCCGGGTGTCTGTCTGCCCATGATGGCTTTGCATCCCACGTCGGTAAAAGCGGACTGGGAAACAGAAATGGAGCAGGTGGATGGCCTGTTGCGCCGGGAGTCGTTCGTGGCAGTGGGCGAAACAGGCCTTGACCTCTACTGGGACAAGACGTTCTTTCACCAGCAGGTGCTCTGTTTCCGCAGGCATATTGAGCTGGCCCTGGAGCTTGACCTGCCCCTGGTGATTCATTCGCGCAATTCGCTGGAGGAGATCTTCGGGGTGCTCGGGGAGTATAAGGGCAGTAACCTGAAAGGGGTGATGCATTGTTTTGCGGGCGACATCGCCCAGGCTGAAAGGGCCATCGCCATGAACTTCCTGCTGGGCATCGGGGGCGTGGTAACCTTCAAAAACAGCCTGATGGCTCAGGTGGTACAGCATGTCGACCTTCAGTTTCTGGTGCTCGAAACGGATGCTCCTTACCTGGCACCGGTGCCTCATCGCGGAAAGCGTAATGAAAGTGCCTACCTGCCATTGGTGGCCCAAAAAGTTGCCCAGCTAAAAGAAGTGCCCGTGCACACAGTGGCTGAAGCCACTACTGCCAGCGCAGGCAGGTTATTCGGATTGTCTTAATTCATTTTCTTTTCAACAGCATTATGGCTTTAAATACTTCCATACTGGTAATATATACCGGGGGCACCATTGGCATGGTTGAAGACCCTGTTACAGGAGCGTTGAATCCTTTCGATTTTGCCCACCTCACCGAGCAGATCCCCGAGATCAAACGCTTCAAGTGCAAGATTGAAAGCATCCAGTTCGATCCGGTGATCGACTCTTCAAACATGGATCCTGAGGTATGGGTACAGCTGGCCAGGCTCATCGGGGAGCATTACGAAACGTATGACGGGTTCGTGATCCTGCATGGCTCCGACACCATGGCGTTTTCTGCTTCTGTTTTGAGTTTTATGCTCGAGAACCTCTCCAAGCCTGTCGTCCTTACCGGGTCGCAGCTGCCTATCGGCATGATCCGTACCGATGGCAAGGAGAATTTTATTACTGCCATTGAGATTGCAGGCGCCCAAAAAAACGGAAAGCCCATGGTGCCCGAGGTGTGTATCTATTTCGAATACCAGCTCTACCGGGGCAACCGCACCCATAAGTTCAATGCCGAGCATTTCGAAGCCTTCCGCTCGGTCAATTACCCGGTGCTGGCCCATGCCGGAGTAAGCATCAAATATGATGAAAATGCCATCCACAAGCCCGTGGATCAGGAGTTCCGCATCTTCACCAACCTTGACACCAGCATTGTTATCCTGAAGCTCTTTCCGGGCATTTCGCCCCAGGTGGTGGAATCCATCCTGAACACCCCGGGCATCAAGGCGGTGGTTATGGAGACCTTCGGGTCGGGCAATGCCCCCACGGCCCCCTGGTTTCTGGAGGCCCTCGGGGAAGCCGCTGCGCGCGGAATCCTCATTTGCAATGTTACCCAGTGCCGGGGTGGTGCCGTGCAGATGGGCAAATACGAAACCAGCCTGGGGCTGCAAAGCATCGGGGTAGTCAGTGGGTATGATATGACCACCGAAGCAGCCGTCACCAAGCTGATGTACCTGCTGGGCAACGGCTACTCGGGCAAGCGCCTGAAAAAGTATTTTCAGACCCCCCTGCGTGGGGAAATGACGGTGAAGTAATCCTTCTGTGTTGCGGATGAATCCTCTTTACGGGACATCATCAGATCAGGCATCACATTTTTTCTCGTGCATGAAAGGATAGCGGAAATCGGTGGCCGGGATAAAGGTTTCCTTGATGCTGCGGGCGTTGATCCATCGCAGCAGGTTCAGCGAACTGCCTGCCTTGTCGTTGGTGCCCGACTGGCGTGATCCTCCGAAAGGCTGCTGACCCACCACCGAGCCCGTGGGCTTGTCGTTGTAGTAGAAGTTGCCGGCAGCATACCTCAGCACCCTGCAAGCCTGCACCCAGGCAGAGCGGTCGCGGGCAAAAATGGCGCCCGTCAGCCCGAAGGGCGAGGTGTTGTTGACCAGCTCCAGGGTCTGTTCAAAATCTTCATCCTTATAAACATACAGCGTCATCACCGGACCGAAGATCTCCTCTTCCATGGTCACAAAGTGCGGATCTTTGGCCAGGATCACCGTTGGATCAATGAAGTAGCCTTTCGACTTGTCGTAATTGCCCCCGAAGATCACTTCAGCATCGGGCGAGCTCTTTGCTTTTTCTATATAACCCACGATTTTGTCAAAAGCTTTTTCATCAATCACTGCATTCACGAAGTTGCAGAAGTTCTTCACATCGCCCTGCTTGATCAGCGACATGTTTCTGCCGATCTGCCCGTGCAGCTCTTCCCACATTGACTCAGGGATGTAGGCACGCGATGCGGCCGAACACTTCTGCCCCTGGAATTCGAAAGCACCCCGCACAATGGCTGTGGCCACTTCGTTGACCTGGGCCGATGGGTGCACCACGATAAAGTCCTTCCCCCCTGTTTCGCCCACCACCCGGGGGTAGGACCGGTAGTTTTCCAGGTTCTGGGCCACTGTCTTCCAGATGTGGTTGAAGGTAAAGTTACTGCCCGTAAAATGCACTCCTCCCAGTTCTTTATGGGCCAGGGCAATGTCTCCGATTACAGGACCTGATCCGGCAACAAAATTAATCACTCCATCGGGCAGGCCCGCTTCGCGGTAAATCTGCATCAGGTGGTAGTTGGAAAGCAGGGCCGTGGTGGCAGGCTTCCACACCACGGTATTGCCCAGGATGGCAGGTGCCAGCGACAGGTTGGAAGCGATGGCCGTAAAGTTGAACGGACTGACGGCAAAGACAAAGCCCTCCAGGGGCCTGTATTCCAGCCGGTTGAGGTTGCCGATCTCGCTATGGGGCTGGTCGGTATAGATGTCGGACACATAGTGCGCATTGAAGCGGATGAAGTCGATGGTCTCGCACACGGCATCAATTTCTGACTGATAGGCATTCTTGCCCTGGCCCACCATGGTGGCTGCGTTGATCAGGTAACGATACTTCCTGGCGATCAGTTCGGCAACCTTCAGCAGGATCGATACCCGTTCGACCCAGAACATCTCAGCCCATTGTTTTTTGGCTGCCATGGCGGCTTCAATGGCCATATTTACTTCTTTGGGGCCGGCTTTATGATAAATGGCCAGTACATTCTGATGGTTGTGCGGGCTGACCACCTTGCCGGTGTTTCCTGTTTTTACCTCCTGGCCCCCGATAATCAGGGGGATCTCGATCTGGGTGTTGCTCTGACGTTCTATTTCTTTGGCCAGGGCAATACGTTCGGGGGTGCCTTCGGTGTAAGGGGTGATGGGCTCGTTGTCGGGCCTGTCAAAATAAAAGAGAGAATTATTCATGATGTTTCAGGGTTTAATAATGGTACATTATGATGAAACATCTATTTTGCTGAAAAGTTTATTGGGAGTAGAGATTGGTTATAGTTTTTAGGTATTAGGTATTAGGTGTGGGGTGTGAGGTGTGAGGTGCGGAGTTCAGGGGCATCGTAGAGACGTTGCATGCAACGTCTCTACACGGCAACGTCTCTACAATCTATCAATCTATCAATCCATCAATCTGTGAGTGTTGGTTTGCGTTACAAATGTCTTCAAAAGAGCCAAAAAAAGCCCCCGGGACCTTTCGGTGCCGGGGGCTTTGGTGTTTGCAGTGTCGGTTTAGAAATCTTGCCTCAACTGTGTATCCACGCAAAAGCCCCCGGGAGGTAACACCATCACCAGGACTGACTTTACTAGGACAACAACAGCGTTAAACTTCATTTAAGGCGTGTCTCTTTAAAATTGATTGACCGAAACTGTGTAGAATCTAACCTTATTTTTGCGCACTTGGCAACTCGTTTTTTTCTGGTGTTCGCAGCAACCGATTTCCACTGGGATCAATATGAACAAATTCAAATGGAGTTCTGTTGGCCTGTCTGTGTTGTTGATTGTGGCGCTGCTGGTGTGGATGGCGGGCGGCGAGCTCAAACAGGCCAAAACCAAAGCGCCGGAACTGGCAGCACAGCAGGGCACCGCATTAAGCCGGGTAGAGGTAACAACCCTGAACGCTCGCCATTATCAGCCTGAATTGTTGGTACAGGGGCAAATATTACCGTGGCGGTCCGTTATGGTGTCGGCGCGGGAGTCTGCCACGGTGAAATCACTGATGGTGGAACTGGGTGACACCGTCAGTCAGGGGCAAGTGTTACTCACCCTAACCGACGACGGCCGCAGCGCCGAACGCAGTCGCTGGCAGGCTCGGGTGCGCAAATTGAATGTGGATTTGAACGCTGCCCAGAGTTTACGCAGCCGCAATCTGGCGTCTGAATCGGATTTGCTGGGCCTGGAAAGTGAACTGGCAGCGGCCAGAGCCGAACTGGAAATGGCCAGCCAGGCGATGTCAGATCTGGCGCCGCAAGCGCCCTTTGGTGGCGTGGTGAATCACAAAGCCATCGAGGCAGGCCATCTGGTACAGCCAGGCACGGCCTTGATGCAGGTGGTTCAGGTAGACC
>JAWOCF010000069.1:0-5625 GCA_046483935.1 Bacteroidales bacterium | reverse complement strand
AAAAAGGAAATCACGCTGGCTTTGTTGGCTGCTGTGCCAATAAACCGGATGTTGTCAAGGGTTTCCAGCTGGGCGGTGGCATATTCCATCAGCTTGTGCTCATAGGCCCCGATGGTATCCAGGCGCAGGTAGGAAATGAACTTCACGGCTGCTTCCAGCCCCATGACACCGGCTACATTGGGGGTGCCGGCTTCAAATTTATAGGGCAGTTCGTTGTAGGTGGTTTTCTCGAAGGTAACCGTTTTGATCATCTCCCCGCCACCCTGGTAAGGTGGCATCTGTTCCAGCAGATGTTCCTTGCCATACAACACACCCACACCCATTGGCCCAAACATCTTGTGGCCCGACAGGCAGTAGAAGTCGGCGTCAAGGTCCTGCACATCAACCTTCATATGCGACATGGCCTGTGCCCCGTCTACCAGCACCGGGATATTGCGCGCATGCGCCTGGGCAATCATCTCCTTCACGGGGTTGATGGTTCCCAGCGAGTTGCTCACGTGGGTCACGGCCAGGATTCGGGTCTTGTCGTTCATCAGCTCCAGGAAAGCCTGCTGATCGATCTCTCCCCGCTCATTGATAGGGATTACCTTTAAAACGGCCTGCCGTTCCTGGCAGGCCATCTGCCAGGGAACGATGTTTGAATGATGCTCCATGGCCGAGATCAGAACCTCATCTCCGGGATTTACAAACCGGCTGCAAAAGGAACGTGCCACCAGGTTGATCGACTCGGTGGTGCCCCTGGTGAAGATGATCTCATGGCTGTGGGCAGCATTCAGAAACATTTGAAGGGTGTTGCGTGCATCTTCGTATCCTTCGGTGGCCTGGATGCTCAGGTGATGGGCCCCGCGATGAATGTTGCTGTTTTCGCGGAAATAATATTTCTGCAGCCGCTCCACCACGGCACGTGGCTTATGCGTAGTTGCTGCATTGTCGAAATACACCAGGGGCTTGCCGTTAATGGATTGGTCAAGGATGGGAAATTCTTTGCGCAACTGATGAACATTCAGGCTCATAAAAAGGACTTTGGTTACAACTTGCTAATATCAATGTTAAAGGTGGTGGGTTCCTTGCTGTTGCAGTGCAGCATGCACTGATCGCAGATGGTCAGCTCGCCCTTCAGGCGTTTTTCAATCAGCTGGTCCAGGCGTTCGGCCAGTACTTCAATAGCAATTTTCTCTACCACCTCATGGGCAAAGGCAAACATCATGAGCTGGCGGGCCGCCCGTTCGCTCAGCCCCCGGGAGCGCATATAGAACATGGCTTCAAGATCAAGCTGACCTACTGTGGCTCCGTGGCTGCACTTCACATCATCGGCATAGATCTCCAGATGAGGCTGTGTGTTGGCTTTGGCGTCGTCGGTCAGCAGGATGTTTCTGTTGTTCTGGAAAGCCTGGGTCTTTTGTGCCAGACGATGCACTTTCACCTTGCCCGAGAATACGGCCCGTGCCTGATCATCAAGGATGCCCTTGTATAGCTGGTTGCTGGTGCAGTCAGGGGCATGATGGTTCATGGCCACCTGGTTGTCGATGTGCTGGTTGCTGTCAACCAGGTAAAGCCCGCTGATGTCGCTATGGCAGCCTGTCTCGGTCAGATCAGCCTCCACAATGTTCTTGGTGAAACCTCCGTTCAGGGTAATGATGTTGCTGTGCACCTCGCTGTCTTTCTTCTGGTTAAAATAGGTAGAGGTGACCAGACCCGAGTTTCTTCCTTTGTTCTGAATCTTATAGTGATCAACATAAGCGGCTTCAGCAGTAAAAATCTCAGAGACCGTATTGGTGAAGCTCACATTGTGGGTCAGTGAATGGTCGCAATGTACCAGGGTGAGCCGTGCTTCTTTTTCCACGATAATCAGGTGGCGTGGGTTCAGGAACACCTGGGTGCTGGTATCCACGATGTTTACCAGCTGAATGGGTTTCTCCACCTGCACCCCCTGGGGCACATAAATGAACAGCCCGTCCTGCATGAATGCGGTGTTCAAAGCCGTAAGGCTATTGTTCTCCATGTGTGCTGCCTTTCCCAGGTATTGATCCACCAGGTCGGGGTATACCTCCATGGCTTTTGCCAGGCTTCCGATAATGGTGCCATCAGGCAGGCGGGTCAGGGGGGCGTTCTTGTATACATACCACCCGTTGAGCATCGTCACGCTGAAGGTGTCCAGGTCGTAAACATCACATTTAAAGATGTTTTCCACGTCCATGCTGCGGCTCTGATTTTCAAAATCAAAGTCATAGTCCATTTTCATCAGAGGCGTCAGATCAGTAAACCGCCAGTTCTCATTACGGGTGGTGGGGAAGCCCATTTGCTGGAAGCGTTCCATAGCTTCTTTACGCAGTTCATTGATGCGGGCCGGGGCGTTCCCTCCAATCAGCTCCTGGTTGTCGTGAAAAAGGGCTGCCAGGCGTTCTTGCATGGGTAGGGTATTTATCTTGGTTTCCATAAATCTTCAACAAGTAAAAAAGTGTTCAGGAGCCCTCAGGAGGGCAGATGATCCAGGCCGGCTTCTTTTTTCACCCAGTCATAACCTTTGGATTCCAGTTCCAGGGCCAGTTCTTTGCCTCCGGTTTTGATGATGCGGCCATCAAAAAGCACATGCACCACGTCGGGCACGATATAATCAAGCAGCCGCTGATAGTGGGTGATTACAATGGTGGCATTGTCTTTACGCCGCAGGCTGTTCACCCCTTTGGCCACCACCTTCAGGGCGTCGATGTCCAGGCCTGAGTCTGTTTCATCAAGGATGGCCAGCCTGGGCTCCAGCAGTGCCATCTGGAAGATCTCATTTTTCTTTTTCTCACCCCCCGAAAAGCCTTCATTGACCGACCGGTTGGACAGCTTGGAGTGGATCTCCACCATTTTCTTTTTTTCTTCCATCAGCTTCAGGAACTCAGCTCCCGTGAGGGGATCCAGCCCATGATGCTTGCGTTTCTCGTTGATGGCCGTGC
This sequence comes from Bacteroidales bacterium, assembly GCA_046483935.1. Taxonomy (GTDB): domain Bacteria; phylum Bacteroidota; class Bacteroidia; order Bacteroidales; family UBA7960; genus JAWOCF01. The sequence goes on along the minus strand of JAWOCF010000069.1, from coordinate 2,683 downwards.
GCATAAAATTGGCCATGCTCACGCCCGGGATCTCTACAGGATATTGGAATCCCAGGAAGATGCCTTCGCGGGCACGCATCTCGGGGGCCAACTCCAGCAGGTTCTGATTCAGATAGGTGATGCTTCCATGATCTACATCAAACACCTCGCGCCCGGCGATCACCGAGGCCAGGGTGCTCTTGCCCGTGCCGTTGGGGCCCATAATGGCATGCACTTCCCCTTCTTTTACTTGCAGGTTGAAGTCCTTGAGAATGACTTTTCCGTTGATGGAAACCTGCAGGTTTTCTATTTTTAACATGAAAAAAGTATTTTAATTGATTTGACGATCATTTTCTTAACCAACACTACCTTCCAGACTGATAGACAGTAGCTTCTGAGCTTCAACAGCAAATTCCATCGGCAGCTTGTTGAGCACCTCCTTGGCATAGCCATTCACGATCAGGCCAATGGCGTTTTCCATATCGATGCCCCGCTGCAGGCAATAAAACAGCTGGTCTTCCGATATCTTGCTGGTGGTGGCTTCATGCTCTACGATCGAGGAGCTGTTGTTCACATCAATATAGGGAAAAGTGTGTGCACCGCACTGGTCGCCCAGCAGCAGCGAGTCGCACTGCGAGAAGTTGCGTGCATTTTCGGCATTGCGCGATGTTTTCACCAGGCCGCGGTAGCTGTTGTTGCTTTTACCGGCCGAGATGCCCTTGCTGATGATGGTGCTGCGGGTGTTTTTGCCCAGATGGATCATCTTGGTGCCTGTATCGGCTTGCTGATGGTTGTTGGTAACAGCCACCGAGTAGAATTCACCCACCGAGTTGTCGCCTTTGAGTATCAGGCTGGGATACTTCCAGGTGATGGCCGATCCGGTCTCTACCTGAGTCCAGGAGATCTTGGAATGGGCGCCCTGGCAAATCCCTCTCTTGGTCACGAAGTTATAGATACCTCCTTTGCCTTCCTTGTCGCCGGGCCACCAGTTCTGCACCGTCGAATATTTTATTTCAGCCTTCTCATGGGCCACGATCTCCACGATGGCAGCATGTAGCTGGTTCTCATCGCGGATGGGTGCCGTGCAGCCTTCCATGTAACTGACATAGCTACCCTCCTCGGCCACGATCAGGGTGCGTTCAAACTGTCCGGTATTGGCCGAGTTGATCCGGAAATAGGTAGATAGCTCCATGGGACAGCGCACCCCTTTGGGGATGTATACGAAGGAGCCATCACTGAACACGGCCGAATTCAGTGCAGCATAGAAGTTGTCGGTATAGGGAACCACCGAGCCCATGTACTTTTTGATCATCTCGGGATACTCGCGCACCGCCTCGCTGAACGAACAGAAAATCACTCCTTTTTCAGCCAGGGCCTTACGAAAAGTGGTGGCTACCGAGGCGCTATCCATCACGGCATCTACGGCCACCCCGCTTAGCATCTTTTGTTCCTCCAGGGGGATGCCCAGCTTCTCGAAAGTGGCCAACAGCTCAGGGTCAACCTGATCCAGGCTGTCAAGCTGAGGTTTCTTGCGGGGTGCCGCGTAATAGATCAGATCCTGAAAGTTAATGGGAGGATAATGCACGTGAGCCCAGGTGGGCTCAGTCATTTTCTGCCAGTGCCTGAAGGCTTTCAGCCTGAACTCCAGCATGAATTCCGGTTCATTTTTTTTGGCAGAAATAAACCGGATGGTCTCCTCCGTCAGCCCCTTGGGGGCCATGTCCATTTCAATATCGGTATAAAAGCCGAATTTGTATTCCGATCCGGTTACTTCCTTCAGAATATCATTCTTTTGTTCTTCCATTCAAATAGTCCTGATGCCGGGTTTAAGAACGGGGATTGGCTTCAGAAAAGGTCCGTTAAAGCCTTTGTAATCAATGTTCTTGTTGAGCCAGCCTTATTAAGATTGAATTTAAATTAGTGCAAAGATAGTAAAGATGGCAGTCCTTTTCAAACTTATTTTCAGGTTTCAGAAGCGGATCCAGGCAAGTAAATCAGGGTGCCGCGAATTTTGCTCAGATGGCAGGTAAACCAACTGCTTGAAGTCTTTTAAGATAGTCCTTGCTCTATCCATCTTCGGGGATCGATGGATGACACCTTGAAACGGTGCTTCACGAAAGTCATTTCTGATGGAACGAGGCCGCTTTTACCTGGTGCTGCCAGCTGTTCGGCTCCTGATTGATTCTTTCTAAACAGCTGAGGAAGGCTTTTTGTGAGGGCCATAACAAGGCTATGGTTGAACCGTAGTTGGAACGTAGTTAAACCATAGTTGAACCATAAATTAATGGTTGAACATTGGTTAAACATTGGTTGAACATTGGTTGAACATTGGTTCAATCCCGGTGATGGTTCGGTGATGGGGGCATGGTTACACCATGGGTTGGGGGGTGGGTATCCCACCCAGCATCCCAGGGCTGCACCCTGGGCTAATGACTGCGCCCCGTTGGGGCTATTCATAGTGATAGGAGGTGGGGTGGTGGTTTGGGCAGGCTCAATCACCGGTATGCAACCGGTCGCCAGGCCTGTTGAAGTGACAGGCTAATCCTCTAATCTGCTAATCCTCTAATCTGCTAATCCTCAAATCTGCTAATCTGCTAATCTTCTTTCTTATTTTCCAGCGCGGTAAGGATCTCCCGGACCTCGATGGTGGTAGTTTTCAGGGCATCCTGGCAGATTTTGATGAGCACTGAGGCCTGTTTCACTT
>JAWOCF010000046.1:0-6157 GCA_046483935.1 Bacteroidales bacterium | reverse complement strand
TCCGACTTGCGGGGAATAAAGATCATCACCTTCACCCCGCGTCGCGAAGCCTCAGCCAGTGCTTTGCGCAGGCTGCCCGGGGGCAGGAAATAAGGTGTTTCAATCATGATTTCACGGCTGGCCTTGCTGATCAGCTCCAGGAATTTCTTTTTGATGGGCTGGTGGGTCAGCGAGGGCACGTCGCGAAGGATTTCCATGCCATTATAGTGGATGGAGCGTGTGTAGGCCAGCTTATCATAGAAATACTTGTTATGGATCTTGAAATTTTCTATGATCACCTGTCTGAACTTCAGGGCAATATCACCTTTGTAGCGAAACATCGATTCGCGCCAGTTGAAGGCATAGCCCACGATATTGGCCGAGCCCAGCCAGGTGATGTGGTTGTCGATGACCAGGATCTTACGGTGGTCGCGGCGATGATTTTTGGTGAAGGCATCCCAGGTGAGCCTGATCTTCTTGAAGAAACACAGGCTACCGCCGGCCGCCACGATCTCCTGAAAGAAAGAATGGCCCGAGCTGGCTCCCCAGGAATCTACCAGCAATACCACCTTTACCCCTTCGCGGCACTTTTTCAGCAGGTTGTCGCGAAAGCGGATTCCCAACGGATCATTGCGAAAACGGTAGACCTCCAGGTAGATAGATTCGGTAGCTCCCTGGATGTCATGGAGCATGGCAGTATAAAAATGCAACGGGTCGTTGTACATTTTTATCTGCAGGTCCTGGCTCACCGTCATGTTGTTATCAATCATTTCTGAGCACAATGGTGTATTGTCCCTCAAACCTAAGTATTTTCCCGCAAAAATCCTTAATTAATGTTAATCCTTACAATAAAAATTAAACCAAAGGGCCTAAAAAATGTTAAATGTTAGTGCTGCCAGTTTTTGTAGCTCCCTTTTTGATTTTTAATTAACAAGCTCTGAGGGTGTTATTTCCCCCATTAACAATCGTTTTTCAATCTCCTGAAAAACTCCCCTTCAGGTGTGAGCAATCCTACGATATTTGTAATAAATAAAAACTGTACTTTTGTACTCTTCTTGAAAATATAATTATGACACCTACACGTCTTTTTGACCTGCTTGACAGGTTTGCACGTTATCCTGATACCATTGGCAATTTTAAGCTGGGCTACAAGGTTTCCGGTAAATGGATGGAGTATTCTTCAGCCGAATATATTAAAATTTCCCATGAGGTAAGTTACGGGTTGCTTTCCCTGGGCATCCAGAATGGGGATAAGGTGGCTACCATTACCAATAACCGGCCCGAATGGAACTTTATGGATATGGGTATTGCCCAGGTGGGAGCGGTGCATGTTCCCATACATCCCACCCTCACAGCCGAGGAGATCATCTATATTCTGAATCATGCGGAGGCCCGTGTGGTACTGGTTTCCGACCGTAATCTTTATAAAAAGATTGTGGATGCCAAACCGCTGCTCAACTCCATGGAGTTCCTGTTTACTTTTAATGAAGTAGAAGGAGCCAACCACTGGAGCGAGCTCACAAAACAGGGAGCTGCCAATGCAGAACTGTTTGCCGAACGCCTGGAGGACATCAAGAGCAAGATTACCGAAGAAGATCTGCTGTCCCTGATCTATACTTCAGGCACCACAGGTGTACCCAAAGGGGTGATGCTTTCGCATAAAAACCTGATGAGCAATGCTTTGGCCTCGGCGGCACGGCAGCACCTGAACCACACCCATAAAACCCTGAGCTTCCTGCCCCTGTCGCATGTGTTTGAACACATGGTGAACTACAAATTTCACTACGTAGGTGCCAGCGTGTACTATGCCGAGAGTGTGGCCACCATTGCTTCTGACCTTAAAGAGCTGCAGGTTGATGGCTTCATTACCGTGCCCCGCCTGCTGGAGTCTATCTATGAGAAAATCATTAACAAGGCCAGGACCCTGAGTCCCGTGAAACGGTCTATTTTCTCATGGGCCCTGAAGCTGGCTGGCAAGTTTGAGCCATATACCAATCAGGGGCCGATTTATCAGGCACAGATGGCCATTGCCGACAAGCTGGTATTCAGCAAGTGGAGGCAGGCCCTGAGCCCCAACCTCACCTTTATCGGCTGTGGTGGCGCCGCCCTGCAGCCACGGCTGGCCCGGCTCTTCTGGGCAGCCAAACTGCCCATCTTCGAAGGCTATGGCCTGACAGAGACTTCTCCCGTTATTGCAGTGAATTATGCCAAGCCGGGGGCAGTGCAGGTGGGCTCGGTAGGTACCGTGTTGGAAAACACCACAGTTAAAATTGCCGACGATGGTGAGATCCTTGCCAAAGGCCCTGGCATCATGATTGGGTATTATAAAGATCCTGAGCAGACCGCTGCCGTCATTGACGAGGAGGGTTGGTTCCACACAGGTGATATTGGCGAGTTCGCCAAGGGCAAGTTCCTGAAAATTACCGATCGCAAGAAAGAGATGATTAAGATGTCGAACGGCAAGTATATCGCTCCCCAGCAGATCGAGAACAAACTCAAGGAGAGCTTTTATATTGAGCAGACCATGGTGTTCGGCGACAACCAGAATTTTGCCGGCGCCTTGATACAACCCAATTTTGCAGCCCTGGTGGAATGGAGTAAAAAGCAAAAGATTCATTTCCAGAACCAGGCTGAGCTGATTCAGAAACCTCAGGTGATACAGCATTTTGAGGATGAGATTCGCAGCTTCAACAAAAAGTTCAAGAGTTTTGAACAGGTGAAAAAGATCATCCTGATTGCCGACGAATGGAGCCCACTCACCGGAGAGCTGTCGCCCACCCTGAAGCTGCGCCGCAAGTTGATCATCGAGAAATATAAAAACCTGGTGGAGGCTGTATATCACCCCAATCCCCCTGCCACGCAGACCATCAAAGTAAAAAAGTAATCTTCCCGGAACTTTTTCCGATCATAACTTACCAGGGACGGCTGCCAGCAGCCGTCCCTGTTGTTTTTTCGGGGGTACCTATAAAAATTTGATAATGTTCCAGATCCAGTTGCTGATCAGCAGCAGCAAGGCAGGAATCAAGTTGATTTTTTTGCGGAATACCTTTTCGATGGTGTTGTAGAACCTCAGGAAGGTGTTCTTGCCCCGCAACCTGTCATATAGGATCCAGGGAGGAAAAAACAGCATGGCTCCTGCCATGATCATGCCAAAGGGGTTCAGCAGCAATGCCAGTGGCACGTTGCCCTGCATCAGGGCCTGCACCGAACGGGTGGTGCCGCACGAAGGGCAGGGGAGGCCCGTAGCCGACCTGAACAGGCACCATTCATGGTGCAGCACCCCGCTCCCCCAAAGGTGCTGTGCCAGCAACCAGATGCCTCCTGCCAGGATGACTGACAGCGTCAAAGCATGCAGCCTGTTGGGTTTCATAATCCTTTACATGGTCATCATGTGAAAATGCTCCAGGTTCTTTTCGCGGGTGCGTTCCATGATCAGGAACCAATCGACCACGGTCCAGATTCCCAGCCCGCCACAGGTGAGCAGCTTGGCAATACCCAGCCCGACGTCGCCAATCACGAACCGGTCAATGCCGAAGTGGCCCCCAATCAGTGAGATCACCAGCATGAGAACCGGGTCTTTCAGCTGCAGGGTCTGCACCCTGTACCATCGGTCCTCATCCATTTTCAGCAACCGGTCTCTGATAAATTCAAGCTGATGATTCTCAAAATACTTGCTCCTGGTCATCAGGTACAGATCCACCTTGTTCTTGTCCATAATGCTTTGTTTTGCTTCAGAAGAAAGAATCCCTTCTCCCATAGTTCAGAATACAAGTTTATGGAATTTTTGCGAATGAATAGGTGTGACAGGAAGAATAATCAAATTCTTGAATTTTAATGATGAGGAATGAATGGTTATAAGAAATCCTACGAAAAGTATTGCAATAGCGGGAAAGCATTGCATGGTAAACCAATTTTTTTTATCTTTCATTTCTGATTGGAAACATCATATAGCCTAGCGGCAGTGCATGACAGGTTGCCTGAAAACCTTAACCATGAATACTGAAAGAACATTATCCTCATCGCAATCCCAAAGCCTGATCAGCACCCTGCAATCACGCTTTGAGAAAAACCTGCAACATCATCAGAGGATTGAATGGTCAGAAGTCAAAAAAAGATTGGAAGCCCATCCCGAAAAGCTATGGTCGCTGAATCAGATGGAAGAAACCGGGGGTGAGCCAGATGTGACAGGTTATGACAAGAAGAGCAATCAATATCAATTTAGTGATTGCGCGGCCGAAAGTCCCGGGGGCCGCCGCAGCATCTGTTATGATCAGCAGGCCCGCCAGGAGCGCAAAGAACACAAGCCCCGCAACAGTGCCATGGAAATGGCTGACCAGATGGGGATTCAAATCCTCTCAGAACAACAATACCGCCACCTGCAGCAGCTGGGGGATTTCGACCTGAAAACCTCAAGCTGGATTCTTACTCCTGCTGATATCCGCCAAAGGGGGGGTGCCCTGTTCTGTGACTATCGCTATGGTCATGTTTTTGTGTACCACAACGGGGCTGAATCTTATTATGCTGCCCGGGGGTTCAGAGGGTGGTTGATGGTGTGAACGGCCGGAGATTTTTGCTTAAAATAAATACTTGTATCATCAGAAAAAAAGTAAAGGTATGGATCACATAGTGTACCTGGATTCCAGGGCCAGGGAACTTGAGAACCTGACAAAAGGCCTGAAAACGATGATTATCCGTGGTGCCATGGGGCGCAAGGTGCCTCATGGACGTGTCGCTGAATCTGATCATCTGTTCTTCATTGAAAACAAAGGCGATGGACTGGTAAAAGCAAAAGCGGTGGTAGAAACTGTTTTCCATTCGGGGCAATTGTCTAAGGAACAATCAGCCGAAATCGTTGAGCAACATCAGGACCAACTAAAACTGAATGATGCACTGAAGAAGCGGTTTGCAGGAAAGAGATACCTGGTGCTGATCACCCTCAAGGATTTTCAGGAGGTGGAACCCTTTAAAATTGACAGATCCTCATATGGCAATATGGATGACTGGCTGCCCGTTGGTAATATCGAACCGTTGAAAAACAATTCAGAAAATGATGCCCGGTAACAGACTGTTGTATTTTACGGTCCGTCTGCTGGTAGCATGATCAACAAAATCGTTTAATCCTGCTATGGGAAAGAAAGACCGAAGGAAAAGGAGAAAACCCCGGAAAACGTTTCCGGAAACAGAACCCACGAGTGATGAAAACTTTGCCTTTATTGCTGGTTATACGCCCGGGGGAATGCCTTATGGATTGACCCACGAGGCAATGAGGATGATAGAAGAAAGAGATAGCAATCAGGAAATGCTGCAAGATAGTGACTTGCAAAAAATGGAGCAAATGGAGCAAATGGAGGATGCAGGGCAACAGGAGCAGATGAATGATCCAGTTCCGGAAAAAGAAGCTGATAAATGGGAATATCGGGATTTACCCTTTTAACCACAGGCCACATCTTTCTTTCCTGTCCCCATAGGATATAATCCTGTTGAAGTGTTCTGCTCACTATTCATCACGAATATACCATCAGCACCGGCACGGGGAGATCCAGGGTATACAGTTCGGCAGGCACCGTGCCCAGTTTCAGCACGTGCAATGGATTGCTGCCCCGGTGGCCCAGCACCACGAAGTCGTTGTTGTTGTGGTTCAGGTAGTCCTGAATTCTGCCGGCAATAGACAGTCCGGCAGCCCTTTTATAGGTGAAATTTACGGAGCCGTACTCGGGGTGTTTTTTCTTGAATTCTTCAAACTTTTTTCTGATGTGGCTCTCGGTTCTCTTCACTGCTTCGGATTCACTCACCATGGGGAAGTACTGCGAAGTGAGCTTGTATACATGTAATGCATCGGCGGCGACATCCCAGTGTTGGGCCAGTGCAAAGCCCGTTTGCAGCGCCTTATTGGAGCCTTTCGAAAAATCGATGGGCACCAGGATCCTGCTGATGGAATGAGTGGCCTCTTCGGGCACCACCAATACATTGGATGGCAGAATCTTCATGAGCTTGGTGCCCAGGGCACCCGATCCCTTCAGCTGATTTTTACGGCCGATCATGGTCAGCGGGATCTTGTACTGGTGCACCACATCAGAGAGAATCACCTCGGTATTGGGGTCTTCACTCACCAGGACTTCGTGAGGAGCGACGTCGTCAAAATGCTTCTCTATCAGGTTGTCGATCTCTTTCTCCACCT
>JAWOCF010000247.1:0-8323 GCA_046483935.1 Bacteroidales bacterium | reverse complement strand
CCGAGCTGCGAGACGGTCGAGTAGGCCAGGATCTTCTTCAGGTCGTCCTGCACCAGCGCGAGCAGCCCCCCGAAGAACAGGGTGATCAGCCCGACGATGGCGATGACCGCCATGACCGTGGCGCTCTGGGAGACCACGGGGAACAGCCGCGCGAGCAGGAACACCCCGGCGGTGACCATCGTCGCGGCATGGATCAGGGCGGAGACGGGGGTCGGCCCGGCCATCGCGTCGGGGAGCCAGACGTGCAGCGGCATCTGACCCGATTTGGAGATGCAGCCGAGGAAGATCAGCAGCATGCCGGTGACGATCGTGGCCGAGGACAGCTCCCCGGCGAACGCCGCCTCGTTGATCTCGAGGATGTTGAAGGGGGTGTCGGTCAGCGAGAACATCCCGGCCGACAGCACGATGACCCCGCTTTCAATGCTACCCTGTTGGCCTTCCACCAGCAGACGATCCTGTGCATCCACCAGAACCACAAACACGTTGCGTTCATTCACCGGGGGTGGGGGTGGTGCATTGGGGTCGATCGGCGGTGGCAACATCCTTATAATCCCTGAGTCAACGTCCATGGTAGTAGTCACCAGGAAGAAGATCAGCAGAAGGAAGGCAATGTCAGCCATGGATCCTGCATTTACTTCGGGAGTCATTCTAGCCATAGAAAAATCTCCTTTTAAATGATTTGATTTTTACTTGAATAATTTCGAAATCTCAGTGTAAACAGCTGCCAGAAAGGCCATGATAATCAGCACATAAGTAGCGATAATGCCACCACCGACCCACTGAGAAGCGGTGGGCCCTACCTCTGCATAGGCTTCATTGGAAGCCAGCAGATATGAAATGACTATAATAGCTACCAGTGCTGCCATTCCTGCTAATCCTCCCTTGGCTTTTTTGAAGTTGACAATCAACTGGAAGACGGCAAAGGCAACAACTGCCAAAGCTGCCAGGCCCAGAAGAACATATGTTACAATGAGCGCGATGTCAATGATTGATTCGTTCATGTTCAAGGGGTTTATTTTTTGTACTTAATAAGGATATCCATGAAGGAGATCGTGGCATCTTCCATGGTGTTGACAATGCTGTCAATTTTCGACACGATGTAGTTAAAGAATACCTGCAGGATAACCGCTACGATCAGACCGAATACAGTGGTCAAAAGGGCTACTTTAATCCCTTCAGCAACAATGGTGGGGGAGATGTCACCAGCACCGGCGATGGCATCAAAGGCGCCGATCATACCGATTACCGTACCCATAAACCCAAGCATAGGGGCAATGGCGATAAACAGGGAGATCCAGGTGAGGTTCATTTCCAGGCGGCCCATCAATACGGAGCCATAAGAAACGATTGATTTTTCAACGATTTCCATGCCTTCGTTGTGGCGGTCAAGTCCCTGGTAGTAAATACTGGCTACCGGGCCACGGGTGTTTTTGCAAACATCTTTGGCTGCTTCAATACCACCTGTTTTCAGGGCGTCTTCTACCCTGTTGAGCAGTTTGTCGGTATTGGTGGTGGCCATGTTCAGGTAAATGATCCTTTCAACACTCAGTGCCAGACCCAGGATCAGACACAACAGGATTACGCTCATAAATCCGGCGCCTCCCTCGATGAATTGTTCTTTCAGGATAAAGTGGAAAGTCTGATCTTCTTCAGGTTCTTCAGCCATCTCATCCATTGTGGCGGCAGGTTGCTGAGGAGCTTCTTCAATCGTGTCCTGAGCTACTTCTTCAGTGGCTGCAGTGTCCTGCTCCTGTGCATTGACCATGGTGTTGAAACCAAATGTAAGCATCCCTGCTACTGTCAAAAAGACAAATAATTTTTTCATAACTAGTTCTGTTGGTTTTTGTTTTAAATGAAAATAATTAATTGAAAAATAATCGGTTTTTGGTGGTGAACTGGCGGAGAGAAAGGGATTCGAACCCTTGATCCGCTTGTGACGGATACACACTTTCCAGGCGTGCGCCTTCGACCACTCGGCCACCTCTCCTTTTTTTATATTCCCTTCATTTTGGGGTCATTTTTCAAGCTGCTAAAATACAAAAAAATACGAACAGAAATCAAAATCCTGTTTTTTTTCACATTCCTCAACATTCTATTCTATAGGCACTTTCTTTATTTTGTTGTTGAATGGTCTGGGTTTCATATTGAAAAGCCAGCTATTTTTATCATGAAATGCGTTTCTTTTACCGTAAATCTTCTTTATCTTTAACCGGAAAGAGCGCTCCCATTATTCATCAATACCTTATGAAGATGACGAAAAAACCTCCTTCTTCCGATCGCAACCAGGCCGTAAAGGTACAACCTTGTGTGGATTCTCCCGGCAAATGTAAGATCTTTGTGCTGGATACCTCTGTAATTATTTACAACCACCAGGCCCTGGTGAGCTTTGCCGACAACGATGTGGTGGTTCCCATCACGGTGCTCGAGGAGCTCGATCATTTTAAACGGGGCAACGACACCAAGAACTTCGAGGCCCGCGAGTTTACCCGCATCCTCGACAACCTCTCCGAAGCACACTCCCTGCAACACTGGGTGCCGGTGGGCAACCCCCAGGGAGGCCGTGTCAAGGTCGAGATGAACCAGTCGTCCGAGCCGGATGCCTGTCGCATCTTTGGCGAAGACAAGCCCGATCACCGCATCCTGAACACGGCACTGTATCTGAGCAGGCAATATCCAGGGCAGAAGGTCGTAGTGGTATCCAAAGACATCAACCTGCGGCTCAAGGCCAAATCGCTCAATATTCATGCCGAAGATTTTGAAACCGGCAAGGTGAAAAATGTGGATGCCCTCTACGCGGGCAAGACGCATCTGACAAAGATCGATGCCAAGGTGATTGATCAGCTGTACGAGACAGGGTTTTGCCGGCTGGAGCAGCTGGGGGAGGATCTGGAAGCCATCCCCAACCATTATTATATCCTTACCAATGGCAAAAGCTCGGCCCTGGCCTACTACAATGCCCGCCTGGAACGCGTGGAGCGCCTCGAGAAACATCCCGTGCAACGCATCACCCCACGCAATGCCGAACAGGTGTTTGCCCTGCATGCCATCCTGAATCCCGACATCCGCCTGGTGACCCTGCAGGGCATTGCAGGCTCAGGGAAGACCCTGCTGGCGCTGGCCGGTGCCCTCGAACAACGCAATGACTATGACCAGCTGTTCGTGGCCCGCCCCATCGTGCCCCTGAGCAACCGCGACATCGGCTTCCTGCCCGGCGACATCCACTCCAAGATCGGGCCTTATATGGAGCCCCTGCACGACAACCTGAAGTTTATCCAGGCACAGTTCCGCAACCGCGACCGCGAATTCCCCAACATCACCCAGGCCCTGGAAGAGGAGAAGATCGTGGTGGCCCCCCTGGCCTATATCCGCGGACGAAGCCTATCGAACATCATCTTTATTATCGACGAGGCACAAAACCTCACCCCCCACGAGGTGAAGACCATCATCACCCGGGCGGGCGAAAATACCAAGATGATTTTTACAGGCGATGTCTATCAGATCGACACCCCTTACCTCGATTCGCAGAGCAACGGCCTGTCATACCTGATCGACCGCGTAAAGCATCACCCCATCTATGCCCATGTGCGCCTTGAGAAAGGCGAACGCAGCGAGCTGGCCAACCTGGCCAACAACCTGTAGCATTATAAGGAGTGGTGGGTGATCTGAAGGATGCCCGCCAGAAGGGCTCAGGGATTTTTGTACAGCACCGTGAGCAAGGTCTGCCCCACGGCCCCAAGGGTGTTGGCATCAATATGCTCCATGGTGTCATTTACCGTATGCCAGTAAGGAAAAAAGCCATGTGAGGTGTCGTCATCCTGGTGGATGATGTCGATGGTGGGGATGTTGCGCAGGGTGTTCACATAATAATGGTCGTCGATAATGTGTCCGCCTCTGGTATCAGGAAAATAGGCGGCATAGCCTGCCTGGCGGGCCGCATCCCACACCTTGCGCACAATGTTGGAGGCATACATCATGCTGTATCCCTCCTTCTTGAATACCGAATTGGGGTATCCCACCATGTCGAGCAGTATGCCATAGCTGGCCACATAATCGGGGCGGTGTGGGTTTCTGGCCCAGTACTGCGAACCCAGTGCCCAGGCGTCTTCCACATAGCCTGAATGCTGCTCATGGGGGCCGTAATCCTCGGCATCAAAGAAGATGATGTCGACACCCACCTGGGGCTGCTGTTGCTGTATGATGCGGGCCACCTCCAGCAGCACCCCGATGCTGCTGGCACCATCGTTGGCACCATCAATCGGGGTGTAGTGATTGGCCGGGTTGGGGTCATGATCGGCATAGGGGCGGCTGTCCCAGTGGCCGCACAGCAAAATGCGGTTGGGGTTGCCGGGCTGAAAGCTCCCGATGATGTTGCGTATGTCCAGCACCGTGCCATCATAGGCCCTCACACGCGCCTGCTGCACATACACCGTGTCGGCCATCCGGCTCAGGGTCTGCTGCAGGTAGTCGCCGCAGGCCTCATGGGCCTCGCTGTTGGGCACCCGCGGCCCGAACAACACCTGTTTCTCCACATAGGCATACGCCGAATCCTGATTGAACACGGGCACCTGCACCTGCTCTGCCGCAGCAGGTGTTTCGCGCGAATGGTTCTGTTCCTGACCCGAGCAACCGCTCAGCAAAACCGGCAAAGAGAACAAAAAACCTAAAACGATTGGATGAAGCAGCACCATAATGTTGTTATTTATACAAAAATAGGGAATAATTGTTAATTGGTGGTGCTTGGGTTTCAGGTGTCAGAAATTAGGTATTAGGTGTGGGGTATGAGGTATGGGGTGTAGGGTATTAGGTGCAGGGTTTTGGGTTTTAGGCATGCCAGGCGGGGTCTCAGGTCTTTCTTAGCCCCAACGGGGCGGCGTCATTAGCCCGGGGCGCAGCCCTGGGGGAAAAGATTAGGTACTGGGTGTGAGGTGCGCGTATTGGGTATGAGGAAAATTATTTAATGGTCGTGTCATCTTCTTCTAAGCTTGTTTAAAACGGTTTAGCTATTCTTGATGACCCATTCCACTGCTTTTTCTGCATGTAATCTTGTGCTATCAAATACCGGAATATTTACGTCAGAATCCGAAATCAGCAATGGAATTTCAGTACATCCTAAAATGACTCCTTCTGCGCCTTTTTTCTTCAGATTGTCAATGATGGTCTTATAGGTTTCTCTTGATTCTTCTTTAATCTGACCATGAACCAATTCATTATAAATAATCTTGTGCACTTTTTCTCTTTCCTGCTCATTGGGTACGATGGCCTCAATTCCAAATTTTTCAGCAAGAACCTCTTTATAGAAGTCTTTTTCCATGGTAAACCGCGTTCCAAGTAATCCAACTTTTTTTAAATTCCGATGCATAATTTCTTCCCCTGTCGTTTCTGCAATATGCAGGAATGGGATTGAAATTTTTTCCTGAATCGCTTTGCTGCACAAATGCATGGTATTGGTACATAAAATCAGAACGTCAGCGCCGGCATTTTCAAGTTTTTGAGCAGAATCTGCCATAATGATATCTAATTCAGCCCATTTATCAGCATGCTGTAGCTTTTCAATTACAGCAAAATCTACTGAATACATCAGGCTCTTACAAGAATGAAACCCACCGAGCAATTCATTGATCCTTTTATTTATCAGCTTGTAATATACAATTGAGGATTCCCAACTCATTCCTCCTATCAGTCCAATTGTTTTCATATGGTTTCTTTTATTAGCGTTTTTTAATGTAATAATGGTGCCTGAGGTTTCATTTTGTCAGGCGATATCAAGTGTTTGATCAAGTAATTCCACCCTGAAAGTTTATCCTGGCATTCAGTGCTTTGTATTGGAAGTGAGCGAAAAAAATTAAAAACGGATAATCTTTTTTACAAACTTCATTGAGTTTTCCTGCACCTGTAGAAGATACACACCGCCTGCAAGAGAAGAAAGGTCAATGGTAAAGCTGTATATGCCCGGGCGGAAATCTTCTTCTGCAATGGGCCTGATCATTTTACCCATCATATCTGTAAGGTAAATGTTTGCTGATGTTGTAGCAGAAAATTCCACTTCAACAGTTAGATGGTTTTTTACCGGATTTGGAAAATATTTCAATAAAACTTGATCCTCAATGGGCGTACGAATGCCTGTAGCGGAGCTGAAAACGAAATCAACAACCACCGGGAGGTGGTCAGATGCTTCCCTTGTATCATCCGGCAGGAGGCTGTATTGAGCGAGCCTGGCGCCGGACATTGATTCAGTTTGCAGAATAAAATTTTTCTTTACTTCCAGGGCGCTGTTTGTGTAAATGATATAATCAAGCCTGCCTGGAGAAAAGACCGATGATTCGCTCCGCCAGGTGTAGGCCATATTATTATCCACCTGCTGCGAAATCAGATCTTCCAGGGATGTGCCGTCCCAGTCCGGGGGCCCTGCAGTTCCAAAAGTTGTAGTGTCCTGGATCTCACCGGTAAGTATGGTAGTGAGTTGTTGCCGATGGCCAACAAGGTTCAGATCGCCGGCCAGAATAACAGGAGTTCCCGCAGTCAGGGTGATGCGCCCGCCCGGATTTTTCATGTCTTCCAGAAAAGCGGCCAACGCGTCTGCTTCTTTCTGTCGCATGGCATCATTGGTGCAGCATCTGAAGTGGGCGTTTATCACCAGCATGTTTTCACCCAAATGAGCAGGCAGGTCTATGAGGGTAGCAGTTAGCCTGTGATCTGGCAGAATGAGCCAGCTTTGTAGGATAGGGTAGCGGCTGGCGGTTACATTACCCTGGTCAAGCATTACAGTGTACCAGCCGTGGTCGTTATTGAGCGGCAGATAGGAATCCATAGCTGTTTTTACCTGCACGGCTGTGGAGTTAAAAAATTCGTTGAAACAAATTATATCGGGCTGAGTGGCAGAGAATATGCGCTGGAAATAAGGCTGTTTTCCGGGCTTTAGCGGACTGTCAAATAAAATATTATAACTCATCAAACGCAGATGCGCAGCGTCTGTTTTATCCAGTGAGATATCTGCAGGAGGGTTTGGGTTGGGCGTGAAAACATAGGTGACATAAGAGGTGTTTGGGATCCTGTCGCCGTTATTGTCCGTATCCTCCAGAAAAAGCCTGATGGTATCAGAAAGGAAAATATTATGTAAAAAAGCTGTGCTGCGGGCAATGGCAATCTCAAATGTATCGGACGAGTGAGTCGGCAGGGTCACTAAGCCAATTTCCTTATGCCTGATAGCATTAAAATGATAACTTCCGCTTTTGGCGCCAAAGGTCCACCGCAAATCTGCACCAATCTCTCCGGCAGAAAACCCGGTAGAAGAGTTATTATCTGTATCGATGTATAAATTGATATTATTGAAATCCTGCAATGTTACCAGCGCATCAAAAGATATTTTCAGATAGAGATACCGGTCGTCGTTGGTGATCTTCATCCCGGTGAAATCGTGTGTATTGCCATCGCCCACAGGATCCGGAATATTTAAAGGCACATTCTGCCAGTCAACAAATCTACCATCCATAAAGATGGAGCTTAATTGGGAAAAGCAAAAAAGTGGGAGAAAAATCAAACACGCGGTAAAAATTTTAACTTTCATATGGGGGGTATGGTTTGAAACGCATATTAACACCATAAGCCGCAATGGTGTCAGGATTTTCTCGTCAATTGGTAATCAATAGCGTTTCGCAGGCCTACCTCCAAAACCGCCAGAATTGAATAAAATGACTGAGAAATCGTCCAGAAGTTTCTGTATTTCTGTTTTTATTTGCTTTGTGGTAATAGTTGTAATTTAATCCTAAAGTTACATCAAAACTTGTAAAATCTGTCGGGGCGAAGGTCTTAAATGAACCACAACGGCCGGCGGTATGAAATCGTTGGGGATTGCGGGCGACTATCCTGTCAGGTTACACCGAACTTGAGGCGGGGCAGGATGCTTGCATAACCACTTAAACACCCATGTTTTATACCGCTTGCTGGCGGTGGTTTTTATTCTCTGACAACGATATATTTTCTCAAATCCGAACTGAGAATATCGTATAATTCCTTTTTATTTTTTTTGTCAGTTTTTGTGAAAACAAAACCAAAAAGAGGATATGTGTTAATGTCTAAGGCTCTTATCAAAACAGGGTTTTCAAAATCATCAGCAAGTGCTTTATAATCAAACTCTGCAATATCAGCAGGCTTAATACCTGAATTATTATCTAAAACGATGATGCTAAATATTTTGTTTTCGTTGCCTTCGTAAATCCTATCCCAATTGGGGTAGGTGTTTTCAAAATAGTATTTGTAGGAATTAAGCCCCACTGTAATTCCCGATAAATCAGCCGTAGTACACCAACCTCCAAAACGAAGTGGG
>JAWOCF010000149.1:0-3350 GCA_046483935.1 Bacteroidales bacterium | reverse complement strand
TGCACCCTGAAAAAGTTGTTCTAAGTGCAAGCTTCAGATGAAGTGAATAGCGTTTTTAATAATCTACACCACCAGTTTTACAAAGAAAGAATAAATCAGACCTTTGTGGTCATCTCAAAGTATTTAAAAATGGAAGACAATCAATTGCAGTCCTTGTTATATATAGCGCTGAAGGCAGCAATGGAGGCTTCAGGTGCCATCAGCAATCATTACCAGCAATCCATTTATGTGGAGACCAAAGAAGATGGTTCACCTATCACCGAAGCCGACCGCCAGGCCAACAGCATCATCATGAAGCATCTTGAAAAAACTGGCCTTCCGGTGATCAGTGAGGAAAGCGAGGTTGCCCCTTATGAACAACGCAGGCATTGGGAATGGTTCTGGTTGGTAGACCCCCTGGATGGCACCAAAGAATACATCAGCCGCACCGGGGAATTTACTGTAAATATCGCCCTGATACACAAAAACACTCCGGTACTTGGAGTGATCACAGCTCCTGCCCTGAACACAGGGTATGTGGGATGGGTTGGCAAAAAAGTATGGAAAATCGATCGTGTTGACCAGATGGAAAGTGAACACCCCGACTGGCAAGAGCAAGAGCCCGACACTTTTACCCGCAGCCTGCGCCTGTTCACCACCCAGCCGGGAGTGTCGGTAGGGGTGAGCCGTTCGCACCGTGATGCGCAAACTGATGAGATGATCGGGCGCTTACATGAGTTTCACGACCGGGTCAACCTGATCAGCAAAGGCAGCTCCCTGAAGCTGTGCCACATGGCCGAAAACCTCATCAGCATCTATCCAAGGTTCTCGCCTACCCATGAATGGGATACGGCCGCGGGCCATGCCATCCTGAAGGCTGCCGGTGGAGAGATGTATCAGGCCGCCAATAAAAAGCCGCTGGAATACAACAAGCCACAGCTGAAGAATCCGGCCTTCATTGCCATGGCCAGCACCTATGATTCAGAACGCTACTTTTCGGAACTTGCGCTTTAAGAAGGGGAAAGAGAATACCGAAGCCAGAATAATGGCAGTGCCGGCATAAAACCCTGCCGACATGGCTTCCTGCTGAGGAAAGAAAAAGAAGGCCATAATAATGCCGTAAACAGGCTCCAGGTTCACAGCCAGCACCACGGTATAAGCCGAGAGCACCTTCATGATGTCGACAATGGCCGTGAAAGCATAAGAGGTACAAACAAGGCTCAGCACCAGCAACAGAAACAAATCCATGCCCGACATAGAAAAGGTCTGGGCAGTAAACTGGTTGGTTGCAGCAATATAAACCGTGATAAACAAAAAGCCCCCGATCATTTCATAGAAACTGATCACCGAAGGATGGTGCTTCAGGCTGATATTTCGGTTCAGCACCACAAACAAACCATTCAGCAGGGCTGACAGCAACGAGAAAAGGATGCCTTCGATATAATGAAACTCATACTGGAAGATGAGATAGATCCCGGAAATGATCACCAGTCCGATGACGACCTCCAGCCAGAATATCCTACGCTTTTGAAGCATCGGTTCCAGAAAGCTGGTAAATAAGGTAGTGCTGGCAAACACCCCAAGGGTCACCGAAACATTAGAGACTTTAATGGCATAAAAAAAAGTAATCCAATGCAGAGCCACCAGGGTGCCGATAGCCAGCAGAGGCAATTGCTTGCGCCAGCTGATCCTCCAGGGAATTTTGCGCCAGCGGAAAAACACCAGCAACCCGATGGAAGCAAAGAACATACGGTACCACACCAGGTCGACAGCATTCAGCGTGATGATAGCCCCCAGGATGGCAGTAAACCCCAGCAGGATCACAATGAAGTGAAGGTGCACAAATTGCCTGAGATGGTTAGACATGATTATTTTGTGTATTATGGATAAATTGATCTACACCACTGATGGCAGCCTGCAGTCGTTGCGCACCCTGGCCGCTGATTACCAGATAGGGAACGCCGTAGTTTTCCAGCTCACGCCGGTACCAGTCGAAGAAAAACGGACGCAGGTGCGGATGCTCGCGCTGAGGATCATACTCCCAGGGAAGATCAATATTACATAACAGATACAGATCCACCTCTCTATTTTCCAGGGTGTCCAGGATCATGCCGGGAACCTCCTGAAAGCGATGCTGGCACCAGATCTTCAGCACCAGAAAGTCAGTATCAAAAAATACCAGCTGCCGGGCACGGGCTATTCCTTGCCGGTGTGCAGCAAGCTGCCCACGTGCAATCTGCAGCAAGTCATCCTGGTGGTAATCGCGGCCCAGATGCTGAAGGTACTCCCGGGCATATTCAGGAACACACACGGTGCGATAATGGTCAGCCAGATTACTGGCCAGCCAGCTTTTGCCAGTGGATTCAGGACCCGTAACAGCAATTTTCAACATGGATGGCCTTTGCTTGCTTATTGTTGCAGAAAAGCATTCACCACCTTCATCACAAATACGCTTTTGCCTTCTTTCATAAAAGAAAGAGACATTTCGTCAGTAAGCATCTGCATGATCTCATGAAAATCACCGAAGAGTTGGGTGCTCATGCCGTTGACCTCAGCGGTGATGCCCGGATGTTGCTTTACACGGTCAATAAATTCCTTAATCTCGGGAACATATTCCCGGCCCAGAGGATACATACTGATTTCTATTGAAGCTTTCATAATAAAGTTTTTATGGTTGAAAATACATTATTTTAGGGGGTATAAAGGCACCTGCGAGGGTTGCAATAAAAGCAGAGCGTTTTCGTTTATGATCCGTAAAGCAAAATTAGTATTATATTCAGAAAAAACAGGGTATTTCATTGGGAGGAACTAAGTGTTTCCCCTAAATATAACTGGAGGTTTATACGTTTTTTTGCACAATGCCTTATTTGAACCTGCCCCCGGTAAAAGCCTTCAGAACACAGGGCACCTTTCCCGGACCAGGACCATCACTAAGGGCTTATCAGTCAAAGAATACATACAAATTTCAGGCCGGCAAGCATTAAACTATTTTCCCTTTGTTTTTGCTCATTTTACTTCACGGCATCAGAAGCCCAACAATGCCACAATGTGGAGGAGCACTTTTGGAACAATGCATGAAAAAAAATGGTGATGAAGGATTCACAGGAATTCTCACTGAAGAATAAAGTGCTAATAATAAAACCTTTGCAGCATGATTATTTTTAGTATTTTTGAAATTCGGCGCCGCTACCCCGAGGGTCTTGAAAGCCGCAATGCGCCCTTTCCGCTTGTCATGACCGTGATTATAATTGCAACGGTGGTGTGGGTGTTTTTCTATATACTGTACATAGGGAAGATCTAGAGACTAGAGACTGGAAACTAGATACTAGAAAATGGATACTGGATAATAGAAGATTGAAGATGGAAAGCGG
>JAWOCF010000243.1:0-50462 GCA_046483935.1 Bacteroidales bacterium | reverse complement strand
CTCAGGGGTATGATCGCATACTTCAATCAAGGTGCGGATTACATGATCAAAAGTGTTCACAGGATCATTAAAAATTAACAGTTCCAGATAACCCTTCAGATCTTTATCCTGCTGTTCAATGTGAAGAGGCTTGTCTTGTTGCATAAAGATTAAAAGTTTCTCAATACGAAAACAAAGTTAATTAAATAAAGGAAAATTAATCAATTATTAAATGGCAGGCAATCAATAATTAATGGCACCGGTTTGTTTTCACAATCCAGTGTTTTTGAAAGAAAAGAAATCAAAGCTTCAGGCTTTTTTACGGAAGGAGATTTTATTTTCACGCCCATGCAGCAGGCGCTTAATGTTTTTCAGATGAGTAAGTACTACAAAAATAGCCACCATGATTGAAAAAACAATCACAGGCAGCAGGTTGATATCAAGAATCCAGATCACGGCCACCGGGAAGGCCAGGGCAGCAGAGAGAGATCCCAGTGAAACATAACGTGTGGGGATAAACACCAGTAAAAAAACCCCCAGGCAAATCAACACGGCAAGAGGCAACAGAATGGTGATAATACCAGCCAGGGTGGCAATGCCTTTCCCGCCCCTGAAGGAGGCAAATACCGGATACACGTGTCCGGTAAGGGCCAGGGCACCCAGCACCAGCTGAAACAAAACAAACAGGTCAGGAGACTGAAACTTTTCCTGTACCAGCAAGGCAAGGCTTACGGCAGCAACCCCTTTGAGTGCATCGAGCAACAACACCACGATGCCTACTTTATTACCCAGCACCCGCAGGGCGTTGGTGGCCCCTGCATTGCCACTGCCATGCTCACGGACATCAATCCCGTAGAAACTCTTTCCAATCCATACTGCTGTGGGGATTGATCCCAACAGATAAGCTCCTAAAGCCGCCAACACAATACCAACACCAAATTCCATCAGATAACTAATTTTTCTTTTTAAAACGATTAAGGCATAAAACGCATCATATGATCATAAAAATCGAAGGGCCTCCTTTGGGTTGCGAGCATAAAGACAAATGGTTCCTGCCCCCGTTCCACGCGCAGTTGCCTGTGACGCTGGCGCATTTCGGTAATGCCCTGATTGTATTGCTGGGTCCCGGCAATGGTTTGCAACACGCCCCTGCTATAGGTAAAATAAAACCATTCGGCCCCAAGAGTCTGGCCTGGGGTTTCATCAGGAGTCAGGATAAAGGTGAGCACATCGCCTCCACGTTGCTTGCGTAATTCAAAGAAACCATTGGCATAACGGCCTACCAGTTTTTTGTTGACATGCCCAATGCCAATGGGGCCTACTGATAGTAATGCCTGGGTGGCCTGGTTCCACCTGAGCTTCACATCGGCCAGCACCATGGTTTGTTGCAGCGGATCAGGCAACCTGCGCAGCCCGTTGCCCTGTGAAATATCATTGACGAAAGGAAAGGCCTCGCGCTCCCCCATCTTGCTCTGCAGGTAGGTAACCATCTTGGGAGTATTCAACGAAACAGGCTCCAATGACTCTTTGTCAGTGAAACTTTGTTGAACATGTGCCAGTGCGGCATCAGCGAAGAAAAAGTCCATGCCCAACACCAGGTCGTAATCCACCGTGTTACTGTTCAAATCCTGAGTGACCGTGCCATAAGGGTTCATGTCAAACTGTCCCAGGTCGCTGCCCAGATCAACATTCCCCTGCCCCTGTACAATGCATTCCTGGGTATTGAACCTTATGTAATCTTCATGACGCCGGGTATTGGCAAGCTTCTCCATGGTACTCACCCTGTATTCCTGCGCCTGATGATCGTAGGTAATATACCCGCTGGCAGAAACAATCTTTACATCCGACCAGTGCCCTGGCCGGGTGAAGATTCCCGGGTAGATATGGGTAGAATCTCCTGCCATCATGATTCCCATTGTCAGGGTAGCGCCTGTGTGACTGCGCAGGGGTTCCTGAACAGGGATATAGATCCTGGCCGGATCAACAGGGCCACGGAACCCAAACCATTGGGGTTCGGGCATGGGGCAATGGGCAGAAATGCGCGAGAAACCATCGAATGTAAGAACCGGGTTGGTAGCAACCAACTCCACCTTACCCATAAAGGCAAAATAAGGACTTAGCATAAACTGCTGCTCCTGGGCAATCCGGGCCTGGGCAAGAGTGGCACTATTCTGCCCGGGCTGTATCTCATGAAACAGAATGGTTTGTTGCTTGCGGTTCTCATCAACATAATCGTATGAGCCGCTGGCCTTGTAGTCGCTGAGGGATAGTATATCTACTTCTGCATCGTAAAAACGGTGAAAGTGATCCGTCGCGTTTGCCAGAATCACCGCATTGGTCAGCTCCCTGATCTGAGCCCCTTCTTCAACAAAAAGCTCCTGGCGGTTGGGGAACACAGCAACATCGGCTACTCTTACAAGGTTTACTCCCTGTGCGTGCAGGGTGTTGGTTTGCATATCGAAGGCTAAGTCAGGAGCGAAAAACTTCAGGGCCTGCTTCTGGTTGTTGGTAAACTGCAAGTGATAACCGCTGAAATCAACGTCCAGCCATTGTTCAGCACTCAGATTTTGCTCCAGGGGGAACCGTTGCTTGTCGTTAATCACCAAATCCATTGAGCCATTTTTCATGTCCCAGGCAACATTGTAGTTTTTTCCCGAGAGATGATTGGAAGGAAAGGAGATGCCTGACTCACTAACTCCTGGCACAAAACGGGCCTGATAGTTTACCATATCAAAGGCTGCCTGATAGCCAAAATACACGAAGGCATTATTACTGCTTGTCCACGACTGAACCCCCATCATGGATTCGCGGGAGGCAAAATCCTGTGCCCCAAAGGTAAAATGATCGGCTACGATGGTGGCATCAAAAAGAGAGATTTCGCCCTTAGCCGTCACGCCCTGGGGGTCCAGCTCAACACTTCCGCGCAGGGAAGCCTGATGATCAAACATCAACATGGGTTCGTTGCGGGTAGAGACCAACATCTTGTTATCTTTTTTCAGAAGAAGCACTCCAGGCATAGAGGCTTCCATCGAAGGATATGACACCGGCTCCCGGATGGTTTCCATGATGAAGGTCTCTGCCAGGC
Organism: Bacteroidales bacterium; assembly: GCA_046483935.1. GTDB lineage: Bacteria > Bacteroidota > Bacteroidia > Bacteroidales > UBA7960 > JAWOCF01. The sequence goes on along the minus strand of JAWOCF010000243.1, from coordinate 47,398 downwards.
CACTCACCGAATCGGGGAACATCACCATTTTGTAGGCCTTGATATCAGCCCCCACATAGTGCAGGTTTCCCACAGTGGTCAACCCCTCCTGGCTCATCCTGATGGGCCCGTGATACCAGGCCAGTCCATCATAAACAGGAAACCCTTCCTCCGGGGTATCGGTATTGAACCCCAGGGAATAGTCAGCCTGCACGGTCAGGAAATCATTGAAGTCGGGAAAGATGCCTTTTGAATGAAACACCCCATCGAAGGCCAGGTTGTCGGTGGAGGCATGATCCAGGCTGTCGATGGTAAAGGGCACAATCCTGAAATAGATGTCCTCGCGCGAATAGATCCCTTGTTGCACCTTGTCGCGATCGAAATAAACAAATGATTCATTGTTTGAGTTAAAAACGGGAAACCGCGCGTACGGTAGCCGCCCTGATTTGTTGCCCGGGTGATCGACCAGCAATTCGCCATTGATTCTTTCCAGCACCGTTTCAACCTGTACAAATTCATAACGCCCCCGGGAATCAGGTTCAAAAGAACGCACCCTGAAGCTCATAGAGTCAGTATCCATCAGGTTGATTCTGAAGTCTTCATAATCAAAGAAAAACTCCTTGCCATAAAAATTAAACAAGCCTGACTCAATGCGCCCGGCAAAGTGCAGGTCACGATTGGCATACATCACCACTTGTTGATCCAGGGGATGGATAACCACATTCCTGGCATTACTCAGGGTTACATGGTCCACGCCATAAATCTGCAATTTATAGCTATCAATGTCGAGTGTGCCATTCACCGGAGCCATCGACAGGATGCTGATCACATCATAATCATTACGGGCAGCATTGGCTCCCAGGTAAAGAAAGAGTTTCTCACGCAGGGTCACCCGTTCGCGTTCTACATCGTATGAGAGGAAGCCCAGGAAAGAAAGATTGAGCAATTCACTTTTCACAATGTCGGGGTCACGCTTCAGAAAGCGGGCAAAATCGGCAATAGGGAAAGAGCGGGTATCTACCTGGCGCGAAAACATGCTCAGGCGCACCAGGGGGTGGATCTCATCGATCCCCTGAAGACGGCGGTAACGATGGATGTTAAAATAGTTGTTTGATTCAAACAATGCTTCCGTGGCATTCTGCCTGCCATCAATCATCCGCAGGCTGATCTCCTTTTGGTCCAGATTCCATGAAAGTGCCTGACAATACATGTCCATCTGGTGGTAGGTATTAAAAAACGGGGCTCTTGAAGAGCCACGCTCATCGCGAATCAGGGTCAGTTCCCGCTGATGGTGATTATAACGCAGGGTCAGTTCCTGATGAAAGATAGAATCCTTTGCCAGGTACAAACTCACGGCAGCCCGTTCGGCAACGATACGATCCTGCCGGATGCTGAAAACTCCTGCCCGTGCCGTGATAAACAGGGAGTCCTCCTTGAGAAAGTCCAGCTGGGCAGGTTCATCAACAGTGCCTGTACCCAACATCATGGCTCCGGCCATTGAGAACCCTCCCCGGTAGTTGATTCCGGGAAACACCTCCTTGAGTTCATGAAACTGTTCGTCGGAGACAAACCCGGGAAACTGACTGTCGCCGGGCTTTACTTCAGCCAGGATGCGCTCGGTCAGCTTGCCCCTGAGGGGTTCCTCAAAAAGCTCCAGGTGATAAAATAATACTGAATCAGCCTGAAAGCTGGGCACATTCAGGTCAATATGATACTGCTCAAGCTGTGCAAATACTTTATCAGGATTCAGCAGCACTCTTTTCCAGGTGACAGTGCCGCCTTGACCGATGCACTCTTCAGTCAACAGGGATGCCCGCCCCGAGGTATGATGAATCGCTGTACTATCATGATGGGCAAAAGCTGTCAGATCTGCATGGGAGAACACCACCCAGGGCTGATCATCAAAGATATTGAATTCCCATTGTCCCCCTTTCACGGTCCATTTCACAGAGCTGGACTCAAACAGCACCTGCTCGCGCAGGAATACAGCTGAACGTTCCATAAAGTTCAGGGTCCGGTGGAACGTCTGATGCTGAAGCAGAAAAGCCAGCGATTGATGCCACCGTGAAAACAGGCTGTCGGGTTGATGGCCTGCCGCAGAGGCCACCACCACTTTCAGATAATAACCAATATCAGGCCATGGCTGAAAACGGGCTTGCTGAAGCTTTTCGATGGCCTGTACAATGGTATCCTTACGGGCCTGCGACAGATTGCCCAGGGTCCAGATTTGTTCCAGGGTGTCCTTCAATTGCAGCGACTCCTGAAGATACCTGTCATCAACTGGCTCGAAGAGCGCCGCGAGGGTTGGGGGCAGAAATGCATCTTGCCGGCCGGCCTCCCCGGCCATTACTTCCCCGCAGAACAGCCTGCCGGGCAACAGCATTGCAAATAGTAAAATTCTTACATATCCATTCATAGAATAGGGTGAGAAAGACTACATTTTCTTTTTTAACAAGATGGCCATCCAGTCCTTCTGCATCTTCTGGCCCTGAAATTCCATTCCAAACTTTGCGGCATGCCTTACAAGGTCATCCCGATCTTTTTCCAGAAAGCCACTTAAGAACAACAAACCGTGGTTGTGCAATACACCGACATACTTGTGCATGTCGGCAAGCAGAATATTCTTCGTGATATTGGCAAGGATCACATCAAAGGTTTCTTCACCCAATAGCGCAGCATCCCCTTGCATCACTTTGATATCAGGAACATCATTGCGGTGGATGTTCTCCAGGGTATTCTCATAGGCCCAGGGATGATTGTCAATAGCAGTTACCGGCATAGCCCCTTTTTTGGCAGCAAGGATGGCCAGGATGCCGGTGCCGCAACCCATATCAAGCAGCGACTTGTTGCTGAGATCTGTTTCCAGCAGCCATTGGCTCATCAGGTGGGTCGTTTCATGATGACCGGTGCCAAAAGACATCTTGGGTTCAATCACGATCTCCATATTCACCGAGTCGTCGGGGGCATGGAAAGGTGCGCGGATATAAAGCTGATTATTGATCCTGACGGGTTCAAAATTACTCTCCCACAGCAGGTTCCAGTTCTGACCTTCAATGCGGACTACCTCCCACGACATCTTAGGGGCTTGCTCCTCCAGGCGCATGGCCTCAGCCAGTGTTTGCTGCTGATAATCTTTAGCTGGGATGTAGGCCTTGAATCCCTCATCGGTTTCCTCAAAACTTTCGTAACCTGCATCGGCCAGCTGTGCAATCAATATATCTCTCCAGGGATCCACGGGATTCAGCCTGCAATTCACTTCAATGTAGTCCATTCTAAAACAAGATATTAAAAAGATTTAATGATGGAGAAGAAGTCATCAGCCTTCAGGGAAGCACCCCCGATAAGTCCTCCATCGACATCGGGATTGCTGAACAATTCGGCAGCATTGCCCGGATTGCAGCTGCCACCATACAGGAGGGTGGTATTATCGGCCACTGCGGCATCATATTTCTCAGTGATCAGATTACGGATAAAGGCATGCATCTCCTGGGCCTGTGCCGGGGAGGCTGTTTTGCCGGTCCCGATAGCCCACACCGGTTCATAAGCAATGATAACCTTGCTGAAATCCTGCTGTTCCAGAAAGAACAAGCCATCGTACAACTGATTCTTTACGGTGTCGAAATGCTCGTTGGCTTCGCGTTGCGGCAATTGCTCACCACAGCAAAACACGGGGATCAGGTCATGATCCAATGCTACCCGTACTTTTTGTGCCAGCAGGGCATCATTCTCATGATAGAGGGTACGACGCTCGGAATGCCCGATCAGGGTATGGGTGGCACCACACGATACTACCATTGGGGCCGACACCTCACCGGTGAAGGCACCCTTTACTTCCTGATGCACATTCTGTGCCCCTGCAAAGGTATCCTGCGTGTCCTGAATCAACTCCATGGTTCTGGTAAGATACACAAAGGGAGGAAAGAAAATTACCTGGTCAGCACGGTTCTTTCCTGCTTCCTGATCATTTTCAATAAGTTGACAAACTCCGGTTACCAGACTTTCAGCTTCATCGAGCCGGAGATTCATTTTCCAGTTTCCTGCAACAATTTTCTTTCTCATGATACAATGTCTTTATCGGTGCATATTGAAACAATGTGGAACTACTAATATTTTCCAAAGATATTTATTATGTAAAGATACCGATTTTCCGCACAACCACCTGATAAAAAAGATCAATGGACCCTGACACGCGGATCCAGCAACCCATAGATAATGTCGACGAGGATATTTACCAGCACCAGCATCACGGAGATCAGCAGCACAGCACCCATGATCACAGGAAAATCGTAGTATTCGAGGGCTTCAACGATCACTACTCCAATGCCTTTCCAGTCGAAGACAAACTCCACAAAAACAGCTCCTGCCATCAGCGAAGCAAACCATCCTGAGACGGCCGTCACTACAGGGTTAAGAGCATTCTTCAAAGCATGACGGGTGATGACCCGGTACATGGAGAGGCCCTTGGCACGTGCCGTGCGGATGTAATCCTGTGCCAGCACATTCTGCAAGGAACTACGCATCAGCTCCGAGACAATGGCCAGGGGCCGGATACCCAGGGTGATGGCCGGAAGGATCAGGTTTCTCCATTCGAAATATTCGCCCCTGCCGAAATCATCCACCTCGCGCAGGCTGCCCGTCATGTTGAGTCCGGTAATATCGCCCAGCTCATAAGCAAACAGCCATGCCATCAGAATGGCTGCAAAGAATGAAGGCAAAGACATTCCCATGACCGAAAAAAACAAAATGCCTTTGCTGAGAATGCTGTCATTTTTTAAGGCGGAAAATATACCCAGCATCACGCCCAGCACCATAGCCAGGGCAATGGAAACCCCGGCCAGCAGCAGGGTATTGGGGAAGGCAGAAGCCAGAACGTCAGTAACATCACGGTTGCTCTGATAGGACCTTCTGAGGTAGGGCATCTTCAAGGCCAATGAGTGTTTGAACACCGTAAAAAGTGGGAGGCCCGAATATTTTTCACTGTCCCAGTAATGAAACCGGTCAGCATCAGCCCGATGATGAACAGACACCGGTGAAATGTCGTTCAGGTAATACAGATATTGCAGGTAAACGGGCTGATCCAGGCCCAATTCACGCTGAATGGCTTCCACCGAAGATATATCGGCTCGTTGGCCCAGCATCATGCGTGCGGGGTCGCCGGGCAGCACCGTAAAGAGAAAGAACACCACGGTTACTACTCCCCAGAACACCCACAGACCATACCACAACCTCCTGGCAACGAATTTAAACACTTTGGCCGGAATTAATATCTATAAAAGACTCTATTCTTTGTTCTCAATTTCAAGCTTAATCAATGCAAATACGGCATAGTTAATGATGTCGAAATAGTTGGCATCAATGCCCTCAGAAACAAATGTCTGCCCCTGGTTGTCTTCTATCTGCTTCACTCTCAAGAGCTTCATCAGGATGATATCGGCCAGCGAAGCCACCCGCATTTCGCGCCATGCCTCGCTGTAGTCATGGTTCTTGTCGTGCATAAGCTGGCGGGCTTTCTCGAAATACTCCTCATATTTCTCGCCAGCCTGCTGCAAGGAAAGATCGGGGGCATCCGTAGCACCCATCTCGAGCTGCACCAGGGCCATCACCGAATAATTGACAATACCTATGAATTCGGGGGTGATACCTTCCATGATTTTTTGTGTACCTTTGCTTTGCAGGGAGCGTATCCGCTGTGCTTTGATGTATATCTGATCGGTAATAGAAGGTGGGCGCAGGATTCTCCAGGCACTGCCATAATCCTTCATCTTTTTCAAAAATACATCAATACAAATGGCCTTAATGCGATCAAACTGCTGATCCGTAACCGACTGCTCCTGCATAATAGAATCTGTTAGATAATAATAATACTCTGAGAACGAATGGCGAAAGATACATTTTTTTGCCCAAAAATGTCCCTGAACTGCCGGGGCAAAATTATGAATTTATCCGAACCCATAGTCATGGGTATCCTGAATATTACCCCTGATTCTTTTTATGATGGGGGACAATACCTTCAGGAGCAACACGCCCTTCAGCGCGTGGAGCACATGGTATCTGAAGGAGCTGCCATTATTGATGTGGGTGCTGCTTCTACCCGGCCGGGGGCTTCTGTGGAGTCTTCAGAAACAGAAATCCAACGCCTGATGCCGTTGCTGAAAGCCATCATCAAAGAGTTCCCCCAGGTGGTTCTGTCCATCGACACCTACAACGCCCGCACTGCCAGGATGGCTCTCGATGAAGGGGCACATATAATCAATGACATCTCTGCCGGGTCATTAGATCAGGACATGTTCAGTACCATTGCTGAGTACCAGGTACCCTATATTATCATGCATACTGTGGGCACCCCTGATGTGATGCAAAAAAATCCTTCGTACCAGGATGTCACCAAAGAGGTAGCCTTCTACTTTTCCAAAAAATTGTTTCAGCTGAATCAGCTGGGAGTTCACGATATTATCATTGATCCTGGATTCGGGTTTGCCAAATCCATGGAGCATAATTATCAGTTGCTGCAGAACCTGGATTTCTTCCGTATCTTTGATTTGCCAATACTTGCAGGGGTTTCGCGCAAAGGCATGATACACAAAGCCTTGAAGGTGAAACCCGAAGAATCCTTGAATGGAACCACAGTGGTGAATACGATGGCACTGCTAAAAGGAGCCAGCATTTTAAGGGTTCATGATGTAAAAGCTGCCGTTGAAGCTGTGAAAATTTGCAAACTCTATCAAAGCCAAGCAGATTTCTGAGTATTTTTATCCCGGAAAAAAAAACATTTCATGCCAGATTTTTTATTACCAGCATTTATACAAGTAAGGTTTCTCGATATCATTGATGTGCTGCTGGTAGCCCTGTTGCTGTACAACTTTTATTCATTGGTTAAAGGCACAGGGGCCCTGAACATTTTTGTGGGCATCCTGTCTATTTACCTGGTATGGTGGCTGGTGCGGATCTTCGAAATGGAGGTATTATCGGCCATTCTGGGGCAGTTTATCAGGGTTGGGGTACTGGCATTGATTATTGTTTTTCAGCCCGAAATACGCAGGTTCCTGCTGTTTCTGGGCACCCGTGGCATCATCAACAAGAGCTCACGTACCTTTTTGCGCAAGCTATGGCATTTTGATCAGGGTCCGGTGTTAAACATCTCGCCCATCGTAAATGCCTGCGAACGGCTGGCAGAAGGTAAAACGGGGGCCCTGATAGTGATCACCAAAAATAATCTGCTGGAGTTTTTTGCTGAAACCGGTGAAGAACTGGATGCCAAAATCTCGGAACAACTGCTTGAAAACATCTTTTACAAGAACAGCCCCTTACATGACGGGGCCGTGATTATCAGCAACAACAAGATCAAGGCAGCGCGTTGCGTGCTTCCGGTATCCGAAAATCCCTTCTTCCCAACTACCCTGGGGTTACGTCACCGTGCGGCAGCAGGCATCACCGAACAGTCTGACGCCATTGCCCTGGTGGTGAGCGAGCAAACCGGCCGTATCACCTGGTGCAAGGAAGGACAGATTAAAAGGAATATCAAACCTGTACAACTGAAGGAGTTTCTTGCCAAAGAATTTTCTTCCAATCCCCTAAAAACTGAAGAATCACCCCCTCAAAACAGTGAATTATGATCTTATTGGCAGACAGCGGCAGCTCAAAAACCGATTGGTGGCTGGTTGACAACAACCAGGTAATCAAAAAGCTCAAAACCATCGGGCTGAACCCTTATTTTGTGAATTCCCTGCAGGTAAGGGAGGAATTGCTCAGGGAATTTTCCAATGTCTTTGAGCTGGATCAGGTGCTGAAGGTATTTTTCTATGGAGCAGGAAGCTCATCGCCCACCAAGAAGGCGGTGATCCACAACGCCCTGAAAAGCATGTTCCCTCAGGCAGCCATCCTGGTAGAACATGACCTGCTGGCCTCGGCGAGGGCCCTGCATGGCAATCAGCCAGGCATTGCCTGCATCCTGGGCACAGGCTCCAATGCCTGCCTGTATGATGGCAACGACATTACCGAAAGTCTTTTTTCTTTGGGTTACATGTTTGGGGACGAAGGATCGGGGGCCCACCTGGGCAAGACGTACATCGCGGCACATCTGAAAAAAAGGGTGCCAAAGGAAATTCATCAGGCTTTCATGGAGCATTATTCCTACACCGATGAAGAGATCCTGACTCACATCTATCAGCGCGAAAAACCCAATCGCTTCCTGGCCTCTTTTACCGTCTTTTTGAAAAGCCAGCTGCATCATCCTTACGTTAGTGAGCTGATTGAAAGATGTTTTGATGAGTTCTTTACTGAACAGGTCAGTAAGTTTACCAACTATCAGGACATGCGTTTTGGGTGTATCGGTTCAGTAGGTTACCATTTCCAGGAGATCCTGATGCGCTCGGCCGCCAAACATAATATCGTGCCGGAGGTTTTTTTGGTTTCCCCCATGGAAGGCTTAATGGAATACCACCGGGAATAGCAGGCCGGATCAGCTTCTGATGTAATCCATGATCTGGTCCTTCTGATCGGGAGCAAACCATTGAGCATCTTCATATCGCCTGAACCATGTAAGCTGCCTTTTGGCATAGCGCCGGGTGTTGGTTTTAATCTTTTCAACGGCCAGGTGTAATGGCCATTGACCTGAAAGCCATGCAAAGATCTCCTTGTATCCCACGGTGTTCAATGCATTCAGATGGCGTTGATTGAAAAAGGTGATAACTTCTTCTACCAGCCCCTGTTGCATCATCTCATCCACCCGAAGGTTTATCCGCTGATACAGCTCCTGGCGGTCTCTGTTGAGGATTACCCTTTTTATGGTAAAAGGCCTTTCTGCAACTTTTCGGATTCTGAGCTCCGAGAAGCGCTGGCCGGTCATCAGGAACACCTCAACACCTCTCATGATCCGGTTGGGATTGGCCAGGTCGACCTGCTGATAAAATACAGGATCAACATTCCGCAGCCAGGTGCGCAGGGCATCCAGTCCATTATTCTGGTAATATTGTTTTACATGGTTGCGGATGTCAATATCGGCTTCAGGCAGGATATCAATCCCCTGGCAAAGGGCGTCGATATACATCCCTGATCCCCCCGTAAGAACAGCATAGTCTGTTTTGAGGAAAATATCATGAAGGATACCCAGGGTCTGCTCTTCAAACATTGAAACATTATAGTAATCATGAATGGAGAGATGCCCTACCAGGTGATGAGGCACCTGTGCCAGCTGCCGTGCCGTAGGAGCAGCCGTGCCAATTACCAGTTCGCGGTAGAACTGCCTGGCATCAGCCGAGACTATCTCCGCGTCAAGATCGGCTGCAACATCAAGGCTAAGGTTGGTTTTTCCCACGGCTGTGGGCCCTGTGATCACCACCAGGGTTTTCTTTGCACTATTCTTCGTCAAAGCGTTGGGTTAGATCATTGTCCTGATCCTCATAAAAATCCTCATCACCTTCCAGGCTTCTGATGTCATCAGGATCATAACCTTCTTCTTTCAGGCCTAATTCCAGGTTCAGGTCTTCCTCGGGCAGAGGGGTAACTGCTGCCGTGAACTCACGGGGAATGGCACCCAGCGAGCGGGTTACCCGGGGATAATCAACCTGGGGATCGGCCGCAACAATTTTTATCAGTTCAATGTAAAATGTCCAGTAGTTGATATAATCGTACACGTAGATCAACCGTTGATGGGGATCATCGATAAAGTCGCACAGGGCAGAATCCTTCATCACGGTCACCTTTGGAGAATTATCAGAAGGCTCCTCGTCTTCTGGTTCCAGTTTCACCTCTTCCTCAGGATTCATATCCACCAGTGAGATTTCCTGCTTCTTGCGGAAATTGTGATCGCAGATAAAGAAGGAAGACAACATCCCGGGATCCAGGTTCAGATTGTTAACGATGGCATGGTGAAAATCCTCGAATGTAAGATCTGAACGTAACTCTATATCCCTCAGGAAATCATCCTGGTCTTCAAAATTAATCCGAAACTTGTAAGCAAGCATGAATATTATTTTTACACCTGATACAATAATGATCAGGTATTCTTTAACAAATTTAACTAATTATTTCCGGTTGACTCCGGGTTGAGGCCCAGTTTTTTGCCTTCTTGGATCATAAATTTCATGGCCTCTTCTCTATCGTTGGTTATGCGGCCATCGAGGATGGCTTCGCGGATGGCCGTCTTTATTTCTCCAACCAAAGGAGAGGCTTTCAGGTTAAATGTTTTCATGATATCTTCCCCGGTAACCGGTGGCTGCCAGTTGCGCAGGTGGTCTTTCTGCTCAATCTCCTGAAGCTTATTGCGCACCAGTTCAAAGTTCTCGAGATACCTTTTTACCTTGTCGCGGTTGCCTGAGGTAATATCGGCCTCGCACAACAACATCAGATCGTCGATATCCTCACCAGCTTCAAAAAGCAAACGACGCACCGCAGAATCAGTAACGGCATCCTGACTCAACACAATAGGTCGCAGATGCAGTAATACCAGCTTCTGCACGTAACGCATCTTCTCGTTCAGGGGCAGCTTCAGACGGCGAAAGATGGGTTCCACCATCTTGAAACCAAGAAACTCATGGCCATGGAAGGTCCACCCCACCGTGGGGTCAAACCGTTTGGTGGCAGGCTTGGCAATATCATGCAGCAGGGCAGCCCAGCGCAGCCACAGGTCTTCAGTATTCTGCGAAAGGTTATCCAGCACCATCAAGGTATGATACAAATTGTCCTTGTGAGCTTTGCCATCCTTCACCTCTACTCCATGAAGGGCTTCCAGTTCGGGAAAAAATTGCCCGAGCAGCCCTGCGCTGTGCAGCATCCTGATGCCCTTGCCCGGTTGTGGGCTGAGTATGATTTTGTTGAACTCATCGATGATGCGCTCAATAGAAACAATGGCCAGGCGGGAGGCATTTTCACGGATGGCTTCAAAGGCCTGATCCTCGATACTGAAACCCAGCTGGGAGGCAAACCGCACGGCCCGCATCATCCTCAGGGGATCATCCGAAAAAGTGATGTAGGGATCGGTGGGGGTTTTGATGAGCTGTTGCTCCAGGTGATCACGGCCCTGAAAAGGATCCACCAGGTGGCCGAAATCCTTCTGGCTCAGACTAATGGCCATGGCATTGATGGTAAAATCACGCCGCAGCATATCTTCCTGAAGGGTGCCATCCTCCACAATTGGCTTCCGCGAATTGCTCCGGTACGATTCACGGCGGGCACCTACAAATTCCACCTCCCAGCCATGCCAGCGCAGCATGGCTGTACCAAAGCTTTTAAACACCTTGAGCTGTTGTTTGCCAGGCATCTTCTGAGCCACAATAGTGGCCAGCTCAATCCCACTGCCCACCACCACAATATCAATGTCTTTGGAAGGCCTGCCAAGCAACAGGTCGCGCACCCAGCCTCCTATTACGTATACCTCAACATCCATTTCAGAAGCTACTTCTGAAATAATATGGAATATAGTATGGTTTAGATGTTCTTTCAACCGAAAAATTTTTGATTATTCCGCCCAGGCAGAACAGGATCTATTAAACTAAAAAACAACCCCAGGGTAATTCAACCTCCATTTCAAAATAAACAACCTAATTGATGGGTTCCGTTAATTTCTCAGGATCTGGAGTTCCCCCTCATGAGTAAGCCTGACAATGGTTGAAGGCTTATGCCTGTTAATGCTTTGCTGATTATAATCAATCACATAATCTACGCCATTGCGGATCTCAGGAGCGATCTTACTAAAAGAAAGCGGGGGCCGGGCACCTGAAAAATTGGCAGAAGTGGAAGTAACAGGCTTGCCAAAAGCCTTTAACAGCTTCAGGCAGAATCCATTCAACGGAATCCTGATTCCGACAGAACCATTAGATCCGATCACATGTTTTGGCAGGTTACGAGCTCCGGGATAGATAATGGTCAAGGGTTCGGTAACACTTTTTATCAGATCAATACAAATATCAGGAACTTCCTTCACATAATGTTTGAGCATTTCAATATCAGGAACCAGCAGGATCATTGGTTTGTGGTCATTACGCATCTTGATCTTGCTGACTTTATCAACAGCCCGGGCATTGGTGGCATCCGCTCCGATCCCCCAGATGGTATCTGTAGGATACAAAATGGTTCCACCCAACCTGAGCACCTCAACCGCTTTTTTTATTTCTTCATCCATAAAAGACTTTTTATTATTTCTTCTGCAAATCCCTTACCAAAAACATCATAATTGTCAGCAAAAAATGAATGTTGCAAAATTACCTGAATATTCAATGCTGAAGGGGTATGGACAAAAAAATTAAACCGCCACATTATACTGCCTGAGGGCCTCATTCAGGCTTGTTTTGCGATCGGTACTTTCCTTCCGTTTGCCAATAATCAGTGCACAGGGCACCTGATAGGTACCTGCCGGAAATTGTTTGGGAAGGGTACCCGGGATCACCACCGAGCGCGCCGGCACCCTGCCGGAATATTCTACAGGTTTTTCACCGCTCACATCAATAATACGGGTAGAGCCTGTCAGCACCACGTTGGCACCCAAAACCACTTCCTTTTCAAGATAAACTCCTTCTACCACAATACACCGTGATCCAATAAAGCAATCATCTTCGATGATCACCGGGGCAGCCTGCACCGGCTCCAGCACCCCTCCGATGCCCACCCCGCCACTCAAATGAACATTCTTTCCGATCTGTGCGCAGCTGCCTACTGTGGCCCAGGTGTCAATCATGGTGCCTGACCCTACCCAGGCACCAATGTTAACATAGGAAGGCATCATGATTACCCCGGCCGCCAGGTACGAACCATACCGGGCAATGGCATGAGGCACCACGCGCACGCCCAGTTTTTTATAATCCTTCTTCAAAGGGATTTTATCATGAAACTCAAAAGGCCCCACTTCAATGGTCTCCATCTGGCGGATGGGAAAGTACAGAATCACAGCTTTCTTCACCCATTCGTTCACCTGCCAGTGGTTTTCATGGGGCGTGGCAACCCGCAGTTTCCCTTTGTCCAGAAGCTCAATCACCTTCCCGATGGCCTCGCGCGTGGCCTGTTGCTTCAACATCTCACGGTCTTCCCAGGCCTGCTCAATAATATTTCGTAAATGTTCCATAAAATCTATACAATTATTAATCCGTCACCAGCAACAGCTCTTGGCTTTCGCAGAAAAGGCTGTTGCTGACAACAAAATTAGGATATTTTTCCGGGATGGCGAAGCCTTCCGGGGCCTATGCGCTCAACAGCCTATTATTCCGGCATTACTTATTGATTCAGGAATTATTCCTGGAATACTCTCAGAAGAATGATCTGATTTTTCCCTGACACACTTCTCTGAATGCTATCGCGCGGGTTCTCCGGCCATTCCCTCCCTGACCAAATCTATATTTAAACCAATGTTGAACCAATGTTAAACCAATGTTCAACCAATGTTCAACCAATAGCGTTTGGTTGAACATTGGTTCAATTATGGTCTGGCTACGGTTTAACCTCCGCCTTGTTTAAGCCATGACATGTTTGTGCCTCCATAATAGAGCAAGGATCAGCTATAAAGGGAGCCTTCTTATCTTTTCTGGTTCTCAGAGCGTCTTTTTCAGGAAGTTTAACAATCCTGCTTTTCTCAATCTTTTGTATCTTTGCACTTTAACAGACATTATGGGAAGAATACTAGCCATCGATTATGGCAGCAAGCGGGTGGGACTTGCCGTGACCGATCCTCTGAAGATGATTGCCAACGGGCTGACTACCGTACATTCAAAGGATCTGATCGCTTTTCTGAAGGATTATGTGGCGCGCGAACCTGTTGAATGCATGGTGGTAGGCGAACCCTTCGACATGAAAAATCAGGCCTCCGATGCAGCACGATATATCGATCCCTTTGTAACACATTTAAGAAAAACCTTCCCTGACATCATGGTTGAACGCATGGATGAGCGGTTCACTTCACAGATGGCCATGCAAACCATGATTGACGCGGGAATTAATAAAAAAGCACGCCGGAACAAGGCCCTGGTGGATACCATCAGCGCCACCCTGATCCTGCAGTCTTATCTTGAAAAACTTAACTACATCTCTAACAGATTATGATTCTGCCTATTGTTGCTTATGGCGATCCGGTACTGAAGAAAAAAACCGATCCCATCGATAAGGATTACCCCGAACTGGACACCTTCATTGCCAACATGTGGGAAACCATGTATAAGGCCAATGGCGTGGGGCTGGCTGCCCCACAGGTAGGGAAAAGCATTCGCTTGTTTATTATCGACGCCTCTGCTTTTGAGGATGAAGATCCAGGTCTGGCCAATTTCAAGAAGGTATTCATCAATGCCCAAATCCTTGAACAATCAGGCCAGCAGTGGCTGTTCAACGAGGGCTGTCTGAGCTTTCCCGAGCTGCGCGAAGATATTTACCGCCAGCCCAACATCACCATCAGCTACCAGGATGAGAACTTTGAGCACCACCAGGAGCAATACAGCGGGGTGGCAGCCCGGATCATCCAGCACGAGTATGATCATATCCAGGGTGTCCTGATGGTCGATCATCTCTCCCCGTTGAAGAAACAGCTGATTAAGAAAAAACTGAGCAATATCTCCAAAGGGATGGTGAAGGCGGATTATCTGATGAGGTTCCCAATGAAAAAAAGATGACATATCAAACCCACCGGCTGGCCAACGGCATCCGGATTATCCATAAAAATACCAGTTCCTATGTAGCACATTGCGGGCTGATTGTGAATGCCGGCTCGCGCGATGAACAGAGTTCCGAACAAGGATTGGCTCATTTTATTGAGCATGTGATCTTCAAGGGCACCCGCAAGCGCCGCAACCACCATATCCTCAGCCACATGGAGAATGTGGGTGGCGAGATCAATGCGTATACCTCAAAGGAAGATACCTGTATCTATTCTTCCTTTATGTCGCCCTTTTACCAGAGATGGTTTGACCTGCTCTCCGACATTGTTTTCAATTCTGTGTTTCCCGGGAAAGAGCTGATGAAAGAAAAAGACATCATCATTGATGAGATCAATTCCTATAAAGATTCGCCCGGCGAACAGATCTTTGATGATTTTGATGACCAGGTATTTCACGGGCACCCCCTGGGAAGGAATATTCTTGGCACCCCGCAGCATCTGAAATCCTTTGACCACAACAGCATCACACAGTTCATGCAAAGGAATTATGCCACCGAGGAGATGGTAATCTGTTCGGTAGGCAACATTGATTTCGACCGGCTGGTAAAACTCTCAGAAAGGTATTTTGCCGGGCTGCCTTTTGTGGCTGCCCGCAAAGGAAGAACCCCGTTTACGGGTTACCAGCCTTCGCAAAAAACCGTGAACCGCAAGAATCACCAGACCCATTGTATGATTGGCAATCAGGCTTATGATGTTCATCATTCCCTGAAAACCACCCTGATCCTTCTGAACAATATGCTGGGCGGGCCCGGACTGAACTCCCGGCTCAACATGGCCATCCGCGAAAAGTATGGCTTCTGCTATAATATTGAAAGCCACTATCAGGCCTACTCAGATACAGGCATCCTGAGCATATACTTTGGCACTGACCCGGGATATTCTGACCGGACCCTTGAACTGATCCGCCGGGAGATGAGCCGCTTTCGCGAAAAAAGGCTGGGTACGCTTCAGCTGAAGCGTGCCAAACAACAACTCACCGGCCAGGTGGCCATCTCCTTTGAATCAAACATCAACGAGATGCTCTCGCTGGGAAAGAGCCTGCTGACCTACAACGAGGTAGACAGCATAGAAGAAATTAACCGTAAAATAGAGGTCATTTCATCATCCGACATCCTGCAGGCCGCCAATGAAGTATTCGATCCCAACCACCTGAGCGTGTTGATCTATCAATCAAAATAACCTTCCTGAACCATGTACATCACTCCTGAAGATATACATAATTATGCCAGCAGGATGAGCACTGCGGAATCAGAGGTGTTGAAGAAACTCAACCGCAACACCCATGCCCGGGTATTGCGTCCGCGCATGCTCTCAGGACATCTGCAGGGCCGGTTCCTCGAATTGATCTCCCGGCTGAAGGCACCCCGGGTCATCCTGGAAATAGGAACCTATACCGGTTATTCGGCCATATGCCTGGCCCAGGGTCTTGCTCCCGGCGGGGTGCTGCACACCATTGACCACAACCCCGAGCTGGAAGACTTCTCCACCTCCTTTTTTAACCAGGCCGGTTTGTCGGACAGCATCAGGCTTCATGTTGGCGAAGCCCTGGATATCATTCCCACCATCGAAGACATTCCCGAGCTGGTATTTATTGATGCCGATAAGGAAAACTACATCCGGTACTTCGACCTGGTGATTGAAAGGATGCCCCGGGGCGGTATCATCCTTGCCGACAATGTGCTATGGAGCGGAAAGGTGCTGGAACCGGCTGCCTCAGGCGACAAGGAAACCCTCGCATTACAGCAGTTTAATGAATATGTGGCGGCACACCCGGCAGTGACCAGCTTGTTGCTGCCTTTCCGCGACGGGCTGATGATCCTTGAAAAAGTTTAAAAGGATGAGCAGATTTGAGGATTAGCAGATGAGCAGATAAACTAAGTGAAGAAAAAGAGTTGAGAGGCAGAGGAATTGAGGAGTTTATCACGTGTTGCTGATTTTCCCCACCTCCACTATAAGGGATGAATTCCTATCTCCAGTCCCAGTTTAAAGCGTGGAAACTCCGCCAGTCCGCTTTGCGCGGTAAAGATCTCCGACAGGCGATAAGTGCCTTTGATTACGAAGTTATTGAACCCCACGCGCGCCAGCACCCCATATTCGAATAAGTGATGGATATCCATCCTGCTGCGACGCAGCCGCAGGTGGTCATCGGTGCCGCTGTAGCGGATGATTTGCCTGAGGTTGTAATGCAGATCACCATAGAGCCCCACATCAACAAACCTGCCGATGTAGTTGCCTCTCTTTCCATAATTTATCCGCTGATAGGCTGCCATGCCCAGGCTCAGGAAGACGAACTTTTCACGCTTATAGGTATACTCCTCAGCAAGGTCGGGCAGCAGAAACTGATCGGGATGGTAAGAGGCGCGTTTCAGAGAGGTTTCCAGCCCCCCGGAGAACACCTGCGAGAAACGTCTCTTATACCTGAAGCCGTATTCCAGGGTCCAGGAGTTTCCCATAGAGACATCTCCCCGGGGATCGTCGGCAGTGCCTGACGAAAAGTGTGCTCCCAGGAAACTATGCAGATAATGCTTACGATTCATGCCAAATTCTGCAACCAGGGTATCCCCCCTGAGGTCCTCGGCAATCACCACTTCCTGTGCCTGCAGGCACAGACCGGTAATCCATAATAAAGAACCTGCCAGCAACATTTTTCTGATCATAGCATCTGGATATTTAATTAAAAGGTCCATGAGGCCGTGAAACCCCGGTAGTGGACCATCAGCTTCTGGCCGGGTTGAAAATCATCCAACGAGAGGGAAAGCACCTCCTGTTGTTGGGCCAGCACCACAAAATACTGCTCCAGCTCTCCCCGGGCATTCTGGATGTGATAATACAGATAATCGTTCAACGGGTCATCCTGTTGTTTCTCAGAGATAATATTACGCACCATCACTTTCAGGTTTTGCTGCTCCACCACAAATTCGAAGCTTTTATTTGTTAAGGATCCTGGCGGGGAAAAAAAATATCCTGCCTGGGGCAGGCCGTATCCCTGATCAAAGTCGTAATAGGGATGCAGATGTCCGCTTTGTTCCAACGCTTCAAAAAGCTGCTTGTTGGTCCATTGGGGATGCATTTGCCATACACAGGCAGCAAAGCCAGCCACCAGGGGGCTGGAAAAAGAAGACCCGGAAGGATCGGCGAATCCCTGCTGAGCGGCAGCCACCACATTGCCAATGGCCGACAGGTTGGGCTTCATCCGGCCATCGGCAGTGGGCCCCCTTGAGGAATAAGAAGCAGGAAGCAACCCAGGATAGCTCAAAGCACCCACGGTCAACACATCGGGCGAATCACCGGGAGTGGAAACGATCCGCCAGGAGACATCTACCCCACTGTTTCCTGCCGAATTGACAATCAGCATTCCTTTGCTGAAGGCAATGGCGGCAGCCTGAGCCACCAATGATGTTTCACCGTCCATGTCTTCGGGGAAATACCGCTGGTAGGAATATCCCAGCGAGGAATTGATGATATGAGCCCCATGCCGGTCGGCCCACTCCATGGCTGCCAGCCAGTATTCCTCTTCAAAGAAGGGTTCGCGCCACATCTCGGTGCGGGCAAGCAGGTATTCGGCCCCGGTAGCCAGCCCCATGGGCACATCATGATACCTCCCGCCCAACACGGAGAGCACCTGGGTGCCATGCTGCATGTGATCAAAAACATTTTCTGTGTTGCGGTGAAAATCCCAGGTAGCAGCAATTCGCTTGTTTTTGATCATGTGTTCAAAGACAGGATGGGTATCTACTCCGGGGAAACCCCCATCAAAAATGGCAATCCGGATGCCCTTGCCATCAACATCATTCTGATGAAACAGCAACCCTTCCATACTCTGTATCTGGGCATTGAGCTTCAGCAGCCATTCGGGCGAGAGCTGCGAAGACAAGGTCTCTGCAGTGTCAACTGAAGCAGGATAGGATTGCATGTTGGAGATCAACACCTTTCTGACAAAAGGCATTTCTTCGAGCTTTACGATCTGCATAGGGCGGGCCATAACCCTGACCGCATTGAACCAACGGGAAACCATCCGGATGGTATCAACCACATGATCTACCTGCTGCAGGTAATCTTCGCGTACGGGCAGGTCCAGGCTGTCGTAAATATCAAGGCCATGATTCAGCCGGCGGGCAATGGCAGCCGGATGGAAATAATCATCTGCATCAAAAGACACCTCTTTCTTATCGGAGAAAAACACCCAGCAAGCTACGGAGCCTTCCTTGCCGGGCAGGGGTGGTTCACCTGCATAAACAAGGGGAAGAGGGAACAGGAAGAAAAGAAACAGATACCAACCTGCCGGAGTAAATTTCATAAAAAAGCTTTTTCAAATATACTTAATTTTATGAAATCTATATTAGATAACAATTGCCTGAAGGTTGTTTGCAGAACCCTTTACCGGAGATCAATGCCGTGAAAAGCTGTTAATCCTGTCGGCAACAGCTTCCATGAGCCATTGAGGTGTTGAGGTGGCCCCACTCACCCCGACTTTATCGGCCGGATGAAACCATTGCTCCTGCACTTCTTCAGGGCCCGAGACCATGTAACTATGCGCATTGGTCTTGCGGCATATATCAAAAAGAAAACGTCCGTTGGAGCTTTCCCTGCCGCTGACAAAAACCATCACATCATGTTTGCCGGCAAATTCGCGCAATCGTGGGCCCCGGCCTGCTACCTGCCTGCAGATGGTGTCGTGGGCCGAAAATCCAGCCCTGGGGGCCTCCTGTTTTTTGATTTTTGCTTTGATGGCATTCACCAGACGGGCATATCCTTCCAGACTTTGGGTGGTCTGGCAGTAAAGGGAGATGGGCTTTGAGAAGTCGATCCTGGCAAGGCTTTCCTCATCACTGTCGTCGATCAGAATGGCCTTGCCTGCAGTCTGCCCCATCAATCCGTCGACCTCCGGATGGCCTTGTTTGCCGTAAATCACCAACTGGCCTCCTTCATCCCGGGAGGCATTGAAGTCTTTGTGGATGCGTCCCTGCAGCCTCAAAACGACTTTGCAGGTAGCATCAATCAGTTCAATATTGTTCTTTAGGGCTATCGCATATGTCTCAGGAGGTTCTCCATGAGCGCGGATCAGCACCCTGGTATTGGAAAGCTCTTTGAGATCCTGGCGGCCGATCACCTTCAGGCCCATGTTTTCCAGGCGCAGTACTTCCTGGTTGTTATGCACCAGGCTGCCCAGGCACCAGATGCTTCCATGGGCCTTCAGTTGTTCTTCAGCCATATGAACAGCCCGTGCCACACCAAAGCAAAATCCTGCGGCCGGGTCAATTTCTACTTGTAGCGATTCAGTCATGATTATTCAGAGGGTGCTTCAGATTGTTGAAATAAATCTTTCAGGTTGGTGCTGATGGAAATGTGATTGGGAGCAC
Organism: Bacteroidales bacterium; assembly: GCA_046483935.1. GTDB lineage: Bacteria > Bacteroidota > Bacteroidia > Bacteroidales > UBA7960 > JAWOCF01. The sequence goes on along the minus strand of JAWOCF010000243.1, from coordinate 27,430 downwards.
CTGCCAGATGATAATTTGATCGGCCGTAACTAAAATGGAAACGCGAGATCTTAATACCAAATCCCCAGGAGAACCCTACTGTGGAAAGCCGGGTATCTACCTTCATCTCCTGACGTCGCCGGTAATTATACCCCACCCTGAAGCTAAAGCTGCGGCCAGGCATAAACTCCAGCCCCAGCACCGCATGGCGCATCAGGTTGTCACCAATTTCCGAGAGTTTATCCTGAGAGCTTTCGCCTGTGGGCTGCTCATCAAACATCTCGTCGGGCAAGGAGATCATGGAGGGATAATCCAGACGGTAACGGTGAAGGTTATGGGTGATGAGCGAGAGCCTGAAGGGCGCATTATCCAGTTTTTTCGACACTCCGATCATCAGGTCAAAAGGCAGGGATTCAGTATTTTGGTTGGTGTAATGCACCAGTTGCCGGCCCATATTACGTGCTACAATACCAGCAGCCAGATTGCGCGCAGCATCCTGATAGGTAAGAGACACATCCAGGGCCAGCCCAAAGCTGTTATATTCATAATATGAGGAATAAATAGTTTTCAGGTTGCTGCCAATAGACCAATGGTTGCTCAGCCTTCTGCCCCACCCGATCATCAGGCTATAATCGCCGGCACTAAAAGTGCCATGAGTCTGGCCTGTTTCATCTGCTTCGGTGAAGGTGCCATAATCAACATACTGCAGCGAAGCACTAAAGGTGCCAGCCTTTTGAAAGAAGTGGGAAAAGCTGACCGTACCATAGTTGATGTCTGAGAAATAATCCACAAAGTTCATGGATAGCTGCCCGGTCATGTCAGGATTCAGCAAGGAGGGAAACACCAGGGCCATTCCCAGGTCTTGTTCCATATCCGGAATGGCGTATCCTCCCAGGGCAGTAGTACGGGCAGTAGCCGGTAAACCCAGGAACTCATATGCCCTGCCACTTTGCTGGGCCAGAACCCTTCCGGGGGCAGTCAGCATGATCAGAACAGCAAAAAGGTTCAGGATATTTTTCAAGATGATTGAAAATATTGAAACAGGTTATAGTTTTAACGGTCTTTTTATATGAATATTTTTAAAATTCCTTGTTATGCAGGTGAAAACTTTCGCCTCCCAGCAGGGCATGCAGCTTCAGTACCTGTGGGATAATAGCATGGTGGTCATCATTAACAATCACATAATCTGCTTTTTCTTCCAGAGTTTGCTGATCCATCTGGTTATTCATGCGTTGTTCTACGTGATGGCGATCCACTTTTTCCCTGGTCGTAACACGCTGCAGGCGAATATCCCTGGGGGCACTTACAACAATCACCTGATCGAAGCGGCCTTCATTTCCTGATTCAAAAATAATGGCTGCTTCCTGAAGGCAATAGGCTGCTTGTGAATGCAGTTCCAGCCATTGCTGGTAATCACGATAAACCCGGGGATGGATGAACCCGTTCAGGGTCTTTAAGGCCTCCTGATCATTAAAAACAACCTGTGCCAGCTTCTGGCGGTTCAGTATATTGGGCCTGTCAAAAACCTCAGCACCGAAGGCCTGATGGATGTGACCGAGCACTTGAGGGGTATTGGTGATCTGCCGGGCCCGCTGGTCAGCATAGTAGACCGGAACACCCAGTACTTCAAAAAAGTGGCATACAGTAGTTTTGCCGCTGCCAATATTCCCGGTAAGTCCGACTTGCAACATCCTGAGGGTTTTATTTCAAAATAAGATATTCCACCGACCTGGGTCTCACGTTTTGAAAGATGACAAATGGGGGAAACCGCTCCACGGTCACTTCCAGACGTTCGGGCCTGGAATCGGGTGCGGGGCATTCTACATATGCTGAAAAGGCTGTGGTATCGGCCCTTTCATAATCGCGCAGGGCAACCAGATAGGTAATCTCCACCTGGGGAGGATACAGCACCAGGTCAGAACCCGGGGCACTGGTCCGATCCTCGGGGCACCTGACCTCCAGATTCACCATCGTGGATGATTCGGTATACTCCTCCACGGGGACCTCTACCGTAATTTTTTCCTGCGACAATTGGGCTGTTTCCAGTCCCTGGGGTCTTCGCAATGGCACTTCAAACCGGCGGGTAGCATTCAGATTCTCGACTGCAACATAATGGGTAAATATGGTAGACAAGGTATCCACCACAGATACCGGGCCTGTAATCGTGACACTGTCGGGTTCAATCACGACCGGACCATACTGATGGAATCTTTTGGAAAAGCCAAAATCGGCATTCAATTGCACATTGACCTTTTTCTGCATGGAAGGCACCAACTGAATGAACAAGGTGTCGGGCCAAACATTCAACAGCTCCACTTCTGTACGAAGTTGGTTGGCGATGCGAAAGGCCATGCTGGAATAAGTAAGGTAATGCATGGTTTGCCCATCACGTGTCATGCGTGGCAGCACCGATGCATTCACCTGGAAGGTATCGGTGGGAACAAAAAACCGGGAGGTAAGCATGCGCATCCCGGTAGTTTGAACGGTGTATCTGATAAAAGAATGGCTTTTATAAGCGAGGAAATATCCTTCGGGCACTTCAACCACCGCAACAGGTTGGGAAAATGACCCCTGACCTTCTTTTGACAGCTTTGCAGCCAGCCAGAAGGTAGTACTCAGAAACAAACAGGCCAGGAAGATATAGACCTTTCTTCTGCGCAAGGGCTCCCTGGGCAGGATGCGGTATTTACTCCATTTGAAAGCTACTCCTTTCATAACAGCCTGTTGCTGGTTAAAAAATCAGAAGGTCACCTTGTCCGGGGGCCGATGGTTACCGGCTTCCGCATCAGACAATGGCGACCTTCTGAGAATGAACGATTAGCGGTTTTCGCCAAGCTTTTCGGAAGCACCATCCATGGCCACGGCAGATTTCTCAATCTTGAGCCTGTTCTGTCCTTCTACCTCAACGGTATAGGTTGTTTCCTGAATCTCCACGATCTTGCCGTGGATGCCTCCAATGGTGATGATTTTATCGCCTTTTTGCAGGCTTTCGCGATATTTACGCAGTTGTTTTTGCTTTTTCATCTGTGGCCGGATGAAAAACAGATAAAAAACAAGAACAATTAATATCAAGGGCAAGAAGGCGCCCAGCCCGCCACCACCTTCTTCAGGAGGCATCATCAAAAAAATACTGATCAGGTTCATGAGTGTTTGGGTTTAATAATTAAAATTAGAATTATTCTCTGATCACTTCAGCACTGATGCGAAGCAAATGTTCCGAAGGGTCAGCATTGGTAGATATTCGGATGGTTTCACTTTGAAAGCCATTTCTGCCGGCACTGTTAAACAATACATTGATCCGTCCGGTGCTTCCCGGAGCAATGGGTTCTTTAGAATATTCACCCACGGTACAGCCGCATCCGCTACGGGTGTTGGTAATTACAAGTGGGGAATCGCCGGTGTTGGTGAAATTGAAGGCAAAAGAAACCCTCTCCCCGCTGAAAATCTTCCCGAAGTCATGCGAGGTTTTCTCAAAAGTGGCCTCAGCCACCCCCTTAGAGGCAGTGTCTTCAGCTTCTGAGGATTGTTGGGTTGTACCTCCCGAGGAACAACTGGTTAACAGAAACAATCCTGACGCTGCCATCAGAAAAAACAACTTCTTATATAATCTGATCATGAAAAACCTCCTTAAAAAAACAAAGATAATGATTTAGGATTTATCAATTCCCGGCATCCCTTTCACGTTCTTGTTGATCTTATTGTCCCGGATAAATTCCTCGACCAGTTTATCGAGAATGCCATTGATAAACACCTTGCTTTTTGGCGTGCTGTACATCTTCGACAATTCGATGTACTCATTGAGGCTCACCTTAATGGGTATCTCGGGGAACTTCAGGATTTCGGTCAGAGCCATTTTCATGATGATCACGTCCATCAGCGCGATGCGCTCAATATCCCAGTTCTGGGTCTTGTCTGAGATGACCTGATCCATATCCTGCTGGTTGAGAATGGTACGTTTAAAGAGATCACGGGCAAACACCCGATCTTCCAACTCCTTGAAGAGATCGAGCAGCTCAATACCAGCGGTGCCTTTTTCCAGGGCATTCTTCAGGGTTTTAATCAGCATTTTGTTGACCAGCTCCCAGTCATCAAGCCAATAGATACTTTTCTCTTCATAAAAATGGTGCAGCAATTCAAAATTCATCAGGTCCTTTTTCACCAGCCTGACCAGAAACTCAACGTCCTGTTCGAGCGTAGGCTGGGGTATTTCCAGATATTTTTGAAAGTAGCTCTGCTGCTGAATATGCATCAGCAACTTGCGAACCAGATCGAGGTCGTTATTCCAATGGATCTTTCTTTTGGAAGCAAATTCCTGGAGCTGTTGATTGGACACGATCATCAACAGGGCCTTATTATCAAGAAAGCGGGTATTGGGGTTGAGGTCTTCGGCAGTAGGCAACCGTTTGTGACGGTTTTCTTCCATGACACGCCCTGCCTGCCGGTGCAATTCTGCCAGCAGGGTAAACTGGTAGATGTACAGATCATAGATCTTTTCAATTCCAAAGAGCAGTTCTTTTTCGCCCGCGGCCAAATCGTCATTGCCCGATTGGATAAAAGCATAAAGGCTTTGTAAAACCTTTACCCGCAGATGCCTTCTGTTCAGCATAAAAAATTAATTCAATAGTAAAAGGATCAATATATTCACAGCCAATATTCACCAGGCTGAAAATCCCTGCAAAAGTAATTGAATTTTACTTGCTTCAAAGGGTAATTTTTTCCAGCGCAAAAAGTAGGCATCAAACCTATGGTGGCAAAAGGTCATTGCAAGTTAACATATTTAATCCTTTTTTTTAAGCGTAAAATTTCAATTCCTTTCTTTTTTATCTAAATTATAAGCCTTATTTTTATACTGGCAACTCAAAAAAACACGGATTTCCCAGGTGCAAAGCCCTTTAAACCTGGGCGGTAAATTTAACCCCCTGATGCATGACTCCCAAGGAAGATAAGGTGCTGGTTCTTCCCGACAACACGATTGTAGTGGCCATTGCAATGCCCTCGGGCCAGGAATGGGCCCTTGCCGCCACCTTTTGTCCCGTGAAGATTTCGGACATGGATCAACAGCAGCAACAGGAATTCAAACGTGAACATCAGCATTATGCCACCACCGGGTTTGGAGGCACGAATTATGCCATCACATTGGTTGATTTATATCAATCTGCTTCTCACCCTTACAATGACTTCACCGATCAAATGCTGGAAAAGCTATTCCTGAAAGCGGCTGATTCCTGGTATGGTCACCTGCAATCCACGATCAATTAATGAATCTCCCAGGCACCACGGGTAGGATTTAAAGCTTTTTAAGATATTGGTGTATGCAGTGGCAGGCATGATTGTTTTGCCGGATAGCAGGAATAATAAACATTTTATTATATTTGTAAAGACGATTCTATAATAAAAACCATTAAGCATAACCAACGCCCTGTACTACAGGACATTCAGAATTATCCAATCATAATTGCCAACATAAAAGTTAAAGGGAGGAATACATAATGGATGAGTTTGGCAGCAATGCACCTCAGGAAGAATATTTTTCTAAAGCCGTTAGGGCAGGCAAACGCACATATTTCTTTGATGTTAAAGCGACCCGTTCTAATGAACTTTTCCTGACCATCACCGAAAGCAAGAAGCGTTTCAATCAGCAAACCGGGCATTTCTTTTTTGAGAAACACAAACTGTTTCTTTACCAGGAAGACTTCGGGAAATTTGAACAAGCCCTGAAAGAAGCTTTTGAAGAGGTAGAAAAAGGCCAGGGAGAAATTACACCACCGGCAGAAGGAGGCCAACGCAGGGATGATTTCCATGGCGAATCCCCCCGCAAAGAAGACACAGGAACGACATCGGAAGAGGCTCCCGAAGAGTAATTTCCCCTGTTACTTCCAACACCACCCATCGAAAAATCAATCCTTGATCAGCTTTCCTGCAGGAAGGTACAAATTCCTGCAAATGGAATGTTTATAATTTTTAACAAAAAAAAAACCTACAAGGAGGCAGAAATTGTAAATTTGCACAGCACACTAAAAACCTCTAAACATATTCAGGGGCAATGATTTCAAGGTGTTTGCTGCCCTGGCAGGCCTTGCAGGAAATACCCTGAAGCCGGTGCAGGAAAAAGCTGCCACAAGTCAGCAATCAAAAGAGAACTAATCCGTTTTCATAAGAATCTATGAGTAAAGTAATCGCAATTGCCAATCAAAAAGGCGGGGTAGGCAAAACCACTACTGCCATTAATCTGGCTGCCAGTCTGGCCGTTCTGGAATATAAAACCCTGCTGATTGATGCAGACCCCCAGGCCAATGCCACATCAGGCGTTGGGTTTGATCCTAAGGTAGTAAAGACCAGTATCTATGAGTGCATCATCGATGATGTAGAACCTTCCAATATCCTGCTGAACACCTCAACACCCAATCTGGATCTTATCCCGGCCCACATTGATCTGGTGGGTGCTGAAATTGAAATGATCAACCTGCCACATCGCGAAATGATGATGCGCAAGGTGATCAATAAGGTGAAAGACGATTATGATTTTGTGCTGATCGACTGCTCACCTTCTCTGGGTCTGATCACCGTAAACGCCCTTTCGGCAGCCGATTCAGTGATTGTTCCTGTTCAGTGCGAGTATTTTGCCCTGGAAGGACTGGGCAAACTACTAAACACCATCAAGATTGTCCAGTCGCGCCTGAATCCAAACCTGGAGATAGAAGGGATCCTGCTGACCATGTACGATAACCGCCTGCGGTTGTCGAATCAGGTAGTAGAAGAGGTACGCAGCCATTTCCAGGAACTGGTATTCGACACCATCATCCAACGCAACACCAAGCTTGGGGAAGCCCCCAGTTTTGGAGAGACCATCATCATGCATGATGCACAATGCCGTGGCGCCATCAACTACCTGAACCTGGCCCGTGAGATCCTTCAGCGTAACGAGATGACCAAAATCAATCAGTCAGAAAAAAATATCGGGATACAAAAATGAATGCAAAAAAAAGAGCTTTAGGAAAAGGGCTCAGCGCATTGCTGGATCAATCGCATGGGGAGGTACAACCTGTTTATGATATAGAAAAGGATCTGCTGGCCGTTGGCACCATAGGCAAGGTACTACTGGATGACATTGAAAGCAATCCCTATCAGCCGCGCACCGATTTTGACGATCGTGCCCTGAACGAGCTGGCTGCCAGCATCAAGGAACAAGGAGTAATTCAACCCGTGACCCTGCGAAGAGATGAAAATGGCCGCCTGCAATTAATCTCAGGCGAACGCCGGTGCAAAGCTTCCCGCATGGCAGGGCTCACCGACATCCCCGCCTATATCATCAAAGCCACCGACCGCGTGATGCTGGAGATGGCTATTGTGGAAAATATTCAGCGTGAAAATCTGAACCCTATAGAAACAGCTTTAGGATATAAACAGCTGTTGGAAGAGTTTTCACTTACCCAGGAGATGCTTAGCGAACGGTTGGGCAAAAGTCGTTCCTCCATAGCCAACCATCTTCGTCTTTTAAACCTTCCCGGAGAAATTCAGATCGGATTGCGCCAGGATATCATCACCATGGGTCATGCCAAAGCCCTGGTGGCTATTGAAGATACCACCACCCAGCTGGAATTATACCAGGACATGGTGGCTCAGGGTCTCTCGGTGCGTGATGTGGAAGAAATTGTCAGAAATCTCTCCCAGCCCCTTCCCCCGGAAGCCGAACCCAGCAAGGAAAAACAGGCACCCACGGTTGACAAACAAAAATACTTGCAGATTCAAAAACAACTGGGCGAGTCATATGGTTCTAAAGTACAGATCAAAGCGAAACCAGGCGGCAAAGGCTCTATCGTGATTCATTTTGCCTCAGAAGAGGATCTGGAGCGCATCATTAGCCTGGTAAACCAGTAAAACCCCAAAAGCTGCTGTGCCCCTGTGTGATACCCATAATGACCATCACAACATATTCAGAACATGGAGAACGGGCCTGATCCCTTTCTTGTTCATTGTTCTGTCGTTGCTATTAAATGCCTTAACCACCTCCAGGGCATATGCCCAGCAGCAGGAACCCGTGATCACCTACCGGGAACCCTCCGATGAAACACAACAGGAAGAGCCTGAAGAAAAAAGATTTTATGACCCCACCCGGGCTTCCATGCTTTCGGCAGCCCTTCCGGGCATGGGCCAGATTTATAACGGGCGCTACTGGAAGGTCCCGATCATTTACGTGGGGTTTGGAGCAGTCGCCTATTTTGTGAACTTCAACAACAATGAGTATCAGTTTTTACGCAATGCCTATCTAGCCAAAGTTGACGGGAATCCCAATACTATCGATGAGTTTGAAGGGATTCCTGCAGCCAACCTGCAGCGGGGCATGAATTATTACCGGCGCAACCTGGAGATCTCCTATATTGCCGGTGCCGTGTTGTACCTGCTCAATATACTGGATGCCAGTGTAGATGCTCATCTGCTGGATTTTGATGTAGGTGAAGATCTTACCATGCGCATGCATCCACAGATAACCCCCATGCCCCCCAGCCAGGGAATGGCCTCTGCAACTGGATTGAAACTGACAATAAGATTTTGAATCATCATGGACAGGAAGATAAACATTGCGCTGATCGGTTATGGGAAAATGGGTCAGGAAATAGAAAAAATGGCAGTTGCCCGCGGGCATCATATCCAGGTGATCATCGACCGGGAAGAAGACTGGATTGATTATCAGCCATCCTTATCCAAAGCTGAGGTAGCCATTGAATTCACAACCCCCACCAGTGCCCCTGCAAATATCGAAAGATGTTTCAAGGCTGGCATCCCTGTTGTGACGGGCACCACCGGCTGGCACTCCCAACTACCCCACCTGGAGCAAGCCTGCCGCCAATATGATGGCACCCTGTTTCATGCTTCCAACTTCAGCCTGGGGGTGAACCTCTTTTTTGAACTCAACCGCAAGCTGGCAGAATTGATGGCTGGCTATAAAGAATATTCCCCACGCCTGAATGAAATTCATCACCTTCAGAAGCTGGATGCCCCCAGTGGCACAGCAGTGAGCCTGGCCAACGACCTGGTGGCCATTCATCCGCAACTTTCAGGGTGGGAGTTAACAGAAGCCCCCGCAGAAAATGTCCTGGCAGTCAGGGCGCAACGAATACAGCATGTAACCGGCACCCATAGCGTAGCGTATGAAGGAGCTGATGACTGCATTGAAATAACCCATACGGCTCACAACCGCAACGGGTTTGTAAAGGGGGCGCTCACAGCAGCCCTCTGGGTGATGGGCAAAAAAGGTATCTTTACAATGAAGGATTTATTAAAATTTTAACTGTTTTACCATGAGTATTTACATGATCCTATCCATTCTTTTTTTTGTGGCTTCCCTGGCGGGATTGTACCGCATTTTCCAAAAGGCTGGATATAAAGGCTGGGCTGCCCTGATTCCCTTTTACAACCTGTATATCTGGTTGAAGGTGGTCAATAAGCCTTTGTGGTGGTACATCTTTCTGATCCTGCCCTTCATCAACGTGTTTACCTTGCTGCTGATGGTTGTAGAGACCCTGAAGTGCTTCCGCAAGGACGGACTGGGAGAGCAGGCCCTGGGCGTTTTATTTCCTTTTGTGTATCTTCCTTATCTGGGCTTTTCACCAAGAGAAAAATATACCCATCCTGACGAGCTGCCGCAGATCAAGAAATCGGCCGGCCGCGAGTGGGCTGATGCCATCATCTTTGCAGTAATTGCAGCCACCCTGATCCGTACCTTCATGGTAGAAGCATATACCATTCCAACCTCATCGATGGAGAAGACATTGTTGGTGGGTGATTACCTGTTTGTAAGCAAGATCAGCTACGGGCCTAAAATTCCCAATACCCCGATCGCTTTTCCTTTTGCCCATCACACCCTGCCCCTAACCAGCTTTACCAAATCGTATGTTGAATGGATCAAGCTGCCCTATTACCGCTTCCCGGGCCTGCGCAAGATCAAAAACAATGACGTGGTGGTGTTCAATTATCCCGACGGAGATACTGTGGCATTGCAAAGGCAAAATCAAAGCTATTATTCCCTGGTGCGTGAGATGGGCCGTGATCAGGTGTGGCGACAGTTCGATGTTGTGGCCCGCCCGGTCGACAAACGGGAGAACTACATCAAACGCTGCGTGGGGATTGCGGGCGACACCCTGGAAATTGTGGCCGGCGAGATCTTTATCAATGGCATGCCCCTGGCAACCCCGGAGGGGGTTCAGCACAACTACCAGGTTGTTACTGATGGTAACCCCCTTTCTCCACGGTTCTTTGAACGCAATAACATAACCGAATGGGCGCAGGCCTCAGCTGGCGTTTATATTCTGGCCATGAGCCAGCAAACCGCCGGTATTATAAAAGACATCAATGTTGTGAGGGATGTACAACAACTTACCATACCCGAAAACCGGCCCATGAATTATATTTTTCCACACCATTCAGGTTTCCCCTGGAATGAAGATAACTTCGGGCCCATATACATCCCAAAGAAGGGAGAAACCATTGAAATCAGCACTTCCAATATTCCGTTGTACGAAAGAGTCATCGGGGTATATGAAGGTAAAAAGCTGGAAGTCACCGACGACCAGGTACTGATTGATGGCCTGCCGGTTGACAGCTATACGTTCGAAATGGACTATTACTGGCTGGTGGGCGACAACCGTCACAATTCGGCCGACTCCCGCTTCTGGGGTTTCGTGCCCGAGGATCACATCGTGGGAAGGGCTATGTTCGTGTGGCTGTCGCTCGATCCCGATAAAAATTTCCTGAACCGTATCCGTTTTAATAAAACCTTCCGGGTAGTGAGATAAAAAACTCAACACCAGCAGAAAGCCGTCGCAATAAATTCATTGCGACGGCTTTTTTGTTTCCTGCAAATGATCAGTATTCCCTGATCCTGATGTTCCTGAACCATACATCATCACCGTGGTCCTGCAGGGAAATATACCCGGGCTCATACTTCCCGAACCAGGGGAAATCAGCAAACTTGCTCTGTTCAACCAACCGCTCCCAGTCGGAGGTTCCCAGGTGGTATTCCAGTACCACCTCACCATTCTGGCGATGCACGACCGTGCCGCGATACACCATAATTTCAGCCAGGTTCCATTGGCCGGCAGGGCGGGCATTCTGGGGCTTGGCAGGGATCAGGTCATAAAGCGAACCTGCCTGGCGGTTGCCATCTTCTCCCAGTTGAGCATCAATATGCCTTTCATTGTCCAGGATCTGCATCTCGGGGGCCGACTTCCAGATGGGCTCATCTTCAATCTCCTGACCAAGGTAGAAGACCCCGCTATTGCCTCCTTCAGAGACTTTCCATTCCAGCTTCAGATGGAAATCCAGGAATTTCTGATCATAAATGATATCCCCGCCCTGGCCACCGGCTTCGCCCGTGCCGGTGCCCTGCACCTTCAGGGTGCCATTTTCTATCACCCATCCCGAATCGGGGAATGCTGGCTGGTTGTAGCCCCGCCATCCCTCAAAAGAGTTACCGTCGAACAGCAGCATAAAGCCTTCCTGCTTTTCCTGTTCGTTGAGCTGATTTAAGGAAGCATCCTGCATGTTTTGGTTGTTTTGTGAATTCTGCTGTACCTGTCCGTTGCATGCTATTAAAGCCACTAACAGGGCAGAACCAATAAATAATAAACTGAGCTTTTTCATTTTATGAACTTTAGGTTTACAAAAACATTTCAGGAAGGCATGGGGGGTAAATCCCATCCTGCCCGGTAGGAATGCCTGATCAGCTCGGCGGCAAAGGCCCTGGCATTCACCGGATCGGTCATCTTCTGATTGAAGGTGGGGTGTCCATCGGTAATTTTGAAATCATCCTCAATAATGATTCGGAATTCTTCATTTTCATCAATATTGGTAAATTTCATGTTGACCCCATCCCATTGGAGCTGTTTGTGCAACTCCTTCAGACGCACTGCCAACACCCCCATCACTACCATTTCGTTAAAGGGGCCCGCCTCATGAAAAGCAGAAGCAGGCTGCACCCTGTTTTGGGGTGATTCTTTACAAGCCCTTACCCAATCCATCTCATGGGAGAGCTCCACGGGTCGCAGCACCTGGGCCACCTCAGGAGTCCTTCCCGATAGCAGCCATGGTCTTCGGCCATAACAGCCGCACACCAGCGTATCTTTGGTGCCATGAAACAGCACCCCTCCCCCGTCGTCATTCATATCGCGGCCGGGAGGCCATCCCTGAGGCAGGTCGGGTCGTATTCCTCCATCATACCAGTTCACCTCCACCTGGGGAAAGGCAACCTTTGAGTGGGGATCATCAACCCGTGCCGGAAACACCATGCGTACCTTCTGGGCCTGTGGGGCCGAATCCTGCAGCAATAAGGTAGAACTACCCTGTGCACTAACCGGATGACCCAACATCAGGCCTTTGAATACCGGATGCAATACATGACACCCCATATCACCCAGGGCTCCGGTACCGAAGTCCCACCACCCGCGAAAGTTCCAGGGGGTATAGATCTCATGATAGGGACGCATGGGAGCCGGCCCAACAAAAAGATCCCAGTTGAGGGTATCGGGCACCTGTTGCACTTCGGTGGGGCGGGCCAGGCCCTGGGGCCAGATGGGGCGGTCGGTAAAAGCTTCTACCCGGGTCACTTCACCGATCTCTCCTTTCCAGATCCAGTCGCAGATGGTATTCACCCCCTGCTCCGAGGCACCCTGGTTACCCATCTGGGTGGCCACCTGGTGCTTCTCTGCCAGGCGGGTCAGCAGGCGCGACTCATACACTGTATGGGTCAGGGGTTTCTCTACATAAACATGTTTGCCAGCCGCCATGGCATAGGCAGCAACAGCAGCATGAGTATGATCGGCAGTAGCCACCACCACAGCATCTATATCATCCATCATTTCATCGAACATCACCCGCCAGTCCCAATACCTCTTAGCGTCTGAAAAATAGTCAAAACATCTTTGGCTGTACTTCCAGTCTACATCGCATAAGGCCACAATATTTTCGCTTTCCATGGCTCGCAACACTGCAAATCCACGACCTCCTACCCCTACTCCCGCAATATTGAGTTTATCGCTGGGGGCTTTATGGCCCAGCCCACTGATGACTGTGCTGGGAAGAATCGTAAATCCGGCAGCCGTCAGGGCTGCGTTGCCAATAAACTTTCGTCGGGACATTGGTTTCATTTTTAATGATTTTAATGAGTACGCTTATATGGTTCGGCTGGATGCCAGAAGGTCGTGTGTTACAGAAAACCGGCTTCCAGAAGGTATTCCAGGCTGCGTCTGACACTTTCCAGGGGCGGGAAATTATAATCCTCCACCTCCACGATAATGAACCGGCGACCCGACAGGGTGTCTTCCCTGAAGATCCGCTCAAAATTGATGGTTCCGCTGGCTCCCAGCTCAGCATGGTCCTTCACATGCCATAAAATAAACCTGCCGGGATATTTTTGAAAATATGATAATGGATCAGCCCCACCCTGGATGGTCCAGTAAAGATCATTCTGAAAGAAAACATATTCAGGATTGGTATTTTCCAGCATGTAATCATATATAACCACACCCTGAAGGGTGTCGAATTCCTCCTGATGATTATGAAATCCGAACCGGATTCCTTTTTGATTGCACCGTTTGCCTACCTCATTTAAGTATTGCACATATTGTTTCAGTAAATCCAGGTCATGATAAGCCTCCGTGGGCAGGGAGGCCTGAACAATATACCGGACTCCAGCCTTCAGATGGGCATTGATGCATTGATCCCACCAGTGCATTCGATCTTTATGTGTCTCACCGGGTTCAATGTTTTTTTCAACGTGCGAGCTGATAAAGCCAAGCTGGTTATCCTTTACCAGATTCCTGAATTGTATGGGGTTCATATCATAAAACAGGCCGTTTTCATAGCTTGCGGCTTCAATGAAGGCATATCCCATATCAGCCACTTGCTGTAAAGTGGCCCCCGGATCACTTTCCATCTCCTCCCTGATCGACCAGAGCTGCAGACCCACATAATGTTCCTGTTCATTATCATAGGGCTGGAGTGACATAATGAACAATCCATAAAGGGCTAAAAGAACCAGAATCTTCATGCCATGACCATCAGTGAATATCAAAACTGCTTTATTTAGGTAAAAATAATATATATTATAACATAAAAGCAAGTTTTTATCATTAAAAACATTATTTAATACACATAACACTCCGATGCACTAACTCCTTCCTGTTATAAAAGATCCTGGTCCCGGGTGATTCAAAACCTGAATAAAGCCAATCTGAAACTGAATCATAAACGGTTCATAAACGTATTATAGACGTAAAAAAACGTTTATGATACGTTTATGATACGTTTATGATACGTTTGAACTACGTTTAAACTCCGGATTTAATACGGCCCTTATCAGGGAACGTTCAGGGGGTGAGTGGATCAGCGATCGCAGAAAGAAACTCACCAATATCAGCATAAAAGGCAGGAAGCAGGCTGAGGTGACATCAATTCTTTATCCTGTTATTGCAAAAACAGAGTGCTATTCCTTTTACAATCATTTATTTTTTCATTAGCTAAAAGAATATTTATACTTTTAATCCATCAATTTAAGCTGGTTAAAAAGAGTTTATCAATAAAAAAAAAACGGCAATGAACGAGAATGGAGCGCAAGCGGCAAGCGGGAACAACCTTCCGCGTATTATTTTCCTGTCGGCGGTAGCCGCCCTGGGAGGTTTTCTGTTTGGATTCGACAGTGGGGTCATTAACGGGGCAGTGCAGGCCCTGCAGCAGGCCTTTGGCTCGGATGCTGCAGGCACAGGCTTCAATGTAGCGTCCATGCTGCTGGGATGTGCAGCCGGTGCATTCTTTGCCGGGACCCTTGCCGACAGGTATGGCCGCAAGCAGGTGCTGATTGTGGCAGCAGCAGCCTTCGTGTTGAGCGCCTGGGGCTCAGGGATCTCCAACGGTTCGTTGGAATTTGTGATGTACCGTATTTTAGGAGGCCTGGCAGTGGGTGCTGCCAGTATCATTTCGCCGGCCTATATCGGTGAAATTGCCCCTGCCAACATCCGGGGCAGGCTGATCTCATTGCAGCAGCTGGCCATTGTTCTGGGGTTGTTTCTGGCCTTCTTCAGCAACTATACCCTGGCCAATTTATCGGGAGGCGCCTCCGAACTTCTCTGGTGGGAGTTTAGTACCTGGCGCTGGATGTTCTGGATGGAAATCATCCCTGCCTCCTTATTTTTTATCTTGCTGCTGTTTATTCCCGAGTCGCCCCGTTTTCTGGTGGCAGCCAACAAACCCCTGCAAGCTCTGAAAGTATTGTCGGGCATCACCAATGCCATCACGGCCAAAAAACAGGTGGCCGAAATCAAACTGACGGTCATCCGCGAACGCAAACCACGCTTGTCGGACATCTTTAACTCCAAAACCGGGAAAGTACATCCCATTATCTGGGTTGGCATTGCCATTGCCTCACTGCAGCAATTTACAGGTATCAATGTGGTGTTTTATTACGGCTCGGTACTTTGGCAGGCTGCTGGGTTTACCGAGGCCGACGCCCTGCTGACCAATGTGATCAGCGGGGGTGTTAACATTGCCTTCACCCTGGTGGCCATCTCACTGGTAGACCGCGTGGGGCGCAAGCCCCTGCTGATGATCGGGGCCCTGGGACAAGCCGTGATGCTGGGCATCCTGGCCATTATCTTTTCCACCAGCGCCACCGAGGCAGGCACAGGCATCGAAATGGGCGGACAAAGCGGCCTGCTGGCATTACTTGCGGCCAACGGTTATATTGCCTTCTTTGCCTTCACCTGGGGGCCCATCATGTGGGTAATGCTCGGGGAGATGTTTTCCAACAAGTTCAGGGGGGCTGCCCTGGCTATCGCAGGGCTCACCCAATGGGGTTCCAACTTCCTGATCACCATCACCTTCCCCATATTACTGGCCAGCGTGGGGCTGGGCATCTCTTATGGCATCTATGCCAGCTTCGGGGTGCTGGCATTCTTTATTGTTAAAAGGTTGGTGAAAGAAACTAAAGGAAGGACCCTGGAAGAGATTTCACTGGATCAGGAATAGGTGTGGCTTTAAGGCTTCAGGTTTAGGTTTTAGGATTTGTGTTTCAGGCACGGGGCGTGAGATATTTGGAAATACTCTGCCCGAGCATTTGTGTGAATTGTCTTCTTAAAATTTGTGGAAATTCGTGGAGCCTGCTGATACCTAACTCCTGGCACCTCAAACCTAATACCTGAACCCTGACACCCAAAACCTCATACCTGAAACCTAATCCCAATTTTGTTATCTTTGTAGTCTTTTTTGAAAAGTAACTTCGCCGGATGGCATTTCTACTTTCAAAGTAAGAAAGTTACTTCCTGTATTTTTTGATCATTGAAAATCATTTCTCCAAATGAAAAACAAATATATCGACCTGATCGAACAAACCTTTGAATTCCCCCAGGAAGAGTTTAAAGTAATTGATAATGAGCTGTATTTTCACGACATCTGCCTGATGGATATCATCAAGCAGTATGGCACGCCATTAAAGATCAGTTATCTTCCCAAGATCAGCCAGCAGATCCAAAAAGCAAAGCGATTGTTTCATGTGGCCATGGCCCGGGTAGATTACAAAGGGGAATATAATTATTGCTATTGCACCAAAAGTTCTCATTTTAGTTATATCCTGGAGGAGGCCTTGAAAAATGACATTCATCTGGAGACTTCATCCTCTTTTGATATTTACATTATCGAAGAACTATACAATCTGGGCTTGATAGACAAGTCGAAATACATTGTATGTAACGGATTTAAAAAGCCTCTTTACACACAAAAAATCAGTGAGCTGATCAACAGTGGTTTTGAAAATACCATCCCGGTTATTGACAATAAAAACGAGATCAACTATTACAGCGAACTTATTGAAAAGGACAAGAAGGTAAAGCTGGGGATTCGCATCGCTTCGGAGGAGGAACCCATGTTTGAGTTTTATACCTCGCGCCTGGGCATCCGATATAACGACATTGTGCCTTACTATAAGGAAAAGATCGAGAACGATCCACGTTTCTCCCTTAAGATGCTTCATTTCTTTATCAATACAGGCATCAAAGACAATGCATATTACTGGAATGAGCTTTCCAAGTGTGTGAACGTGTATTGCGACCTGAAGAAAATATGCCCCGATCTGGATAGCCTGAATATCGGCGGGGGCTTTCCCATCAAGAACTCACTGGGCTTCGAATACGACTACGAATACATCACCGAGGAGATCGTGGCCCAGATCAAGAACATCTGCAACCAGAACGGGGTGCAGGAGCCCAATCTGTTCACCGAGTTTGGTGCCTTCACCGTGGGTGAGAGTGGTGCCGTGCTGTATTCCATCCTCGATCAGAAACAACAAAACGATCGGGAGCACTGGAACATGATCGACAGCAGCTTCATGACCACCCTGCCCGATATCTGGGCCAGCAAGCAGCGCTTTATCCTGTTGGCCGTCAACAACTGGGACAGCGAATACCAGCGCGTGAACCTGGGGGGCCTCACCTGCGACAGCCAGGATTACTATAATGCAGAGTCTCATGCCAACGCCATCTTTCTTCCCAAAATCAAGGATGGTGTCCCTCAGTACATTGGCATGTTTCATACGGGAGCTTACCAGGAGAGCCTGGGCGGGTTTGGAGGCATCCAGCATTGCCTGATTCCGGCCCCCAAGCTGGTGATCATCGACCGCGACGAGGAAGGCGAGTATACCACCAAGCTGTTTGCCAAGGAACAAAGCTATAAGTCCATGTTGAAGACATTGGGTTTTTAATCCTATGGCAGCACAAAAAGCAAATAATGCATAGGTATTTGCAGGTATTCAGTGATAATAATTATCTTTACCCTTTAAGTTTTATGAAGCGTAAAGAAGCCTTCCGGTTTTACGGGCATCTTTATAAGGAATTATTCATAACCTGTTTTTCCTTATGACAAAAATGATCAGCCATTTTAAGCCCTTTCTGGTCCTTTTCCTGATAAGCATTTTGCTGAAGCCGGCCTTCGGCCAGGAAGCCTTTACCGGCCAGGTTGTATACCACATTAGCTATGAAGGCAGTCTTATTGACCTGCCCGAGCAGCAACAACTTCCCACACAGGTTGTCATTATGGCGCGCAAGCATCTGGTGCGCTCCGAAATGATTGCCCCACAGCTGCGGCAGGTGAAGATTGCTGATGCGGAAGAAAAAACCACCACTACCCTGCTTGAGATTTATGATCACAAATATGCCATTGTAAAATCATCGGGCGAAATAGAGGAACAGCTTGCAGAAATGCCTGAGGTGGAATTTATTTTTACCGACGAACGTGAAATGATCCTGGGATACGAGTGCCGCAAGGCACTGGCCATTACCTACGATGCGCAGGGCATGAAGCACACTTCCGAAATATTCTATACCGAACAGCTGGAAGGCTATCCCCTGCAGTTTGACACCCCCTACCGCGAGATCCCGGGCCTGATGCTCAGATACGAGCTCAGGGCAGGTCCCCTGGTGATGCACTACCAGGCCACTGCTATTGAAGAAAAATGGATGGTGGGCGGGAGTCATTTTAAAATCCCTTCAGATTACCAGCTCATCACCTACCAGGAGTTGCGCCAGAAACTATCGGGCGATCTGTAGCAGTTCCCTTTTCTATTGATCCGGTTTATTTATTATATTGAAGGAGCCTTTCCCCTTTGCAATAGTTTTGCTATTTTTGCTTGCACTCATCATCCATCTACCAACAGAATGCAGAAATCACGGAAAAACAGTTTTAAGGAAAAAAAAGAAACCAAGACCCCAAAAAAAGGCAAAAACCTTTCTTTGAAGGTATCTACCGAATTCTTTAAAAGTCAACGTCTTAAAAAAGTATTGGGGTTTTTCCTGATCATTTCGTCGGTTTTCCTCTTCCTTTCATTGCTCTCCTATTTATTCAGCTGGCAGGCCGACGATGACCTCCTGAGCGAGAAAGCCTTTAACTGGGATCTGCTGGCCAACACCAATATTATTGCAGATAACATGATGGGCCGGTTGGGTGCCATCATGGCACACCTGCTGGTGAAGAAGTGGTTTGGCATATCCTCCCTGCTGTTTGTGCTGGTATTTTTTATTGCAGGAGTGCGGCTGTTGTTTCAGACCAGCTTACTGCCCGTTTGGAAAACCGCCAGGCATTCATTTTTCTTTCTGATCTGGGCCTCTATCTTTTTTAGTTTTATCGTCCCTTGGGGCGAATGGCTGATGCTGGGCGGGGTGTTTGGTCATCAGAGCAAGCTATTGCTCAACGGAATTATGGGCCCGGCAGGCACAGGCCTGGCCTTGTTGTTTTCACTGGGGACTTTCCTGATCGTGGTGTATGACCCCAACCTGAAAGCCGTGGGTCGCTTTCTGAAAAACCTGATAGCGGGCAGCAAAAGTCAGGAAGCTGACATGCCTGCTATGGAGCAGCCTCTGGAGGATCAGCCGGCAGGCGAAGAATCCTTTGAGGAGGAAGATGTGTTTTCAGAATCACAGATCATTGAAGGCATGGATCAGCAGCAACAACAAAAACCAGGAGAGGAAAGGACAGGGCCTGTGTTTGAATTCACTCCTGCCTTAGAGGAAGAGCCCGCCCGTGAACACGCCCCCAATCATGAGCTGGAGATTGAAGTGCCGGATGGCAAAGTCACCGGAAGCAATTACCAGACCATAGAAGGCCTTTATACAAATGATGGTGAAACGCCCGATTTGTCGGAGTTGGGTGAATATGACCCAACCCTCGACCTGCCACATTATAAGTTTCCGGTTACCAGCCTGCTCGACGACCGTGGCAGCAGCTCCATACAGATCAACAAGCAAGAGCTGGAAGCCAACAAAAACAGGATCATTGACACCCTCAACAATTATTCGATACAGATTGACCGCATCAAGGCTACGGTAGGGCCTACCGTTACCTTATACGAGATCATCCCGGCACCAGGGGTTCGCATCTCAAAGATCAAGAACCTGGAGAATGACATCGCCCTGAGCCTGTCGGCCCTGGGCATCCGCATCATCGCACCCATTCCCGGACGGGGCACCATCGGTATTGAAGTGCCCAACAGCAACCCTGAGATCGTTTCCATGAAGTCGATTCTGGACAGCGACAAGTTCAGGAACTCTACCTTCGACCTGCCCATCGGGCTGGGAAAAACCATTGCCAACGAGATCTTTATTGCCGACCTGACCAAGATGCCGCATCTTCTGATGGCCGGGGCTACCGGGCAAGGCAAGTCGGTGGGCCTGAATGCCATTCTGGCTTCCATTTTATACAAGAAGCATCCTGCCCTGGTGAAATTTGTACTGGTAGACCCCAAGAAGGTAGAGCTGAACTTATTCTCCAAGATTGAAAGGCATTTTCTGGCCAAGCTACCTGATGCCGAGGAGGCCATTGTTACCGAGACCCGGCAGGTGATCCGCACCCTGAATTCGTTGTGCATGGAAATGGACAACCGCTACGACCTGCTGAAAGATGCCCAGGTGCGCAACATTAAAGAATACAATACCAAATTCGTTTCACGAAGGCTGAATCCCAATCATGGGCACCGCTTCCTACCTTACATCATTTTGTTTATTGATGAGTTTGCCGACCTGATCATGACCGCGGGCAAGGAGGTTGAAATGCCCATTGCCAGGCTGGCACAACTGTCAAGGGCCGTGGGCATCCACCTGATCATTGCTACCCAGCGGCCCTCGGTAAACATCATCACCGGGACCATCAAGGCCAACTTCCCGGCTCGGATGGCCTTCCGGGTGACCTCCAAAATCGACTCACGCACCATCCTGGATACCGGGGGTGCTGATCAGCTGATCGGACGTGGCGACATGCTGCTGTCGACCGGCAGCGACCTGTTGCGCCTGCAATGTGCCTTTATTGACACCCCCGAGATAGAGCGCATCACCGAATTTATCGGATCACAGCGTGCTTATCCCGATGCTTTTCATCTTCCGGAATATTTTGATGAAAATGGCGGCGGGGATGTTGATCAGCAGGATCCTTCCGAAAGGGATGAACTGTTTGAGGAAGCTGCCCGAATTATTGTGGCCACACAGCAAGGATCTACTTCCCTGTTGCAAAGAAAACTAAAGCTGGGCTACAACCGGGCCGGCCGAATCATTGATCAACTGGAGGCCGCAGGGATTGTCGGCCCCTTTGAAGGCAGCAAGGCACGTGATGTCAGGGTGAAGGATGAATTAAACCTGGTACATTATTTGCGTAAGCCTGAAGCAGAATGAACCATTAATTACAAAACGAATGAAAATAACACTTAACATATCACTGCTGATTTTGTTGTTAAGCACCCTGCCCCTGATGGCCCAGACCACAACAGAACGTCAATACGAGCAAAAGGGAGAGGAGCTGCTGCAGCAGGCAGCTCAAAAACTCAAGTCGTACGATGCCCTGAAGATCAGTTTCACCTTCAGGATGATCAATGAATCACAGGGTGTTGATGAAGAAATGAAAGGGACCCTGATCTCGCAGGGCGACAAGTATCATATGGATGCAGGAGAGCATGTCTTTATCTCGGATGGGGAGATCGTCTGGTCCTACATGTCAGAAATTGATGAAGTACACATCAACCTGGTGGAGAACACCGAAGGAGGACTCACGCCTACTTCCATCCTGAAAAGCTTTGAAGAGGATTTTCGCTCTAAATTTATCCGGGAGGAAAGTTACCAGGGCCGGCAGGTTAACCTCGTCGACCTGGTGCCCACGACCCCCCAGGCCTTTCATAAATACAGGGTAGCCCTGGATGTTGCCACCGACATGATTGTTTATACCACGGCATTCGACCGCCAGGGTGGCACCTATACCTATACGGTAGAGGAGTTTGAGGCCAACCCAAGCATCGCTGGCAATCAGTTCACCTTCGACGTGAATGATTATCCCGGCGTAGAGGTTATCGACCTGCGCTAGAAGTAATGATAATCACTCCGTCTCAGCAGGTCTTCTGACATCCATTTTCTGATAATCCAGATAGCGGAAGATGGTGGTTTTGGTATTTTCCCAGCCACTGTCCTGATCTCCGGCAAGCCGTGAGAACAGAAAAGGGTTCTGGTAATGCTGATTGTTCATCATTTGAATGCAGCGGGGGAAATCTTCGCCATAAAGGGCCAGCGCATTGAAGAAAAACCATGCTGTCTGCACTCCTTCATAAGCATATGACCGGGGTTCAGGACCATAGACACGGGGTTCGCTGCCAAAGACCTTGCGGTAGCGTAACAGGAAGTTTTTGATGTGCCTGTCCTGGTAATTCAGATAATAAGGCGAATACAGATGCACATTCAGGTTCTGCAGATAATCCACTTCCAGGGAATTATAATTCTCCCACTGGCGGGTTCCGAAAACGGTCATGTCATACCCGGTGGAATCATGATTCAGCTGACGCAGATAATCTGACAGGAATGCTTCTCCCCCGATCAGGGTGACAATGACATTCTTCTTGTTCTTCTCCAGGGCATTTAACACCCCATCCATCCCTTCGCGTGTGAAAACCACCTCTTTGGTGGGGTTCTGACGGAAATAGTCTTCCGGGGCGACCTCTCCGGTGCGGGTAGTCAGGATGGAGTCATTCATGACCATAACATTGGTGCGGCGGTCGCCCACCAGGCTGCCATTCAGAAAATAACCATTCACCCGGGCCAGGTTCAGGCTGTCGTGCTGAAACATGGTTGCACGGATTCCATCTTCCAATGATTGCCTGAAACTGTTGATCAGGTTAACGGCCTGCTGCTGGCTGTTATGCACCAGGATTATATTCTGATCGGTATAGGTACGCGCAATGTAACCGGCCATATCCCTGAGCTGGGTCTCGGGCGATGGGACGGCCTGAAACAGGTTGGGAAAGCCTTTCAGTAGCTTGTTATCGGGCAGCAGGGGCGATACCACAGGGATATTGTTTCGGCGGCCATACTCGGCAACCAGCGACAGTGTCTGGGAGAAAAAAGGACCGATAATCAGGTCCATCTGATTAAAGCCGGGGCTTTCCACTCCCTTTCTGGCTTTAGCCATACTCTGATCAACGTCAAATACGTGTAGGGTAATGTCAACACCCAGTGTGGTCTTCACAGAATCCAGGGCGATGAGTACCCCTTTATAATATTCGATAAAAGAAAAAGAACGGTGTGAAGCAGACATTTGATCAAGGGAAGGCAGCGTATCCAGCTCTTCAAGGTACAAAGGAATGAGCAAAGCCACATTATACTGGTCTTTCAGCGATAGATCCTGACAAGTGGCATCCACAGGCTCCTGGACTCTTTCCTGGGTGTCTTCGGCCGGTAAAAACACATAACCTTCGCGTCCGGCCAACGTTTCCTGTTCAGGAATCATGATCCTGGCTTCCGGAATCACGATGGGCTGTCCTGGTTTAATATCAGTTGTCAGGCCTGGGTTTGCCTCCAGCAGGTCTTCGACAGCCACATTAAACCTGCGCGAAATACTGTAAAGGGTTTCTCCGGCAGCCACCACATAAACCTCCTGTTGTGGTTCTTCCTTAACAGGAATGCGCAGCACTTGCCTGGGGCGGAGCCCTTTGCTTGCCTCAGGATTGTATACCAGGATTTCTTCCATGGAAAGGCCATACTGACGGGCAATGCCGTAGAGGGTTTCCTTACGGCGAACGGTATGTTCTATAAACCTGATTGGTTTTGAGGGCTCCCTGACTTCAGGCACCTGAGGATCTTGTAAATCATCCTCTTTGGGAATCAGGATGATCTGGTCATAGCGCAGGCTATTCTGAATATCAGGATTCTGCTCTACAATAGCTTCCTGGCTGACTCCGTAGGCCTGTGATATAGAGAACAGGGTCTGTCCCTTCTTTACAGGGTGAAAATAAAATGATTTGCCATCAATCACCTGCAGGGTTTCCGACACATTAACCACAACTGTTGGTTGCTGAGCAAAGGTGCCGGTCACGGTCAGCAGAAACAAGAAAACCCCGGACAGCCAGAAAAAGTTCCTCACGGTTGATTTCATTATATTATATCATAACACGCCAAAGCGCCTGAGTTATTGCGAATGTACGAAAAACTATTCCCATTCGATGGTGGCAGGAGGTTTTGAACTGATATCATAAACCACCCGGTTCACCCCTTTCACCTTGTTGATTATTTCGTTTGACATTTTTGCGAGAAACTCATAAGGCAGATGCACCCAGTCGGCAGTCATGCCATCGGTAGATTCTACGGCACGCAGCACCACTACATTTTCATAAGTGCGTTCATCGCCCATCACCCCTACCGACTGCACGGGCAAGAGGATGGCGGCAGCCTGCCACACCTGCTTGTAGAGGTCGTGCTTGCGCAATCCCTGGATAAAGATATGATCTACTTCCTGAAGCACTTCTACCTTTTGAGCGGTCACCTCCCCCAGGATGCGGATCCCCAGCCCCGGACCAGGGAAAGGATGGCGACCCAGCAGGTTGGGAGAGATCCCCAGGCTGGCCCCCACGCGCCGCACCTCATCCTTAAACAAGGTATTCAGCGGCTCAACCACCTTCAGCTTCATGAAATCGGGAAGCCCCCCTACATTATGATGTGATTTGATGGTGGCCGAAGGGCCATTGACCGACACTGATTCAATGACATCAGGATAAATGGTGCCTTGTGCCAGCCAGGAAACATCCTGAATGGTATGTGCTTCTTCGTCAAACACTTCAATAAAGACCCTGCCAATGGCTTTACGTTTGGTTTCGGGATCAGAGATACCTTTCAGAGCGGCCAGAAAACGATCGCCGGCACGCACCCCCTTCACATTCAACCCCATTTCCTTATAGGAATGAAGCACGTCTTCAAACTCATTCTTGCGCAACAGGCCATTGTCCACGAAGATGCAATGCAGTTGCTTGCCAATGGCCTGATGCAGCAACACAGCCGCTACACTGGAATCGACCCCACCCGAAAGGCCAAGCACCACCTTGTCGTTGCCCAGTTTTTCTTTTAGCTGATCGATGGTAGCATGAATAAAGGAGTCGGGGGTCCAGTCCTGGGTACAGCCACAGATATCGACCAGGAAGTTTTTGAGCAGCTGCAAGCCCTGAGTAGAATGATACACCTCGGGATGAAACTGCAAGCCAAAGGTGGGTTTTACCGGAGCGCGAAAAGCAGCCACCCCGATTTCGTTGGTGCGGGCAATCAGCTTGTAATCTTCGGGCAGCCGGGTGATGCTGTCGGCATGCGACATCCACACCTGCGAGCCGCTATCTATATCTTTGAATAGAGGCTCCTCAGGTTCTATATACGAAAGATTGGCCCTTCCATATTCACGGGTAGAGCTGGCCTGTACCTCACCGCCATACTCACGTGCTATATATTGGGCACCGTAACAAACTCCCAGAACAGGATATTTTCCCTCAAAAGCAGCGAGATCAATTTCCGGTGCTTTAGGATCGCGCACACTGAAAGGACTCCCCGAAAGAATTACTCCCTTCAGGGCAGGTTCGGGCGCAGGAACATGATAGTAGGGATAAATTTCGCAATAGACGTTTAACTCCCTTACGCGTCTGGCTATCAATTGAGTATATTGAGAACCAAAATCCAGTATAATAATTTTTTCTTGCATGGTGCAAAGATAATTATCTGCACCGACAATTGAACCAGATTAACAATTTTAAACGTAAAGATTCCTTTCAAATGCATCTTAATTTATTAATTTTGCTGAATAAATCCTGATTTCCGATGAACCCTTCCCACAATCTGAAAAAAATACAGGACACCATTCCTTCGCACGTAAAACTGGTTGCTGTAAGTAAAACCAAAAGCCCTGAACAAATCCTTGAGGTATATCAGGCCGGGCAACGATTGTTTGGGGAGAGCAAGATCCAGGAGCTGTTGCCCAAAGCAGAACAATTGCCTGAAGATATTATCTGGCACATGATCGGGCACATGCAAACCAACAAGGTAAAATACATTGCCCCTTTTATTGATCTGATCCATTCGGTTGATAGCATGAAACTGCTTCAGGTAATCAATAAGGAAGCCGCCAAAAGTGAGCGCATCATCTCCTGCCTGTTACAATTCCATATTGCTGAAGAGGAAACCAAATTTGGCCTTTCTGTTCAGGAAGCTGAAGAGATTCTTGACAGTGAAGCCTTCAAAAAAATGCAGCACATACAGATAGCAGGAGTGATGGGTATGGCCACCTTTACCGAAGACCATAACCAGGTAAAAAAAGAGTTTCTGCAACTGAAAAAGTATTTTCAGCATCTCAAGGATAAGTATTTTACCAATGATCCCAACTTCTGCGAGATCTCAATGGGCATGTCGCAGGATTACCTGATAGCCATTGAAGCCGGCAGTACCATTGTCAGGGTGGGAAGTGCCATCTTTGGTGAGCGGTAATTGATTGCCTCTTTCTTCATTCTCATTCCCGGATACCCATCGGTTTTGTAAAATGGTAAGTTTTTTCGGCCGCCACTAAACAATTTGTTTGCCTTCCTGTTTCTTAATGGAAACTATCAGCTCAGAAAATGTTTCCCCGGTTTCACCAACAGCAGTAAGCAATGGAAGCGGCACCACACAACAATGCCTTTGCAGAGATGACCCATAAGATCTCGGATTCTTTCCGGATGTATGGCATAAAAAGTGTTACCATGGATGATCTGGCCCACTCGCTGGGTATTTCTAAAAAGACCTTATATCAGCACTTCTCCGATAAGAAAGATGTGGTGCGAAAAGTGATTGACTTCCAGATCCGCCAGCAACAGGATGACATGCAACAGGTCATTAACCAAAAGCACTGGAATGCCATTGATCAGTTATTCCAGCTCAGCCGGGTCATCTCAAGCCACCTGAAGATGGTCAATCCCTCCATGATCTATGATTTAAAAAAACATTACCTGCCTATATGGGAGCATATCCTTGATTTTAAACGCAAAACAGTTTATGACATCATATTAAAAAACAGTCATCAAGGGATCAGGGAAGGGTTATATTGCCAGGATCAGAACTACATGATCATCTCCAGGGCCTATGTAAACCAGCTGGAACATTATACTGTTGAAAACCATAACCTGCAGGATTTCCCCCCTGAGGAGATATTCAACACGCTGGTGATTTATCATATCCGGGGGGTATCCAATTCGCGGGGCATTGCCTATCTGGAAAAGCTGATGCAGAAAAACAAAAAGCATGCTATTGTTAAACCTTTACATGAATGATGCTGTTTTACCAGCGAAATTAAGACTTATGAAATCACTGAAAATGCTATTGGGTATCGTTTTTCTTCTTGCTCTGGGGCAGCCCTCTTTGGTGACTGCACAAAATAATGATGAAGTAACCTTAAGCCTTGAGCAAGCCCGTGAATATGCCCTGCAGCATAACATTAACATGAGGAACGTACGTGCTGATCTTGAAATTGCCCGTAAGAGCATCTGGGAGATCACTGCATCAGGGTTGCCTCAGATCAGCGGATCGCTGGGGTATCAGTACTATGTTGATATCCCCACCTCTTTGGTTCCTGCCGAATTTTTCGGAGGCGAACCCGGGGAGTT
>JAWOCF010000166.1:0-3918 GCA_046483935.1 Bacteroidales bacterium | reverse complement strand
CTGATAAGTATTATGGCGGGAATAAGTCACAGACTGTTCGTGCCGCATTGGAAAGCTTAGCAACACATCAAAATCACGACGGGTGGGTGATTAGCGGGTACAGTTTGGCACCTATGTGGTCAGGGCTACCGGCGACGATGAAGCCAGCAAGTTGAAAGAAGATGCCCTGCTGCTGCAGGAAGCCGGATGTTTTGCCATCGTGCTGGAAAAGATTCCTGCCCTTCTGGCCAAAGAAGTTACCGATAGCCTGAAGATTCCCACCATAGGCATTGGCGCCGGCAATCATGTGGATGGCCAGGTCCTGGTGATTCACGACATGCTGGGCATTAACCAGGACTTCTCACCCCGTTTCTTAAGAAGATATCACAACCTGTTTCAGGAGATGCAGGGGTCGGTGAAAGCCTATATCAACGATGTGAAAAGCCTTGACTTTCCCAATGAAAAGGAACAATACTAATCTGCCACCCCTGATGCCTGTTGCTATTCCAATCAATGAGCGGATTATCTATGAGGACAACCACCTGATTGTGGTGAATAAACTTCCTTCTGAGATTGTTCAAGGTGACAAGACCGGCGATGAGCCCATGAGCGAAGCCCTGAAGCGATATCTGAAAGAAAAATATCAGAAACCAGGGAATGTATGGCTGGGAGTGGTGCATCGTATCGACCGCCCGGTTAGCGGAGGAGTGGTGTTTGCGCGCACCTCCAAAGGGCTGGCCCGCATGAACCAGATGCTGCAAAACCGTGAGATGAAGAAAAAATACTGGGCCGTGGTGAAAGACCTGCCCCGGGAAACGCAGGGCAGGCTGGAGCATTATCTGCTGAAAAATGAAAAGCAGAACAAGTCATATGTGGTAGATCAGGGCAAGCCGGGCGCCAAAAAGGCAGAACTGCTGTATAAGGTGGTGGCCTCTGCCCAGAATTATCATCTGCTGGAGGTGGAGCTGCTCACCGGCCGCCACCATCAGATCAGGGCGCAGCTCAGTGCCATCGGCTGTACCATAAAAGGTGATATGAAATATGGCTTTCCGCGCAGCAATGAGGATGGCAGCATACATCTGCACGCCCGTGAAATCACATTCCTGCATCCGGTAAAAAAGGAAATGATCAGGCTGGTGATGCCCACTCCGGATGAGACCTTGTGGAAGTATTTTGAACAGGCTGTCCCAGGGCCTGCTGAATAATATAATTACTGCTGATGAGATTCAACGACCCAAAGACTCTGAAACTTTCCGGCAAACAGGCGATTATTTTTGTGATGCTCCTCATCCTGGGGATGCTCAATGGGCCGGAGGCAAAGGCACAGTTTCATTCGGTGGGGCAGGATCCTGCCTCTGTGCGATGGAGCCAGGTACAAACTGAGCATTTCCAGGTCATCTTCCCTGAGGAATACCTGCAGAAGGCCAGGTATGTGGCCGATGTTCTGGAGTATGCCTATACTCATGGGGGTAAGTCCCTGGGACACAATCCCCGTAAGGTCCCGGTGATCATCCACAATCAGACGGTTGTTGCCAATGGGTTTGTCAGCTGGGCCCCCAAACGCCTGGAGATGTATACCAATCCGCCCCAGGATCATGATGGGCACGACTGGATGGAGAGCCTGGCGGTTCATGAATTCAGGCATGTGGTGCAAATCGACAAGCTGAATCAGGGAATCACCCGCGTATTGAGTACCCTGTTGGGCGAACAGGCTACCGGTATTGTCCTTGGTCTTTATGTACCCCTGTGGTTCATGGAAGGAGATGCAGTGGCCATTGAAACAGCACTGACCAACGCAGGCCGTGGAAGGCTCCCCCGGTTTGAGCAGGGGCTGCGTGCCCAGGTGCTGCAGAAAGGAATCTGGTCATATGATAAGGCCGTGTTTGGCTCCTTTAAAGATCATATCCCCAACCAGTACGAGCTGGGTTATCAGCTGGTGGCAGCTGCCCGCTCAAAATATGGTGCGGGTGTATGGGACGGAGTGATCGACAATGTTGCCCGCAGGCCCTACAGCATTACTCCTTTTTCGGGAGGGATAAAGAAGAACATGGGGTATAATAAAGTGGATCACTACAAAGCCACCTTCGGATATCTTGATTCGGCCTGGACGCATCAGTCACAGCTTCATGATTATACACCTCTGCAGCAGGTGAATCAACCCCAGAAACTTTACAGCAACTATCGCTACCTCTCTTTTCTGGATGATCAGCACCTGATAGCCCTCAAGTCGGGGTTGGCAGATATGCCCAGGATGGTGAAGATTGATCGGGAGGGGAATGAAGAAAACCTTTTTGCTCCGGGATATTTTAATGCCTATGCTTTTTCAACTGGCGGGAATAAGATTGTATGGAGCGAAGTGCGTAACGATCCCAGATGGACGCACCGCAGCTGGTCAGAAATTCATGTTTACGATCTTGTTTCCGGCAAACGGAAAAGGATCACCAGCAAATCACGCTACTTTGCCCCTGCAATCAATAAAGATGCCACTCGTATCGCCGCGGTAGAGGTAACCCCTATGAATGATTATTCTTTGGTTATTCTGGATGCTGCAACCGGCAAAGTGTTACAACGTGTGGCAACTGCCACAAATGACTTTCTGATCACGCCTTCGTGGGACAGCAATGGAGAGACCATCATTGCTGTTGCATTGAGTGAAAAAGGGAAAAGAATCGTGAGGGCAGATCCTGCCACAGGGGCTTTTACCACCATCTGGGGACCCACCCTGGTGGAGATATCAAGACCTGTTTCTTTTCAGGATGACATTATTTTCAATGCCGCCTTCAACGGGATTGACAACATATACCGGCTTGACGAAAAATCGGGGGATGTTCATCAGATCATCTCCTCTGAATTCGGGGCCGTAGATGCCGCTTTTTCTGCCGATGGCAATCAGGTGGCATGGTCCGATTATTCTTCCCAGGGATATCAGGTGGCGCTCACGGCTGCAGGTCAGCTGAAAAACACGCCCCTGGAGGCCATAGAGGACCATTCTGTGCAGTTTTGGCAGCAACTGGTATCCCAGGAGGGCGCCGTGGTGACCCCCGAAAATGTGCCTCAAAATGCGTATGAAGCAAAGCCTTATTCGCGGCTTGCCAATTTGTTTCATCTCCACAGCTGGGGTCCCTATGCCATGGATGTGGATAACCTGGAAGGCTCCCCGGGTGCTTCGCTCTTTTTACAAAACAAATTGAGCACCTCTTTTGCTTCGCTGGGCTACCAGTATGATGTGAATGAGCAAACCGGAAAATACTACCTGAATTATACGTACAGGGGGTGGTACCCCGTGATGGAGCTGCAGGCCGAGACATCCGAACGCAACTCTCTGTTCCGCGATCAGAACCAGCAGATCATACAGCTTCCCTGGAGGGAAAACAGCGTGCAGCTGGCTGTGTCAGTACCCCTTTCCTTCCGCCGGTACAATTACTTCTATGGAGTGACGCCTTCAGTACGTACCGGATGGATACAATCAGGACCCGTGCAGCAATCCCGCCAGTACCTGGAGGAGCAAAACATCTGGAATGTACAATACCGCCTGGCGGCATACCGGCAGGTGTTTTCGGTAAGGCGTGACATCAGGCCCCGGTGGGGACAAGTGGTTGACATCAATTTCCGGCATACTCCTTTTGAGGGGGGCGAAATGGGTTATATTTTCTCTTCCCGGCTGGTGGGCTATTTCCCGGGGCTGATCAACCATCACAGCCTCCAGTTGAGTGGAGCATATCAGAAACAGCAGCGAGGCAATCCGGTAGATAACCGGTTGTTTTACACCTTCTCCAATATGATCAACTACCCACGGGGTATTGCCGGCCAATATCATGAGGAGCTATACAGTTTTTCTGCCGATTATGGATTTCCTTTGTTTTACCCCGACTGGAGCCTTCCTCCGGTGCTTTACCTGCAACGGGTAAGAATGAATCTGTTTGCCGATTATGCCTGGGG
>JAWOCF010000283.1:0-23256 GCA_046483935.1 Bacteroidales bacterium | reverse complement strand
GGTTAATGCTAATAAGAAAATATTTGTTATTAAAAACCAATGATGCCAAAAAGGATTGTTAAAAGAATAGGGGCTTAATATCCTTCGCCCACATTGATCTGGTTGTAAAGTTGTACCCCCGCCAGATAACGGTTGAGGTTTTCATCCCCTGAATTCAAACCTTTCTTTTATTGCCGCCCACCAGTATGGGTAATAGCATCTACATAATGTAGATGATGGACTACATGATTTAAAAACCCATAACCCTCTCATTTGGCAACTGGGATCCCAAACGGGTGCTCACATCACAGAAACCTTGTTTTACAGCAATTTAAGGAGACTATAGTGTTATAGGATGGGGGGTGCTGTTATTGTGGCATACAATTCGCACTTTTCATTATGCTCATGACCATAATGAGTTCTGATCGTATATTCATTAAACAAACCTTAAGATGATGAAGATGAAAAACCAATATTCTGCAGCAATCATTATGCTATTGCTGATAATCACAGCAGCTTGTGGGGGACCGGCAAGCCGGAATGATACCACAGAATCAGAAACCGCCACCCGGGAAGAATCAAGGGTATACCGGGCGGGGCTGAATAGCCTGAACCAGGAGATCACAGAGCAACCCGTGAGCGGGTCACTGACCATCACCGTGCAGGGCGACAGCGCTACCATCGAACTGAGCATCTCGTCAATTGCTCCCGATATGATGCACCTGGCTCACCTTCATGGTTATGAAGATGGTTCAGAAGCATCGTGCCCTGGTGGCGTCCAGGCCGATGCCAATGGCGATGGCATTGTGGATCTGATTGAAACCCGTGATTATTCAGGAATTACGATGATTCCCTTTCACGACAATCCGGTAAGCATGGAAATTCAAACAGACACTTACCCCCAGGCTGATGCCCAGGGAAACCTTTATTATTCTGCCGTGGTGTCAGTCAGGGAGTTGTCCTCGGCCCTGCAAGAAAAACATGGAGTGCAAGATTTTGATTTCGGCAAATTTGTCGTTTACGTCCATGGAGTCAGTGAACAGACCACCTTGCCCGAAACCGTTCAATCGCTGCCCGGTGTGCCAGCCAGTGTAACCCTGCCAGTTGCTTGCGGGGAATTGAATTAGACACACTGTACGAGGAAAACCCTGCCCAACAGAAGCATTTTAAGGTGCCATTTCGGAGGGCAAAAAAAAGTGATACTACACCCGGGAGAACTGGGTTCAGGCTGAAATAAAGCATCCTGATGGTGCGTAGCGCAGCAATTGACAGCACCCCGCACTCCGGAAGCCAGGTCGCCCGGTCGTCACGGTCCAGGGATCAATTCTTCCCAGACCTCTCAACGCTTTTCCCACACCCCCAGCATCACATGGAAGTGTCACTCATCAGGCTTTGTGATTTTTCCTCAATCGCGTCCACCAGGTATTCATGCAACGAAAACACTTCCTTTCGCTTGCGGATGGGGATATAATTTTCCTGATCTATGATGGCGGCATAAGGAAGCACCTTATCGCGGAGCTTATCCAGAAACAACCGTTTCCGTTGTGTGGCCGTCCGTCCATCCTTTGCCTGCATGGCATCCAGATCGTAAAGGTTGGCGATGCCATCGGCACATTTTATTGCCTGAGGAAAGCTGTTGTTAGCATGTTCGGAAAAGGCATGGATCCGGGCGTTCAGCACCTTGTCCTTCTCCACCGAATCACGGATATCGGGCCCCGACACACTATACACATAGTAGGCCATGGCAGGCATCAGGGCATAGATCTCATTGAGCACACCTTTCTTGTCGGGGTTGTCTTCAATGGCATCATGAACCAGGCCCGAGAGGACAATCTCTTTGGGGAAGCCCAGGCGGGCCAGCAGAAAACCTGTGGCATACACATGGGCCAGGTAAGGATACCCTGATTCGCGATACTCGCCCCGATGCCTGTTGGATGCATATTGCAACACCCGCTCCAGCAGCCCCTTGTCGCTTCTGAGAAAATGCTGTGCAGGCAGCTTTCCGGAAAAGAACTCCCGCTTGTTGGCCCCCAGCATCCACATCTTCATGTCTTTCAGAAAATAAGGCTCAGCCAGCCTGTCTTCATTGTTTCTGATCATTAAATGAAGTTCATCCAGTCCGTGCTGCAATGCCTGGCTGGTGCTTAACTGAAGGGATAGGTTCTGTCGTAAAATCTGGTTCATCCCCATAATCATCTCCCGGTTTTCCTGGTTTATGTTACTGCAATATAACTAATTATATTCACACTAACAATAAGAATAGAGGATTAGCAGATTTGAAGATTTGAAGATTTATAGATTTGAAGATTGCAAAAAAGCAGAATTGCAGAATTATATGAGTTTCAGATTCTTTTTTCTTTAATCTGCTAATCCGCTAATCTGCTAATCCGCTAATCTCTATTAAGTGTTAATGCCAGCAGGAAGAAGAACAGCTCGCCGGCCACAAACCACAGGCGCGAGACGACAGAGATGGTGATGGCCATATCCAGGGGCACTGCTGCAGAAACCAGAAACCCGGTGATGATGCTTTCGCGCACACCAATGCCCCCGGGCATAACAAGGGCCAGTACCCCATAAGAGACACTCAATGGAAAGGCAAAGGCCGTGATGGGGGAAAGAGCGCCCAGCATGCTTATCAGCAACAGGTAAAACCCTGCCGACCACACCACCCAGTATATCAGCACTGCCAGGGCCGTATGTGAGAAGTCTTTCAGCGACAGCAGGGGGATGTCCATTTTCCTTTTAAACAACTTCTCCAGCAATGCCAGCCCCAGGCGATGGGCTGCAGCAGAGAAAAGCATCAGGGCCAGGGCCAGGATGGTGAGCAGCACGACTCCAAAATACAGGCCCACCCCAAATAACAGGTACACCGGCACAATGCTCAGCAGCAACCCCAGCAGAAGGTAAATAAACTGCTCCTTCAATGAGATGAATGAGAGATCGCGCAGGGGCTTTCCCGAAGCAGCCTGTACCAGGGCGGCCCTGCCTACCACCACCCAAAGCTTACCGGGGATATACTTTGCAAAGACATACAGTCCGTGCGACACGATGGCCCGCCGGGCTGAGATCCAGATCCGGTGTTTCCGCAGGATGAACCACCAGCTGAGCGATGAAAGCACAAAGCCACCAAACAACAGCAACAAGGAAAAAAATAATAGCCACAGATCAGGATCTACCTGCGAGAGCACCAGGTAATCAAGACGAACCAGATACCAGACAAAGAAACCCAGCGAAAGGTACAGCAATAACTTGAAAACCAGTTTTCCTGACATACATCAATTTTTCTTATGGGGCCTGATCCTGTTTGGCAGGCTGGGGCTGGGCCTGCGCATCAGCCGGCAGGCTGTTGCGCCTGAAAATGGCCACCTTATAGTCTGTGCCGAAGATCTGGAACGGATGGCGGGGTTCAAATACTTTGACAGGTTCAAAATAGGGACTGTTTTGCAGCTCCCCGAGCTGAAGCATCAGCAGTGGGGAGAAATGGCCGTCCCAGATCACCACCTCCCCTTCCCGGATGTTGTAATGGGGTTCGCTGGCCCTGGGCACAAAAGCCCTGGACTGAATACTGTCGTAGGGATTCAATCCCAGGAAATAAAAAAAGGCCGGATCATAATAGTATACCTTGTTCTCATCAAGATTCTCCTGCAACATGAAATCGGAGGCTTCCTTCATCACCTTATTCATGCCCGAGAGCTTCTGGGGCATCTGATAGTTATGGAAAGGGGTAAGAACCACTACAACCAGCAAAAGGATAGAAAAAACCATTGCCGGTATTTTGGTTCCCGAGCGGGTAGTCAGAAAGTGGTTGATGCCGCTCAGTGCCCGCAGGGCCAACAGGGCCCCTACCGGCACGATGGCCACCATATACCGGTGCAGCCCCAGCGAACGGCCAATGCCACTGTACCACATCACCACATGAGCCATGAAATACACCACAAAAGGGAAGACAACCAGAATCAGCTCATCCACTGCTTTCTGATCTCTTTTGCGCACCAGATCCCCAAGGATCAGAATGATGCCGGCGAGGGTCAGGGCGATGATTCCCGGACCGAATATCTTTGGCGCCAACCTGAAGAAATACCCCAGGTCGCCCGTGCCATAAACATCGGAACTGCCCTTGTAGGGCATGTTGTTAATCAGCCAGAAGATATCATTAAAGTAGAAATACCCGATGATGCTATACACCACGAAGCCAGTCAGCAGCCATGGAAGGGCCCGGTATTGTTTCCTTATAAGGAAGAACAACCCGATGATGGGAATAATGATAATTCCTTCGGTGCGCACCAGGGGGGAGAAAGAAATCAGCACGGCAGCCCAGAGGTACTTTTTATCGAGGCATAAATAAACAGTGGCAATGATAAAGAATCCGAACAGCACCTCCACTTGTCCTGATATAACCAGCAAGGTGTAGATGGGGGTAAAGAACAACAGGAAAGGCAGCATCAGCCTGTAGGAATATCCCAGCCTTCGGGCCGAGAGCCAGGCCAGCCAGCTGCTTCCGATGCCCGCCAGCAGGTTGAATACCGACACCCCTTCATAGCCGAATTGTGCGAAGGGCGAAGACAGCAAAGTAAAAACGGGCTTCCCCCAATGATGCAGCAGAAACTCAGGAAACTGCCATGAATACCGTGAAAACTTATAGTGTGTAAGGCTGTCGGCATCGCCTACATAGCCTTCCGAGCGGGCCAGCATCCAGACAAAGAAAAGGAAGAAGCTGGTGAGCAATACGCCCAGGAGCCGGGGTTCATTTTCCGGTGTTTTGTTTTGCAAGTCTTTCATGCCTGGTCTCTTCATTTAATTCCTGCTCCAGGTATTGTATTTTATGATGCACCACAAGGCACGCACCCCATCTTTCCAGTTGATCTTCTTGCCTTCCTGATAGGTCCTGCCATAATAGGAGATGCCCACTTCGTAAATCCTTGCCCCGGGAATCCTGGATACCTTGGCCGTTACTTCAGGCTCAAAGCCAAAGCGCCGCTCCTTCAGGTTGAGCCCCTTGATCAGGTCGGCCCTGAACAACTTATAACAGGTCTCCATGTCGGTAAGGTTCAGGTTGGTAAACATGTTGGAAGTAAAGGTCAGCACCTTGTTGCCGATGGTATGCCAGAAGAAAAGGATGCGGTGGGGGTTGGACCCCATAAAGCGGGAGCCGTATACCACGTCGGCATGGCCTTCCATCACGGGTTTCAGCAGGTCGCGGTACTCCCGGGGGTCATACTCCAGGTCGGCATCCTGAATGATAATATAATCGCCGGTAGCCTCCCTGATGCCCCGGTGCAGGGCTGCTCCCTTGCCCATATTCACGGGCTGGTGGTACAGGCGGATGTCATGCCCAGGATGCCGCTCCATGAATTGCTCAATGGCAGTGCTGGTATCGTCAGTGCTGCAATCATTTACAATCACCAGTTCCTTGACCACCCCATTAAGAGGCACCTCAAGCACACGTTCCAGGATGCCGGTGATGGTGCTGTGTTCATTATAGGCTGGTATTACGATGCTGAGTTTTTTCACGCGATAAAAATAGGAATAAATATTCATTGTCTTTATAGAATAAAAATATTCAATATCTTTATGCAACATCACGAATCAATATATTCTATCATGAAGCACCCTCTACTCTTTACTACCACCAACCCCAATAATGAAATCATAAAGAAACTCCGGTTGCTTTTGTTTGCCTTGATAGCGGTCATGAATCTTTCATTTTCTCACCAGCTGCAGGCACAAACCACCACCATCGACCCTCCGGTGCTGAACCTGCCTTCGGGTTATTATACCAGTGGGCAGGTCCTGGAAATCCACCATGCTGATCCTGATGCCGTGATTTATTATACCCTGGATGGCGCTTTACCTACCACGGCTTCCATTCAGTACACCGGGGCTGTCACCCTTGAGGTCCCGGCAGCCAATGAGGATGACATTTCCCTGATCCGCACCAACCCTGTGGAAGCAGACCTGAAGGGTTTCGGATGGGTGCCCCCCGTAGAGCAACAGCCAAAAGCCTTTATCATCACTGCAATCGCTGTGAAGGAACAAAACAGCCCCTCGCCTGCCGTCAGGGCCACCTATTTCGTGGATATTGACATTCCTTCCTTGCCGGTAATCAGTATCATCATGGATCCCCTGAATCTCTTTGACCATCACAAAGGCATATACATACCAGGCATTGTTTATGAACAATATGGCTATGGCGAAGGCTATTTCGGGCAACCCAATGCCAATTACTTTCGCAGGGAAGATGAGTATGAAATCCCTTCAGGTTTTGAGTTTTTTGAAGAAGGTCTTCCCGTGATCCAACAGGTGGCCGGAGTAGAAATACATGGCGGAACAACCCGTGCCATGCCCATGAAGTCGTTGCGCATTATTGCCCGTAGCGAATACGGCAAGGCCACCCTCAAGCACCAGGTCTTTCCAGACCAGCAACGCGACAACTACAAGCGGCTGATCCTGCGCAATGGCGGGCAGGATTTCTATCGCGCCGGCACTCTGATGCGCGACGCGATGCTGCACAAGCTGGGGGAACCCCTGAAGCTGGCCATCCAGGATTACCGGCCTGCTATCGTTTACCTGAATGGCCATTACTGGGGCATTCACAATATCAGGGAACGCTATGACAGCCATTATTTCGAAAGAAAATATCAAATCCCTGAAGGTCAGCTCGACCTGCTGGAGAACAAGCAGGTGGTTCAGGAAGGCAGCTCTGACCATTATCAGGCCATGCTGGATTTCATCCAGACCAACCCCTTGACGGATCCCCAGGCATATGCCACCCTGCAAACCATGATGGACACCGATAATTACATCGATTATTTTGTTTTTAATGTATTTGTCAATAATATTGACTGGCCGGGCCACAACCTGAAATTATGGCGCAAGAAAGTGCCTTACCAGCCGCATGCTGCCTGGGGCCACGATGGCAGGTGGCGGTGGAGCCCATATGACATGGACTTTGCTTTGGGACGTTCGGGCTCCTATGAATATAAGAACAATACCCTGGCCTTTGCCACCGACCCCGATGGCTCGGAATGGCCTCCAAACCTCCCATGGTCTACCTTTCTAATACGGAATCTGTTGGATAACGATGACTTTAAGCAAGCCTTTATTGCCCGTTTTGCCGACGCGCTGAATACCATCCTTTCATCAGATCACCTGCTGGCAACTATCAGCCAGTCACAACAAAATATTGAGGCTGCCATGCCAGATCATCTAGGGCGATGGAGCTATCCGGCCACTGATCTGAATGAATGGAAAACGAATGTCAACATCCTAAAAACTTTTGCAGTACACCGGCCCTCGCACCAGACGGAGCACATCCTTGAGTATTTTGGTCTCAGTGGCACTTTCCAGATTACTGTTGATGCCAATGACCCTGCCATGGGAACCATTCAGGTGAATCAACTGGTTATAGATAGCGACAACCCGATGCTCATCAATAGTGGCAACACCCTTCCCTGGGCAGGTACTTATTTCAACGATGTGTCATTTCCTGTAACAGCACTGCCCGCCGAGGGTTTTGTTTTCACCAAATGGATTACTACCACCGGGGAAGAACTGACCGACAATCCACTGATCATCACCAGCTCGCAGGAGGTACACCTGCAAGCTGTTTTTGAACCAGCCCCTGTTGCCCCTTACCAGGACATCGTGCTGCATCACTGGCATTTCAACAACCTGCCCGATGAAGTATTTACCTCCGTGGCAGCCGATTATTCGTTTTCAGGAAATGCCACCATCACCTATCCGGGCACCGGAGCAGGGTATCTGGACATGGTGGATGACGGAAGCACTTTTAACCTTCAGCCAGAGCAGCAGCCCGGCAATGCCCTCAGGGTAAGAAACCCTTCCAATACGCGCCACCTGGAGCTTCTGGTGCCCTCTACGGGGTATGAGAACCTACAGCTGAGTTATGCTGTGAAGCGTACCCCCAACGGGGCACAGCAACAGGCCCTGTACTACCGTGAGCAGAATCAGGCTTCCTGGAACCAATATGGCGAGATCATATCCGTCAACGAAGATTATGGGCTGGTAACCTTCGATCTGTCAGCCCTTCCCGGGGCAAACAACAATCCGGAACTGGCCCTGCGCCTGGAATTCCTGGGTACCAATACCGATGAAGTCACTGGCAACAACCGTTTTGACAACATACAGCTAACAGGTACCCCGGTGGATGGAACCAACATTCCTCCATTGGTGGCCGAAACAATCCCCCTG
Source organism: Bacteroidales bacterium (assembly GCA_046483935.1). Classification (GTDB taxonomy): domain Bacteria; phylum Bacteroidota; class Bacteroidia; order Bacteroidales; family UBA7960; genus JAWOCF01. The sequence goes on along the minus strand of JAWOCF010000283.1, from coordinate 15,066 downwards.
CAGGTGTTGACTGAAAATGGCGGGGCCCTTGTTGTGGATGCCTCCGGGGTATTTACCGATGATAACCCAATGACCTTTTCGGCTGTGAGCACCCGCCCTGATGAAGTGGCAGTTTCGGTTCAAGACAACCTGCTTACCCTCACGCCATTAAAATCAGGGGATGCCCTCGTCAGGCTTTCTGCCAGTGATGGAACAAACGCCCCGGTGACTACTGAATTCCGGGCACTGGTTTATCCGGAGGCTTTTGCTTTCGATCAGCCAGCATACGTCTTTGCCCGTTGGGATGCTGAAGCCCCTGAGCGCTCCTACCCCCCACACATGATCTTCCTGCAGTCTGATACCGATGATCCGGGCCTGAGTCAACCCCTGAGCTTTCCTTATTATATTGATCATTCCGATTATCATGCCGACGACCAGGGTACCATCGGGTATCCTTACAACAACACAGGGCGCTCGCGGATCAATGGGTTGAACGACAACGGCATCTCCCTGATCAATACCGGGAGAGACCGTGATCTGGGGGGTGTGCTGCTGGCTGTCAATACCCAGCAACAAGCCAGTGCTGATATCAGCTTCCTGGCCGGTACCATAGCACCCAACAGCCGTGTTTACAATCTGCGTTTGCAATACCGTGTGGGGACAGAAGGGGCTTTTAAGGATGTAACGGACGATTCAGGCAACATCGTTGAATACCCACGCAACGCAATGGCCGGCCACACCACCTCCTTCCAGGACATTCCACTGCCCCAGGAGGCCCAGGGACAACCTTATATTCAATTGTTGTGGAGATATTACTATACCGGCGAGCAACTGGATACAGTATCGGGGCAACGTGCGGAGATCCGCCTTGACAACATTCAGTTGGGTGAGTTTCCCAGTGGTATATCCGAAGAAAACAGCTCAGGGCAACAGCTGACGATTTTTCCCAACCCTGCTGCTACAAAAATCCAGGTGCAGGCCAACAACCTGGAAGCAGGCACTTTATCATGGAGAATCATCAATATCCAGGGGAACATCCTGATGGAACATCAGCACCATCAGACGGCACCCCACTGGCACCATGAACTGGATATCAGCCATTTACCCAATGGGGTATATCTGCTGCAGATCATCAGCCGGCAAGGGGTGATCAGCAAGACGTTTATAAAAAGTCCGTAATAAGCCTTGAAGGAAAAATAACATTTTTTATAACGATTCCATCTGAAAAATTACTACATTTAAATCAGAAGCGGCTCACATGCTTCTGCTCGTGCCTCCCACGAAAATCCAGTGTTAACAGGTAGTTCAGCCACAGATGGATAGAACCAATCATCCTGCTTATCAGGGGGGCGTAAGACCATTTTATATTTCAGGACCTTTCATGGGGTTTCTGATATTTTGCCTCTTATTACTGCCTGTTGTCCTGCAGGCAATGCCAGACACCTTCCACCAACCTTCTATTGCAGAGCGGGCCATTGCATCCATCCCGGGCACACTGCCCTGGTGGCAGCAGCCACGGTTTTATATCATCGTTGGGATCCTGGCTTTCATCCTGATCATCCTGATTCGCAGGTATGAGTTGTCACGGATTGACATGCGCAACCAGATAAAGATCTCCCGACTGCAAGCGGCCCAGTTAAAAAAAATAGACGACCTAAAGTCTCAGTTTCTGGCTAACATATCGCATGAACTGCGCACACCCATTACCCTGATCCGGGGGCCTCTGATCCAGATGATTGATGATCATCCTGACCTCCATAAAAGAAAACACCTGGTGATCATGCTCAACAACACCAACCGCCTGCTGCGGCTGATCGATCAGCTGCTTGACCTTTCCCGGCTTGACCTTGGCGATTACCCCCTGCAGGTAAGAACAGGCTCCTTTCTTCCCTTCCTGAAGAAAATTGTCATAAGGTTTGATTCCCTGGCCGAACAGCAAAATATTACCCTGACACTTTCTGAAGCGTTTTCCCGGGAGGATCGTTCCCTGATTGACAATTGTTACTATGATCCCGACGTGATAGAAAAGATCATAAACAACATTCTGATCAATGCTTTCAAATTCACTCCCCAAAAAGGAAGAATAACCCTGCGTGTGGGTGTAATCGTCAATGATGATACGGGGGAAAAAGATATTGAGATTGGCATTGTGGATACCGGCATCGGCATCCCAGAAGACAAACTTCCTTACATCTTTGACCGTTTTTACCAGGCAGATGCCTCTTCCGAAAAAAGGCATCAGGGGGCAGGCATCGGGCTGGCTTATGCCAGGGAGCTGGCAAGAGTTCATCGCATTAAAGTTACTGCAAAGAGTCAGGTGAATCAGGGCACCGAAATAACCCTCAGGCTATGCCCGCACCGGGCACATTATGACCCCCGGCAAATCTACACACCTCCTCCGGGACAACAGGCTGTCAGTGTCAATGCACCCATCCTGCCGCAAAAAGATTCTTTTTCAGCGCCTGCTGATAAAACGCATCATCCCAAAGAGCCGGTGATTCTGGTGATAGAGGATCATAAAGAGGTGGGACACTATATTGTGGAAAGCCTTTCGGCAAATTATCAGGCCATTCTGGCCTCCAATGGCCAGGAAGGCATCAGGCTGGCGCAAACCCTCATCCCCGACCTGATCATCAGCGACATCATGATGCCAGAAATCAATGGCATTGAATTGTGCAAGACGGTGAAAAACGATGAAAGAACCAGCCACATCCCGGTAATCCTGCTCACGGCCCTGGCAGGTGACAAAGAGCGCCTGTCGGGCCTGCAAACCGGCTCGGATGATTATCTTACCAAACCTTTTAATCCGAACGAGTTGAAGCTCAGGGTAAGGAACCTGATTGAAAACCGCCGCAAAATGCGCGAGAAGTTCAGCAGCAACACCATCATCAGGCCGGCAGAGATATCGGTTACTCCACGCGATAAGGCTTTTATGGAAAATTTGATGCAGATTGTTGAAAAAAACCTCACCAACGAGCAGTTCAGTATCGACGACCTGGCCCGGGAGGCCAACATGAGCCAGTCGCAGCTTCATCGCAAGCTGAAAGCCGTGGTCAATCAGACTGCCAATCATTTTATCCGTTCGGTGCGCATGCAGCGTGCCAAAGAATTGCTGCATCAGGATGCAGGCAACATCGCCGATATCGCTTATAGGGTGGGCTATAATGATCCAAGTTATTTCTCCAGGATCTTTAAGTCCTATTTCGGAGCAGTCCCTTCGCAAATCAGGCAGAATAAGTAGCAGGAAACAGGCCTGAAAACCCCCTGAACCAACCCCCAAATTCCCCGCCAACAAACAGAAAGAAGCATGGCGTAGAAAAATTACCACTCTTTGACTGAAATATCCTACCCGCAGACCATGCATTTAGGTAAGTTTGTATCTTAATTCTAAAAGAGATCGTTATGAAAACACTAATGCTTTTTCTGACACTTTTTCTTGCCTCCGTTTCAGGATGGACACAGGAAAAAGTCAACATTCCGTTAATCGGTTCGGATGCGCCCTCTTTTACGGCTGCATCCACCAATGGACCCATCAACTTTCCAGGTGATTTCGGAAGAACCTGGAAAATATTGTTCGCTCACCCCCGGGATTTCACCCCGGTGTGCTCTTCGGAGATCCTTGAGATGGCCTATTCGCAAAGAGAGTTTGATGCCCTGAATGCCCGCCTGCTGGTGGTTTCTTCCGACCCGCTGCAGACTCATTATGACTGGAAAGCAGCCCTGGAAGAGATTCCTTATAAGGACAGGGATCCCGTGAAAATTAAATTTCCCCTGATTGAAGATCATGACTACTCCATCGTGGAGCGATATGGCATGGTCCATTCAGAGGCAAAGCGGGGACAAAACATCCGTGGGGTATTCTTTATTGACCGCGACAATAAAGTGCGTGCCATCGTTTTTTACCCTGTTGAGGTAGGAAGACATACCGGGGAGATCATCAGAACCCTGAAGGCTTTGCAACAAACAGATGATAATTACAATGTATCTACCCCGGCCAACTGGCTGCCGGGCGATCCTGTAATCATCAATTTTGTGACTCCATTGATCCAGGAAAACATGCAACAGGAGGACTCCCCCTACTTCAGTTACAGCTGGTTTCTGACTTACCGTAAACTAACGCCACTGAAAGAGGAAACTGTTATGCCTGAGCAGGTTGATAATCCTCAGAGTCCCTGAGCACGAAGCATTTATTCCAGCTCCATGATCATGGCAGCATTGGCAGGAATGCTCCATTGCTCAAACCCTTCGCGCACCTGTTGTGTCATCACATCGTTAGCCCTGGTGTAGCCCGCTATCCGGTCGGAGAAGCGGCTCATATCCAGGGTTTTTTCCTGCTCATTGTTGTTCAGAATCACCATCACGGTTTCATCCTCATTCACCCTGAAGTACACATAAATGTTGTCATCAGGAACAAAATGAACCAGCCAGCCATTGTGCAGCACCTGTTTTTGCTGCCGCCAGGTGAGCAGCTGTGTGATATAATCTACCATCTCATTCTGCTCAGGGGTGCGTCCTTCGGTAGTAAAGGCATTGATCGGATCGCCGGGCCATCCCCCCGGAAAGCCTCTGCGCATCACCCCATGGCCATCATGCTCAAAAGCCTCGAACAACAGCTCGGTGCCGGTATACACGGAGGGGATGCCGCGGGTGGTAAAGATCAGGGCCAGTGCCATCTTCAGCTTGTCAACATCACCGCCCACACGGGTCAGGAAACGGTCGGTATCATGGTTGGCCCCAAAGATTACCAGGTTGTAAGGATTGGCATACAGGTAGTCTTGTGCCAGGGAGTTGTACAGGCGCATCATCCCGGTATCCCATCCCTGTTCTTCCTCAAAGGCCAGCCCGATGGCATCGTAGAGCGAAAAGTCGAACACCGCCGGGATGTTGGAGTCATAGCCATCGTGATTGTTTTTGCCGCCCTGAAAGTAGCTGATCATGGCAGGCACTCCTGTCCATGATTCGCCCACGATATTAAAATAAGGGTATTCGGTCATGACATATTTTCCCCATTGCGACATAAAGAACCTGTCGGCATAGGGCTGGGTGTCCACGCGGAAGCCCTGCAGGCCCGAAAACTCAATCCACCAGACACTATTCTGCATCAGATAAGTAGCCAGCAGGCGGTTGCCCTGATTCAGGTCGGGCATGTTGGTATCAAACCAGCCATCCATCATCTGCCGGTAATCATCACGGGCAGCATATGGATCCATGATGGTAGTCATGCGGTAAGTGGTGCGGGTGAATTCATCCCACTGGTGGATCCAGTCGGGCGAAGGAAGATCTTCCATCCACCAGTGATGATGGCCCATATGATTGAAGATCATGTCTTTGATGATCTTGACATCCCTCTCCCCGGCCACCTGCACCAGGCGGCGGTAGTCGTCGTTGCTGCCAAAGCGGGGATCAATATTATAGAAGTCGGTGATGGCATATCCATGATAGGAATACCTGGGCTGGTCATTTTCAAGCAAGGGGTTCACCCAGATGGCCGTAAATCCCATGTCGGCAATATAGTCAATGTTTTCAATGATGCCTTGGATGTCGCCACCATGACGGGCATTGGGATTCTCAGGATTGGCCTCATCGAGCATTCCGGGCAGCTGGTCATTGTCAGCAACGGCATTGGCAAACCGGTCGGGCATCAGCAGGTAGATGGCATCCGAGGTGTTAAACCCTGTGCGCATCGCCGAGCCCTGCTCCCTGGCACGAAGTTCATATTCGTAGGAATATTCCAGGCGGTTGCCATCGTAGAAATTGATCATAAAGCTGCCCGGGTCAGCCTCCCGCACATCCAGGTAAAGAAACAGGTAGTTGGGGCTTTCCACAGCAACCACCTCCTGAAGCACCACCCCGGGATGATCGATCTCCACACGGGTTTGCCCGATGTGGTCACCATAAGCCATAATCTGCAGTTCAGGATGCACCATATCGGTCCACCAGAATGGGGGTTCCACCCGTTGGGGCGCCTCCTGGGCATCAATACCAAAGGGAAACAACAGCAAAGCTGTCAGCATCAGATAACTAACCGTGATAAAGCGTCTCATAAATATGCAATTTTTGTTGTAAATATACGAATAAAGATGTTTCAGGTCTTAGGTTTTAGGTTTTAGGTTTTAGGTGCGAGGTGCGGGGGTTTTTGGGAGCACCAGGTCGCTGAGCTTGGTACACCGGTGGCAACAACACATAGCAGCAGCTGCCGGCCACCATCACCTCACCAGAGAACCCGGATCCCGGGCATATAGACCAAAAGATTAAGCTACCTCTTTGCTAATCTGCTAAATTTAACGTACCTTTAAAATTACATTTTATCATAAACATGATAAAAATATAATCTAATCAGGCATTTTCACAGACTAGCTAAAACAATCAGTCTAAAATGCTTTGATCTGTTTTGATAAAGAACGAATACTAAATATATTTTGTCAAATATCAAAAAAGGAGTTTTTTATGTTTAAAAAAATGATTTTCAGTTCAACCTTAGTGCTTTTTGTTTTGCTAGGAATCTCTCCGGGCTATGCTCAGCAAGATATTGAAGGCAGCGAAGACCACCCGATGATTTCCCGGTACCAGGGGGCTTACATTCGCGGTTATGAACATTATGATTACGACCGGCTGACTTTTTACACGGGAGAAGAAAATGGCGAGCTCCAGGAAATTGTACCGGAAGGGGAAGTCACACAAATTTTGTATTTCTTACCCACTGAAGGTTTATCAGTATTACAGGTACAGCGAAACTATCAGATGGCGCTAAAGGAAGCCGGTTTCGAAATTGTGTATGAATGCTTCAGCGACAAAAATGAGATTCCATACTCGATTTTCGAAGGTATGCTTGGAGATCATTATAGTGGAGATCACAGCAAAAATGTTTTTATTGGAAAAGATAAGAGCTATTTTTTAGCCAGACTACCGCAAGATGACGGGAACATGTACGTTTCTGCCCATACCCTGCTTAGTGAGTGGGCTGATGAGGATAATCAACCTGTAACTCTTCTTCAGATCCTTGAAGAAAAACCCATGACTACAGGCAAAGTAAAAGTTGAATTAAATGCGGAGGCTATGGCAGAAGACATTGATAAAAAAGGAAGTGTTCGCATCTATGGTATCCATTTCGATACTGACAAAGCTACTATCAGGAAAAATTCAGAATCTACGCTGACAGAAATCGCCAATCTGTTGAAGCAGAACCCGGAACTGAACCTTGGGGTTGTAGGCCACACCGATGCAACCGGAAGTGAAAAGCACAATATGGACTTATCAAAGCGCCGCGCAGAAGCAGTGGTAGCGCTTTTGACATCAGAACAGAACATTTCGGCAGATAGATTAAAACCCCGCGGGGTAGGCCCATGGGCGCCAATCGCCAGTAATGACGATGAAGATGGCAGAGCGCAGAACAGAAGGGTTGAATTAGTAAAGATCGTTTACGAATAAAACTCCTAAGATCACTTTTGGGACTTGTTTAAAGTTGACTATCTTCTTTTCAAAATCATTATTGTGAAACCAGAATTTAAAAATTAATTATTATGCAACGTTTAACCGTATTATTTATCACAATCACGTTACTTTCAAATACAGCAAACAGCCAGGATCAAAAAGCTGTAGAAATCCTTGAATCCATGCAGGAGAGGTATGAAAACTCTATTGAAGGTATAAACGATTATATCATGGAAAAAGGGAATCATACCATCTTTTACAAAAAGGCATATACTGAAGATGGCAGGCCTTACTTTAAAACCAAAACCAAGGGAGAGTACAGGGAAGATATGGAATCAGCATCAGCGGCAAATAAAGACCTTTATTCGCAATTTTCCTCCCAGGCAAAAGAAAAAGCAACCTACAAGGGAACAGATGAAGTTGATGGCAATAAAGTTCATGTGGTTTACCTTGATCAAATGGAAATAGAGGGCTTTAATCCAGACAGGGACACAGAGAATACTATTGAAAACATTTTTTTATATATTGACTCTGATGAGCTGGTTATCAGAAAAATGGAATATACTATGAAATCTCAAATAAAAGGTGAAGAAGTGCGTGAGATTTCTCCTATAATAAAAAACAGCGACTTTAGAAATGTCGAGGGAATGCTGATCCCTTATGAAACTACTACTGTAATAAAAGGCTTAACTCTTACTGATGAAGAACGTAAAAAAGCAGAACAAGGATTAAGAGATTTTGAAGAAAAAATGGAAGAAATGCCTAAATCCCAAAGAGAAATGGTAGAAAAAATGGCAGGAGACAAGATTAAAAATTACCGGAAAATGATTGAAGAAGATAAGTATGAAAATAAAAGCCAGGTGAAAAATATAGAAGTCAATACCAATATGGAAATGGAAGACTTCTAAACCCCCTGTTCCGAATCTAATAAAACATTTGTTAAACCCTAATAGAAAACCAGGAGGGCAACTGGTCCTTATCAGCAATGCACTGGCAAAATCGGTCAACAGGGAATACTATCAGCAAAAAGTGCAAAGCCTGAGCAGCAATTATTTTTTCTGAAAGTTATACCTCAGAGTGATGCCACCCATGCCCAGGTTCAGCTCGCGGCTAGTGATGCTACTTAGGGGCACCTTCAGAAAAGGTTCGATGATGGTGGAGCCGCGGGTGCCTTTAATGACATATCCAAACGACACATTAAAAAGACGTGCGGCGTCAAAACGGCTGAAGGCACCGGTTTTCTCGTCGATCAGCACCACCTGGGAGGTGACCCTGTTGACCATTTCGCCGGTGGCAGGATCCTGCACCAGGTTAGAGGAAAATAAGGTTTGGTTGTCTCTGAAATGTTCTTGCAGAAACAAGATCGACGAAAGCCCTGCAGACAGGTAAAAGCGTCGCTTGTCGTTTTCGGCAACATCAAACTGTGCATTCAGGGGGATGTCGAGCGCCAGCAGCTCGTAACTGCTGGAGCGAGGCACCATCATATCGCCCGACAACTCAGGTCCAGGCGCGTAATCATAAAAATCACCCCTGCTTCTAAGGCTCACCAGCTCAAACTGGTGATAGGTCAGCAGGCCTCCTGCCGTGAGGGTGACCCCGGGGGCTACCTTCCATTCTGACACTACGCCAGCGGCCATGCCCAGCCCGTCGGAGATGCCCTGGCGGGCAAAGGCCAGCATTGATCCGGCAGCCACACTCCAGGAATGGCCACTCTTTTCCCCTGATTCATAGCCTTCCATAGGATCCTCTTTAGCCGCCATAAAGGCCGCAGCAGGCGAGCTGCCTTGTGACCTCAGGACAGGCAGCACCACCTCCGCAGGGGAATCTTGCGGAAGGGCTGAGGGTATTTCTGTTCCCTGCCAATTTTTATCTTCACCTTTTTCAGCCAGTTGCCCAACAGGATGTTCCTGCACTGGGTCTATCTGCACAGAGTTTTCCCGGGCAGCAGGGCCATTAGCAACAGCCACCAGCTTCTTTTCGGGCTGTTGTACCGGCGCGGGCAATTCCTTTTCAGCTAAAACCCCCTGTCCGGCCTTTTGTTTTTCCGGAACAGGTGCCACGGGTTCAGCCTGAACAACCTGTGGCTCTATCCTCTGCTCTGCCAGGGGCATGTTCTGCCAGACCAGCCAGCCGGTCGCCACCAGCATGACAGATGCAGCAATCCCTGCCCAGACCCTTCCGGGAAAAAGCACGATGACCCGCCTCCGCTTCCTCTGCTGCAGCTGCTGTTGCATCGCGGCAAAAGCCTCAGAATCTACCTCTTCGTGGTAGTGATCAAAGACCTCACGCACATTGTCTGCAAAATGATCGTCAAACCGCTTCATAACATTGGTTGTCGTTTTCTCTTTCTATATACAAGCGCTGTAGCATCTTCTTTGCCCGGTGCAGGTTCGAGCGGGAGGTGCCGGGCGAGATGTCGAGCATGCCGGCAATCTCATCGTGTGAGTATCCTTCCACCTCATACAGGTTGAAGGTGATACGGTACGTTTCGGGCAGCCTGACCAACAGCTCAAGGATCTCGCCGGCCGAAAGCTTCTGGTAGTAATCAGGCTCCATATCCACATCCATGGTGTCTACCTCCAGAGACACCTGCAGGCGGTGATTGCGCTGCGCCCTGTAATGATCCAGGGCGGTGTTCACCAGGATGCGCCTGAACCAGCTCCTGAAAGGCCGGGTGCTGTCGTATTGCCTTATGTTGTCAAACACCTTCATAAAACTGTCATTGAGCACCTCCAGGGCGTCCTCGCGGCACGCAGCATAACGCAGACACACTGACATTCCGAAGGCATAATAGTGCCTGTAGAGCCCTTCCTGCGCCCCCCTGCTGCCCTTGCGGCAACCTGCGATAAATTCCTGCTCCTGTTGTTTCAATATTGCCGTGCGCGCTGGTTACTTTTTTTTGTTTTCTTTCAGGGACTATAGGGACATTAGGGACAAAAGGGCAATCTGCTAATCTGCAAATCTGCTAATCTGCTAATCTGCAAATCTGCTAATCTGCTAATCTGCTAATCTGCTAATCTGCAAATCTGCTAATCTGCAAATCTGCTAATCTCTTTCTCCCCCTCACCGAGTCTCCAAGTCTCCAAGTCTCCCCCTCTCCTGTTCCTTCACCAAATGTAACCAATTAACCATTATCTCCCTCAGGGCCTGGACACCTCGATGTGACTCAGCAGCCTGATATCCTGCAGGTCGGAATAGTCGTACTGAAACAGGCCGTCCTGGCCCACCATCAGCAGCACCTTGTTGTAAGGGATTACGTCGTAGGTGTCGATGGCCGGGAAGTGGGCAATCAGGTTTGACTGGATGGCCAGGGGGTTGGTAACGTCATAAATCTTCAACCCGTCGGCCCCGTCGCAGATAAACAGGGTTCCATTGTCGATGCCCAGCCCAAAGGGGTTGAACATGGGGTACGACTTCAGCAGCTTCGGGTTCTGCAGATCGGCCACGTCAATCACATCCAGCTGGTTGGAGAAGCCATTGCAGGCGTTGCCCGAGCGCAGCGTCACATAGGCAATGTCGTTTTCCACCACCACCGGGTCGCATGCATTCACGTGGTCGAGGTTGGAAACAAACAGGGGGTGGGCAGCATCTTTCACATCATAGATCATCATGCCCGTGGTGGTTCCAATAAACAGGTGGTCGTCCAGGCGGAACAGGGTCTCCATCTCGCGCCAGGGCTGGATGCTGTCGATGGCCACCATCTGTGATTCGTCCGACACATCCAGGGTCTTCAGCACATAAGGATCGGTAATGGCATACAGGAACTGGTCATTGAGGATGAAGCGTGCCATGCTGCCTCCCACGCCCGTTTGCACCCCTGCTTCAGGGCCGCCATTGGCCATGTCCATCGATACCCTTCCGCCAAACCATCCCCAGCCATTCCAATAGGATTCAGTGTGGCTCACCTGCTCAATTTTCCAGCCCACGATCACTCCTTTGGTATAATCTACCAGACCCAGGGGATACTCCGGATCTTCGGGAAAGGCTGTCACCTGCGGGAAGGCCATCTCCAGGCGCCCCACTTCCACGGGGTTCCTGATGTCGGTGATGTCGATGGCCACCAGGTCAACATAGCTGTCGGCAAACAGGATGTTGCCGCGAATGGCAATATCCACATTGCCGGGAATCTCGTAGAACACCACCTTCATGGGGTTGGCCGGATCTGTATTGTCGAGCACGTGGATGCCCTCGTTCAGCTCATTGATAAAAAGGTACTGGTCTTTCAGATAGATCTTGCCGGCCTGCTCAATGCTTCGTGCCGGCGAGGACTTGAAGGAAGCCCTGAATTCGGCAAAACCCATATACTCTGGCACATTGGCCAGGTACGAAAACTCGTTGTTGCTCGTGCAGCCCCCAAGAGACGCGGTGATCAGCAAAATCAATAATAAACGGAGGGTTGATGCTTTTTTCATGGTACGACAGGTTTAAAGTCTTTAACCCCTATACGGATGAAAGGGAGGATGTGCTGCAAGAATTTAATTAAAAGTTTTATTTACATTTGAATCTTTAAGCGAAACAGCTTTTCTGAGGAGATAATCCGTAAACCAATGAAGCCGGGTTGTAATGAAATGGCTTACAGGACAGCAAGTTGACACAAATACTATTTGGGGAAAATAATCGTTATTAAATGTATATAAATATATAAATGATGATAAAAATTAATTTCTTATTTGTCATAATATTCACGACAATTCAACTATCGACAGCAAATAATCAGGCGTGGGAAACTGATTTTACTGAAGCCAGGAAAATGGCGCAGGAAAAAAACCGCAACATTATTCTGGTGTTTTCCGGCTCCGACTGGTGTGCACCCTGCATAAAGCTTGAAAGAGAAATCTGGAAATCCGAACAATTTCAGACTTATGCCAGAGACCATTTTGTGTTGGTAAGAGCAGATTTTCCCAAAAAAAAGGCCAATAGATTATCCGGAGAACAGGAGGAAAAAAACGCTCAATTGGCTGAAAAATACAACATCAGAGGCTACTTTCCTTTTGTTGTGATAATGGATAAAAATGCCAACGTTTTGGGATACACAGGTTACAAAAACGTAAGCCCTGAGGAGTACATAAAAATCCTGGAAAGCTTTAATCCATAGAAAAATGCTCAGAAGCTTTTTAATATTTACTCTGCTCATCACCAGTCATTTGGTTCATGCTCAGCAAATTTTCCATCAGACTGCATTCCTTATGGGTAGCCGTTTTGATATCAGTGTGGTGGCTGATGATGAGGAGGAAGGAAACGCCAGCATTGAAACTGCCATCGCAGAAATTACACGTATCGAAAATTTAATTTCTTCCTGGTCGCCACATTCTCAAACTTCTGCCATAAACCGCAATGCGGGCATTAAACCCGTAAAAGTGGATAGTGAATTGTATCATTTAATTGAGCGCGCCATCGCCATATCCATGATCACCGATGGAGCCTTTGATATCACTTATGCCTCGATGGACAAAATCTGGAAGTTTGATGGGAGTATGACACAAATACCCTCCACTGAAGCCATCAAAAAATCAGTAGAAAGAGTAGGTTACAGTAATATAATACTGAATCAGGAAAATCAAACGATTTTTCTCAAACATCAGGGAATGAAAATTGGCTTTGGAGCCATTGGCAAAGGGTACTCGGCCGATAAAGCCAAACTACTACTTATTTCAAAAGGCGTAAAGGCTGGGATTATCAATGCCTCGGGCGATATGAACACGTGGGGAAAACACCCTGATGGTGAAGATTTTACGGTGGCCATTACCAATCCAATGAATAAAGACAAAGCCTTTGCAACCCTCCCCCTGAAGCAGGGTGCGGTGGTAACCAGCGGAGATTATGAAAAATTTGTGACGTTTAACGGGATTCGATATTCACACATCATCAACCCAAAAACAGGATACCCGGCCAAAGGGATCATTAGTGTGACCGTTTTTGCTCCCAGTGCGGAATTAGCAGATGGATTGGCTACCGCTATCATTGTAATGGGTAAAGACATAGGTATCGATCGTATCAATCAGTTGCCCAATGTAGAGTGCATCATTATAGATGACCAGGGAGGCATTCATCAATCGAAACATATTAAAATCAATGAAAAATAAATTATTAATTGCAGTTGTCCTTCTGCTAAGTGCATCCTCCTGCACCGTAGTGAAAGAATACGAAAAGGTAAAAATCAATGATCCGGACATGGAATTGATGGGGCGAAAATCAATCAAATTTGCAACAACCTTTCAGGTATATCGTGAAGGCGCATCGGGAGCCAATGGAGGCAAATCTGGCGGTGGTTGTGGCTGCAATTAATAATCCTTGTATGAAAAATATAGTCATTCTATCCCTTTTATTATCTCCTTTTTGGACACTGGCGCAAACGGCCAGTGATTCCACAACAGTGTTCAAAAAAAGAGTGCTCGAATCCACTGAAGTAAATATCCTTACAAGCTATTACACACAAGATGGCCAAAATGCATCGGTTACAGGGGGTATTGGTTCAGAAAAGCTGGATGATTTTGCTTCGGACATTAATGTATCGATACCTCTTAATGTTGATGATGTTTTAACCATAAACGCAACAATATCTGCTTATACATCAGCCTCTTCCAGCAATTTAAACCCCTTTACGGGTGCTTCAAACGGGCCTGTAACAGGAACACCCTGGGCGGCCTCATCAGGTGCCTCCAGAGAAGATGTCTGGATCAGCTCAAATATTGGATATTCCCATTCTTCAAACGACAGAAATTCCATTTATTCAGCCACTTTAAGCTTTGCCAATGAATATGACTACACATCTGTTAGTGGTGGAATGGGTTTTGTCAGGTTATTCAACCAGAAAAATACAGAATTGAGTTTAAATGCATATGTGTATCTTGATAGTTGGAGACCACAATATCCTACCGAAATAGAAACTTATGTTCATGAAGATGGAGATTTGAATGCAGATTTTTTTCAGGGAGTAGACATTCTGGACCAGAATGGAAATATTATAAACAAGTTTGGACCTGGCGCCTGGAAACCAATCAATACAACCCTTGTTAAGGACAAAGGCCGGAACACCTATGTGGTGTCATTGGGTTTTTCTCAAATATTAAGCAGAACGACACAAATGGCCATTATTTCAGACATCACCTATCAAATGGGATGGCTGTCAAACCCCATGCAGCGTGTTTATTTTGCTGATCAAAACAATTTTTATATCGGAAATGCGACAAGTATCCCTTTTTACAACAATCCGGAAAACAAAGATGTTTTTCAACTGGCCGACGACATTGAGCGGTTACCATCCAGCCGGTTAAAAATACCCGTTGGGGTAAGATTCAATCAATATCTTAATGAGTTTTTGGTTTTCAGAAGCTACTATCGCTATTATTTTGATGACTGGGGCATTCAATCTCACACCTTCGATGCCGAATTGGCCATAAAATTAGGTCAAAACTTCACTATTTTTCCCAGTTATAGATTCTACAACCAAACTGCAGCAGATTATTTTGCCCCTTTTGAGGAGTTACTCTCAACGGATGAATACTATACATCAGATTATGATTTATCAAAATTCGATGCCAATCAATTTGGCTTCGGTATTAAGTACAATGATATTTTTTCAAAACATCATATCTGGAAGTTTGGGTTAAAGAATCTTACTTTAGATTACAACTATTATAAAAGAAATACGGGCTT
>JAWOCF010000245.1:0-5973 GCA_046483935.1 Bacteroidales bacterium | reverse complement strand
TCACCGAATAACCAACAACTTCCCTGTTAAAAAGATCCATCACAAAAGTAAGGTAGTAAAATCTTCGGCCCAGTTCATAGTAGGTTATGTCACTCACGAAAACCTGGTTTACACCTGTAACCTTAATCTCTTTTATTAGGTTGGGAAAATGTATTACTTCTTTGGTTTCAGGCTTACGGAAAGCTGGTTTACTAACTACCCTGAAGCCATTATCAAAACAGAATTGCTCGAACTTATCACGTCCCATGTGACTGGGCCGGATCTTGAAATAGATCTCACGCGCCGACATACATGGATGATCTTCCCGTATCTTTCTTACAAGAGGCAGGATCATCTCATTCTCTTCCAAACTGTTAGTTTTTCTTTGCCGCATTTGGTGAACTGACTGTTTGCTGACATTAAGTTCAATATAAAAATCCTTCATCTTATATCCGTGCCTGGATCTGTTGACTCTGAACCATTCAAGAGCCTGGAACCTACTTTTTTTTTAATGTCCACGTTGTAATCCTTCTCGGCAATCTCAATCATCTTGTCCTTAAAGTCAATCATCATCTGCTTGCGCCCTACAGTGCGTTCCAGTTCTTTAATCCGCTCTTCTAACAGCATGATCTTGCGGGTATCACTTTTTGCCTCAACGATCTGCCTGGTACCTTTTTTTGCCATATTTGAATATTTGTAAATCCAACGGTAAACCGAGGTGCGGCTTACATTATAAGTCTTGCAAATATCAGCAACATTCACCAGATTCTTCTCCAGATCTGATACCAGTTTCTGCTTGATCCCTTCGCTGAAGGTCCTTTTTTGACGCTCCTGGATGGAGTGATTGAAGTTTTGGGTTTCTTTCATTTTTGTTAACCTTTAAAAGGTCAACCTATTTCAGGCACCGACAGGCTACTGGCCTCTCCCCCTCTCCAAGTCTCCCCCTCTCCAAGTCTCCAAGTCTCCCAGTCTACTCTCTCAACCCCTCACCCTCTCAACTTTTTTCGCTCAACCCCACTACCAATTCCGGTATTTGTAATTCAACTCCTCTTTCAGCCGCTCAAAAAGGTTAAAGACAATGGGACATATTTCGTAATTGTCGATCACTGAAAGGGTCCGGGAAGTGAATCCCGGTTTGTGGGTATGGGGATATGATTTACAATCTTCAGGCCGGTGAACATAGATTGAACAAACGGTACCCTTAAGGTATTTGCATGGCATATCTTTCAGGAATATAATCCCCTCATCATCCTCTTCAATAAATTGTGCAACAAAGTCGTTAGAAGAAATATGATCGATCCCTGATAATGTTTCGATTTCCTGTCTGGTGACGCAGGGTCTTAACCATTTGCAGCAATTGCCGCATTGCCGGCAATCAATCTGCGAGGCAATCTCGTGGTGCAGGCGATGAACAACCTGGTCAACCTCGTCACTATCCTGTCCTTTGAGGAAACTCCTGAAGTCAAAGTTTTCTTCCTCTTTTTGCCTGCCTGTACGGGCAATCTTCTCTAAGTTAAATTCAAGGTGCATCATGGCTGGCAAGATAAAAATAATTAAAAGTTTGCACTCAACTTTTCTACTCTAATCTGTTAACCCTTTTGTTTTTGCCAGAAGGTCGGCCCCTTAACTGGCCAGAGGTCAAAAATAAAACATTTCAACAATCTCTGCAAGTAGCAGAAATTCCTTTTGGCCAACCCTTGGGTTGGACCGTAGTTAGACCGTAGTTAAAACATAGTTAAACCATAACCTATTGGTTCAACAATGGTTGAACATTGGTTCAACATTGGTTCAACATTGGTTCAACCTCAGGTCTGCTTACAGTGTCCTTCAGGCCGGGGCAATCATTAAAAACAAAATGAAACTGAAGAAAAAGCTTCTTCAGGTTCATTTTCAATCCTTTTTGAAACGATTGCCTATGCAAAAAGCCAGACACGATGTCTCAGAACTTCATGCAGCACATAAACGGCAATGCTATATTACACCCCTTTGAAAGTGGTACCAGCAGCCAGCACGATAAACCCTGCCAGCAGTAAAAAGTAATTGTGTTCGGTCAGGAATTCAATTTGGGCATAATGCCCGATAATTCCAAGGACGCCTAAGATTAAACCAATAATCCAGGTGATTTTTTTAGGAGCTGAGGGTTTTTTCATGCGTAAGTTTTAAAGGTTCAGTTGAAACGGGCAACCATTTTGTATCAGAGAGCCAGCAAATCCATGCCAAAAAAGAAAGAAGGACATTTTTCTATGCCCTTCTTTTCTCAGGGATTATTCGTGATTGATCAGGTAGAACACCCCCAGCTGAAAGCCACGGTTGTAGACGTCGGAGGCATTGGTTTTGCTGATGTTGGTCAGTCCGTGGTTGTATCTTGCGTCCACCCCGAAGTTGGTGGCCGGGTTCACATAACTCACCCCCAGGCCGAGGGCAAAGTCAATGTTTTCGTAATTATCCTTTACATCGGCTGTCACGTTATTTATTTTGCTTTTCGCACTTAATAAAAAACCTAGCTGCGGGCCGGCCTGCAACCTGAAACCGTTGTCGTACATGTATTGAAACATCAGGGGAATATTCAGGTAATTCAGCTTGGTATTTTTTGAACCCTGCATGGAATAGACCAGTTCAGGCTGCAAAGCAATTTGTTTGGAAAGATGGGTGTGACCGATCAGTCCCAGGTGCAACCCGATCTTCAGATCGTCATCAAGGGAGTTGTCGCTGGTGATGGTATAGCCATTGAGGCCTCCTTTCACACCAATGTTGAAATGCTGTGCGCTGGCAATCCCGGCAAAAAGAAAAAAGCAAAGTGCGGTGGTAATAAGAATTTTCATGTTGTGTATTGTTTTAAATAGATAGTTGGAAGCATCAAAGATATGTCAATTCCTCCCGTGTTTGTTACAGAAGGAATGCCAATTGTTACATGAATCACACGTGAGGGGTGTGAGGTTTCAGGGGTGAGGCTTCAGGTTTCAGGTTTTGGGTTTTAGGCCGGCTACCATTGGGGTTCTGGAAAACAAGCCGCAAAGAAAGCATCTCAATCAACAAAACCACCTCATCTTTGTTGAACATCATAGCCGTAGCTTGGCGACAGTAAACCCATTTAATAATCAATAACAACCTGGTGATGATTTTAAAAGAAAACTACACCCTGTCGAACGGGGTTGAGATTCCGAAACTGGGTTTTGGAACATGGCTGATCAGTGAAAAAGAGGCCGCTCAGGCGGTTAGGGATGCATTAAACGCTGGTTACCGGCACATTGATACCGCTCAGGCCTACCAGAATGAAGGGGCCGTTGGAGAGGGCATCAGAGGGAGTGGCATAAATAGAGAAGAGCTGTTTATTACCACCAAGCTGGCCGCAGAAATCAAGTCGTATAAAGAGGCTGTGGTATCCATTGACCAGTCGCTGACAACATTGGGCCTGGAATACATTGACCTGATGATTATTCACAGTCCCCAGCCATGGGCCAAATTCGGTGGAGCGGATCGGTACTTCGAAGGAAACCGTGAGGCATGGAAAGCCCTTGAAGAAGCGCAACAAGCCGGAAAGCTCCGCGCCATCGGCGTTTCGAACTTCAAGAAGGAAGATATCGACAACATTCTGGGTGCCTGCCAAATAAAACCCATGGTGAACCAGATCCTGGTGCATATCAGCAACACTCCCATGGAGCTGATTCAATATTCGCAGGACAA
Organism: Bacteroidales bacterium; assembly: GCA_046483935.1. Taxonomy (GTDB): domain Bacteria; phylum Bacteroidota; class Bacteroidia; order Bacteroidales; family UBA7960; genus JAWOCF01. The sequence goes on along the minus strand of JAWOCF010000245.1, from coordinate 2,310 downwards.
TGACATCCTGGTTGAGGCCTATTCACCCATTGCACACGGCGAGTTACTAAAAAACCAGGAGGTTAAAGAGCTGGCAGAGAAATATGGTGTTTCGGTGCCACAGCTATCCATTCGTTATACCCTGCAGCTGGGCCTGCTGCCCCTGCCCAAGTCGACCAACCCCCGGCACATGAAAGCCAATGCAGAAGTGGACTTCGTGATCTCAGAGGAGGATATGGAATTGCTGAAAAATGTGGAACCCATCAAAGACTATGGGAAGGACCGCAATATGCCGGTGTTCAGAGTAGTGGAATAGCGGATTAGTGGATTTAGAGGATAGTCTTCATCCTGAAAAGTAATATGGCTAAAACATATGTAACCAGGACATTCTTCACCCTCGATAATGGACCGGCCGCTCCAACAGCTCATGAAGTGACCCCGGGTGTGGATCAGGTGTATATGCCCAATAGGGATGTGGAATACGAGAGAGAGCCCCATCATGAATGATCCTGCCAGGAAAGATTAAAAATCATTATTATCCCTGCCACCGGAAAGTTGGCAGGGATTTTTTTGTCTTGAGCATTAAGGTATAATGTCAGCCCTGTCAGTGATTATGTCATTGTAAATACTATATTTGATCAATTAAAAAATATTCAGGTAATGGTTGATCCAGTGCGCTCATCAGGGCAAAAGGAATTAAAGCAGGATGGATATTCCATTTATTATTATGCCCGGGGCGACAAGCAAAAGGAGTTGATCGTCATGCTTCACCCGGCCTTTGCCGATCACCGGTGCTTTGACCATCAGGCAGATCATTTTGCAAAGGAGTATCGGTTGGTAACGGTTGACCTGCCCGGGCACGGGTTATCGAAAACCAGGGAGAAGATTGATGGTGCAATCCATCATATTGATGCCATCCTGAAGGAAGAAGGCACCAGCAAGGCGCATTTTGTTGGCGTGTCGCTGGGCGCATTGATTGCCCAGTATTATGCATTGCACTATCCGGAGAAAATCCGGTCGCTGACGGTGCTGGGAGGTTACGACATCAATACCAACAACAAGGAGATTACACAGGCACAGCGCTCGGAAAGTATCAGGTGGATTGTAAAGGCCCTGTTCTCGATGAATTCATTCAGGCGGCATGTAGCATCAGTCTCTGTGGTGCAGCCCGCTGAACAGGATAGGTTATATGAGATGGCCGGCCTGTTTACCAGAAGGTCATTTGCCTGCATGACCGGCCTGGGCAAAATCGTGAAGAAGCGGGATGCTGTGATCAGAAACTACCCCCTGCTGATCCTGAGTGGCGATCAGGACATTGACCTGGCAAAGCGAATAGGCAGGGATTGGCATGACAGGGAGCCGGGCAGCAGATTTCAACTGATTGAAAATGCAGGACACTGCGCCAATATGGATAACCCGGGGATGTTTAACAGGGTGGTGATGGAATTTATTCAGAGAGGGGTTTAACAGATTTGAGAGGATTACGATTTATAAAAAAGGGCCGCCTTTTTACGGGCGGCCCTTAAAGGAATAAAATCAATTTATTTCACAACCAGCTTTTGGGTTTGAAAGCCACCATCCGAAGTGTGAATTCTCACAAAATACACACCCCGGTTCATGCCGGCAGTATTTAAAACGGAAGTGTCCGAAGATCTGATCATCCTTCCGCTGAGGTCAAATACATCGACTTGTTTTATCTGGGTGCTTAATGTAACGGGGTCGCCTGATTTGACAGGGTTGGGAAATATTTTCACCTGATTTGAGGCAGCATCATGTTCGTCGATGCTGGTTCCACTGGCAGTATAAAAGAACACATTGTCAACATAAACTGTAAGTGAGCCTGTTGGCAAGCCTGATAAAACAAGCTGCGCGATATTTTGCCTTCCTGCAAGGTCAGCGAAATCATCCAGGGGAATGTCCAAACTCACCCATTCACCCTGGGTTAAGTCTGTGAATGGAACTTCATGTTCGGTGTCATCACCACCACCATAGGCAGCATCAGCGCCAAAATCAACAAGTTTTACCCGGAAAGTTGTAAAATCGGCAGACCAGACATCCATATGGAAATGGGTCATGCCTGTAATGTCAATCTGGTCGTTCACCGTTTCAATGCCCACATAGTCAAGGTTTGAGTACTTCTTGGTGGGGTTATCCTCGATGGTCACCTCTTCGTAAGCTGCCACTGACCAGTCTGTTCTCCAGGTATCCACCGGAACATCGGTATAGGCATCGCTGAAGAGCGATATTACGTTGGCTGCATCGATGGTGGGGATGGGAGCCGCAACAGTGGGCACGTCGTCAGGAACCACACCGCCCCCGGCACTGAAGGTA
>JAWOCF010000174.1:0-16732 GCA_046483935.1 Bacteroidales bacterium | reverse complement strand
AATGTCGACATGGGCAAGTATAAAGCAGAAACCCTGCAGCAATACTACGACACCCATGGCATTCCATTGAGGGCCCGGCTGATTGCATCCTTTTCACAGCTCAGCAGCCTGGGAAGCCTGGTGCCGGGATTGTACAACTTCGTGAGCAGCAACAAACTCACGGCCACTGTAATCAGGAAGATGGCAGGCTTTTCAACCAAACGCAGCCTGCCTGCCCTACACACCACCACCCTGCGCAAGTGGGCTGATAAAAACCTGGGTGGGTTGAATGCAAAAACCACTACCGGGAAAAAGGTGGTACTGTTTTGCGATGAGTTTACCAACTACAATGACACCTCCACAGGCATCAATGCCATCCTGCTCCTTAACCGCCTGGGATATTGGGTCGATTTGCCCCCTCATGTGCAGAGCGGGCGGGCTGCCCTCTCCAAAGGAATGTTGAAGAAAGCAAAGGAGTATGCCCGGGAAAACGTAAAGGTTTTTGCTCCAAGGGTTTCCCCACAAACTCCCCTGGTGGGTATTGAGCCCTCTGCCATTCTGACGTTCCGTGACGAATATCCTGCCTTGCTGGAAGGCGAACAAAAACTGGCTGCCCTTTCGTTGGCTGAGAATGTGATGACCATTGAAGAGTTCATCTGCCAGCAACACGATGAAGGGCGGCTTGACACCCGGATTTTCACGGCTGAGAAAAAAACCGTCCACTATCACGGCCATTGCCACCAGAAAGCACTCTCATCAATAGACTATGGGCTGCGCATGATGAGCCTGGCACCCAATAAATCCATCTGCCCGATATCCTGTGGATGTTGCGGTATGGCAGGTGCTTTTGGTTTCGAGAAGGAACATTATGAGTTGAGCATGCAGATCGGGGAGCTTCAGCTTTTCCCAGCCATCCGACAGGCTGACCCACAGGACCTGATCGCCGCCTCAGGCACCAGCTGCCGCCATCAGATCCTCGATGGCACCGGTCGTAAAGCATGGCATCCGGTAGACATCCTGCACTCCTTTCTGGAATAAAATACTACAGACTTTCATCCTTGAAAAAATAACTTAAATAAATATCAGTTACCTCTTAACAAACTGCCATAAATCCATTAATTTCGCAAAACAAGTTCATCCTTAGTAATTTTTTTACCCTTTTTTTATGCGCCGGATCATTCAGCCGCTGCTTGTTGCATTGTTGGTTTCCATAATAACTCTTTTACCCGCACAACCGCCCCAGGAGAGTTTTCGTACCGGAGAGAAATGGTTCTCTCTGGGGGAACATCACCATGCACTGGAAGCCCTACAACAGGCTGTAGACAGCATCCCCGATCATCCAGAGGCGCATTTTCTAATGGGCAGGTGCTACCTGGAGGTAAAAGATTTTCAACAGGCCCATACATGTTTCTCTACTGTGATCCGCATCAAGCCTGAATTCTCACTGGCTTATTATTACAGGGCACAGGCTTACCAGCAGCTCAACGATCAGCAACAGGCATTTGATGACCTGTGCCATGCCATCCGCATCGATTCTACCCATATCCCCTCCTACCTGCGCCGGGCAGAATTATTCTTCAACGACGGACAACAACAACAGGCTTTTGAGGATTATTCGCGGGTGATTGACATGGGGCATGTCAATGCCAATGTGTTTTTGATGCGGGGCAGGCTGCTGGCAGCCCAGGGTGAACAAGAAGGTGCTGTGGCTGACTTCACCAGAGCTGTCGACACTGACCCTGATCATGGAGAATCAAGGCTGGAGAGGGGCATCCTGCTGATGCAACAGGGAGATTTTCAACAGGCAGCCGACGATTTTTCGGTGGCCATCGCCCGTGGCATTCACAACCAGAGGATTTTTCGCTTACGCTCGGAGGCTTTCTTCCTGAGTCAGCAATACCTGGATGCAGTTAATGATTATACCACCCTGATCAACACCTTTGGCCAGCGCAACCAGGAAGACTACCTGAACCGGGCCATGGCCTATTTTCACCTGAAAGACATGGATGCTGCCATTGCAGATTTTACATACGTCGTGAACCTGAATAAAAAACATGCTACTGCATTTTACCACCGGGCCATGGCCTATCATACCATCGGGAAACCCACCCTGGCCATGAAGGATATTGACCAGGCCATCTCACTGAATCCTACTCTGACTGAAGCCTTGCAGCTGCGGGCCGACTGGCTGCTCAAAGCCGGAGAGTTTCATGCTGCTTTGCGCGATACCGACCAGCTCATCACCCATAAACCATCTCCCACGGCATATTACTTCAGGGCAATAGTTAAAGACTACCTGAATGATCCTGAAGGAGCCTGTCACGACCTTCATAGAGCTGCCGATATGGGTAGCCCCGAGGCCTTCTCCAGAATCAAGGACGTGTGCCTGTAAAGAAGCACAACGGGCCTGGGAGAAACAGGATAAATGAAGAAGCCCGACTTAATTGCTAACCCCTTAAGCTTGATCATGCAGCACTCCCTGAAGGAAATTTTTTGGGGGCTGAGTTGTTCGGAATGCAATTTCTTTCCAGGTATTTGGGCTTAATCTGCTATCCTGCAAATTCGCTGATCCGCAAATCAGGGAATCTACTCATCTGCAACCCCTAAAAAAAAGCCGCCTCCCTGATCAGGGAGGCGGCTTTTGGAGTTATAAAGAACAATTATGTAGCTTATTCTTTTTCAGGGGTTTCATCACCTTCAGGGGTTTCACCACCCTCAGGCTTCTCATCCTCAGGTTTGGCTTCGGCTTCGGGCTTCTCATCCTCAGGTTTGGCTTCGGCTTCGGGCTTCTCCTCCTTGGGTTTGGCTTCAGCTTTGGGCTTCTCCTCTTTCGACTTGGCCTCAGTTTCAGGCTTCTCCTCTTTGGTAGCCTCTGGGGTCAATCCTTCGATGGATTCCTGGGCAGCTTCTTCAGCAGCCTGCTTTTCGCTGGCAGTTTTCTTGGCTGCCTTTTCTTTGCTCAAAGCTTTCTCGGCACGTTCGGCTTTCTCTGAGAGCTCGGTCTTTTCGATTTTTGACTTCAGGTTGGCCAATACGTCAAGGTCGCCAAGGGTTGTTTTTTCAAGGTTATCCTTGATTTTTTTGGTAACCTTTTTAGACTCTTTCTCCTTGGTTTTGCGTTCAGTAGAATCAGCAGTACGTTGTGCAGTTTTCACATCCTGGAAAATCTTAGTATGTGATACTACAATTTTCTTGCTTTCCTTATTGAACTCAATCACCTTGAAGTCGAGGGTCTCATCCATCTTGGCAGTAGTGCCGTCTTCCTTCACGATATGACGGGTAGGAGCAAATCCTTCCACACCATAGGGCAGGGCCACGATCACACCTTTGTCGGATGAGCCTACGATAGTCCCCTGGTGAACTGAATCCATGGTGAACACGCTTTCGAACACATCCCATGGGTTTTCTTCCAGTTGTTTGTGCCCCAGGCTCAGACGACGGTTATCCTTATCAACATCCAGCACGATTACTTCGATGCTCTCGCCGATCTTGGTGAATTCAGCAGGATGTTTGATTTTCTTGCTCCAGGAGAGGTCGCTGATATGAATCAGGCCATCAACACCTTCTTCGAGTTCCACAAAAATACCAAAGTTGGTGAAGTTGCGAACAGTAGCAGTATGACGTGAGCTCAACGGATATTTCTCAACGATATTTTCCCATGGATCAGGAATCAGTTGCTTGATACCTAACGACATTTTGCGTTCTTCGCGATCCAGGGTCAGGATTACAGCTTCGATCTCATCGCCTACTTTCAGGAAGTCCTGTGCAGTACGCAAGTGCTGCGACCATGACATCTCTGAGACGTGGATCAGGCCTTCTACTCCGGGAGCGATCTCGATAAAGGCACCATAGTCGGCAATCACCACTACTTTACCTTTTACCTTGTCACCCACTTTGAGTTCTGCATCCAATGAATCCCATGGATGGGGAGTCAGTTGTTTCAGACCCAGAGCGATCCGTTTCTTGTTATCGTCAAAGTCAAGAATAACAACATTGATTTTCTCATCCAGTCCGACAATCTCTTCAGGATGGTTGATACGGCCCCATGAGAGGTCGGTAATATGTACCAGACCATCAACGCCGCCCAGGTCAACGAATACCCCATAGGAGGTAATATTCTTCACAGTACCTTCAAGGATCTGACCTTTTTCAAGCTTGGAAATAATCTCGGCACGCTGGATTTCCAGTTCTGCTTCGATAAGGGCTTTGTGAGAAACCACCACGTTTTTATATTCATGGTTGATTTTCACCACCTTGAATTCCATGGTCTTCCCAACATAGATATCATAGTCACGGATGGGTTTCACATCGATCTGACTGCCAGGCAGGAAGGCTTCGATGCCAAACACATCGACGATCAAACCACCTTTGGTACGGCATTTCACGAAGCCATTGATGATCTCATCTTTATCCATGGCATTGTTGATGCGTTCCCAGGAGCGCAGGGTCCTGGCTTTTTTGTGCGAAAGCACCAGCTGTCCGGTGGTGTCTTCCTGGGTCTCTACATAAACCTCCAGGGCATCACCAACCTTCAGATCCTGATTATAACGAACTTCAGCGGCGGGAATGACCCCGTCGGATTTGAAACCAATATTTACAACCACCTCACGGTTGTTCATAGAAACTACCGTTCCGTCAATAACTTCACCCTCGCCAATTGACTTGAGGGTTTCATCATATATGCTTTCCAGGCGTTGCCTTTCAGATTCTGAATAAGCATCCTGTTTTTTGCCAATAGAATCCCAGTCGAACTCTCCGGCCACCTGAGGAGGGAAGATTTCTTTTCTGGATTTGGCAGGTTTTTTTTCAGCAGCGGGTTGTTCAATGGCCAGCTCTTCCTGTTGCTGAGTGGCAATAGGCTCCTGGGCAGGAGTCTCTTCCTGGATTTGCTCGGAAACAGGTTCAGGAACGACAACTTCTTCCTGATTCTGCCCTTCCACAGCCTCTTTAGCAGGTTCTTCTTCCTGTTTCTTGTTCTCAGCATCCTGCTGTTCGGGGGTGTTAGCTACAGGGCCTTGTGCATTTTCTTCGGAGGGTTGATTCTGATCGCCGCCCATTTCGATGGGTTGATCATCCGAAGGATTTAGATTTTTGTTTTCGTCTGACATTAAAAAAAATAACTGTGGTATTCCGTCTGTGCAATTCGATCGGAAGACGGAAAACCGGGTTTAACATAAAAATTTCGGGGCCCGCAAACGGGACAGCAAAAGTAGGAAAAAAAGCCCGAAAAAGAAAACTAAAATGCAGGTTTTTAGGTTCTTATTTCGTGTCGAAGGGAGCAGGCTGATCCACCTTCTGGGGCAACATGGTCAGGTCTACCACCTCAATCATCTCTTTAATATAATGAAATTCAAGGCCCTGAACGTATAAAGGCTTGATTTCCATTACATCTTTGCGGTTTTCTTCCGAGAGTACGATATGGCTGATGCCGGCACGTTTGGCGGCCAGGATTTTCTCTTTGATGCCTCCTACGGGCAACACCTTGCCGCGCAGGGTGATTTCGCCCGTCATGGCAACCCCGGGTCTTACCTTACGTCGGGTGAAGGCTGAGGCCAATGCAGCAAACATGGTGATCCCTGCCGAAGGCCCGTCTTTTGGAGTTGCCCCTTCGGGCACATGCATATGCACGTTGGAGTTCTCGAACATTTCGGGGTTGATCTCCAGACTTGGGGCAAAAGACTTCAGATACTCGTAAGCCAGGGTCGCCGACTCTTTCATCACATCACCCAGGTTTCCCGTCAGGGTAAGTCGTCCCTTTCCTTTGCTCACACTCACTTCAATAAACAACACCTCACCCCCTGCCGAGGTCCATGCCAGCCCGGTCATTACCCCTGCCGTATCCTTCAGGATAGACTGGTCGCGGGTAAAGTACGGGGGTCCCATAATGCTTTCCACATCACTCACCTTCAATGAGGGATCGGTGAGTTCTTCCAGCACCACACTGCGGGCCCTGGAACGGATTACCTTGGCGATGTTCTTTTCCAGGGTCCTCACGCCCGATTCCCGGGTATATTCCTGGATAATCTTTTCCAGAGCACCCCGTGTGAAACGTAACTGACTCTTCTCCAGGCCATGATCTTCAAGCTGCTTGGGGATAATGTGCCGTTTGGCAATTTCTATTTTCTCTTCCACGATATAGCCACCCAGCTGAATCACCTCCATACGGTCGCGCAATGCGGGCTGTATATTCGACAAGGAGTTGGCAGTAGCAATAAACATGATGTTCGACAGGTCGTAATCCAGCTCCAGGTAATTGTCATAAAAAGCAACATTTTGTTCGGGATCCAGCACCTCGAGCAATGCCGAGGAGGGATCGCCCGAGAAGGTCTGATACCCCACCTTGTCGATCTCATCAAGCACAAACACCGGGTTAGAAGATTTTACCTTCTTGATATTCTGAATAATCCTTCCAGGCATGGCCCCTACATAAGTTTTGCGATGGCCACGAATCTCAGCTTCATCGCGCAGGCCACCCAGCGACATCCTGACATACTTGCGGCCGATGGCACGGGCAATCGATTTACCCAGCGAGGTCTTGCCCACCCCGGGAGGGCCCACAAAACAGAGGATGGGGGATTTCAGGTTGCCTTTGAGTTTCAATACGGCCAGATACTCAATGATCCGTTCCTTGATCTTCTCCAGCCCATAGTGATCCTGATCCAGGATACGCTGGGCCTTTTTCAGGTCGAAACTGTCTTTGGTAAACTCATTCCAGGGCAGCTCAATAAGGGTTTCCAAATAATTCAGGTGGATGGAATAATCCATAGCTGCTGGGTTGATTCGCTGCAGCTTGAGCAGTTCTTTATCAAAGATACTCTTTACCTGGGCATCCCACTTTTTGTTGGCGGCCTTTTGTTTGAGTTCGTCAATCTGCTCATCATGGGGATTCCCCCCCAGCTCTTCCTGGATGGTCTTTAATTGCTGGTTCAGGATATAGTCGCGCTGCTGTTTGTCGATATCTACTTTTACCTTCGACTGGATCTGGTTTTTCAGCTCTACCACTTGCAGTTCACGGGTCAGATGCCCCAGCACGATGTTGGCACGGCTCACCAGATCCTGCACCTCCAGCAGTTTCTGTTTTTCTCCCACAGAGATGTTCAGGTTGGAGGAGATAAAGTTGACCAGGAAGGTAGGACTCTCAATGTTTTTCAGGGCAAACTCCCCTTCGCTGGGAATGTTGGGCGAAACCCGCACGATCTGAATGGCCAGATCCTTGATGGTGGAGATCAGGGCTTTGAACCTCTGATCCACCTTTCCCTTTTTGGCCTGATCAAAGTTGCTCACCCGGGCCCGGAAATAAGGTTCCAGCTCCACCAGTTCATGCATCTCAAAGCGTTTCTTACCTTGTATGATCACGGTGGTATTGCCATCGGGCATCTGCAGGATCTTGATAATATGTGCCACGGTGCCGATCTTGTTCAGGTCGTCATAGCCGGGATCTTCCATGGCGGCATCCTTCTGACTGACTACCCCGATAATGCGATCGCGCTTATAAACCTCGCGCACCAGCTTGATGGACTTGTCGCGGCTCACCGTAATAGGGATCACCACCCCGGGAAACAGCACGGTGTTTTTCAGGGCCAGGATGGCCAGTGTCTCAGGGATCTCCTCAGCGGCCATCTGTTCTTCCTCTTCCGAGGATAATAAAGGAATAAATTCGCTGTCAGCGTCCATAATCTGTGAAAATTTCAGCCCGTCAAGATCAAAAAAGTTATCCATAAATATATTTGCGTCAAAATGTCATGGTTCATGAAAAAAAGGCGCTGTTTAGCTGTCGCCTTTCAGATTCTGTGATTTTCAAAATTGATTATCCTGCTAATTTACAATAGTTTACAAATAAACCAACAAAAAACACGATTTACAAAATCCACAGCCACTAATAGTAGCAAGCAGCATGCCACGATCTGCCAACTGACAGAAAAGGCGATCACCCATCAGCCCAACCCTGGTTCTGACTGGCATTGACTACAACAGGAACATCCTGTCCGGCCAGAACAAAGGTCAATCAGCCTGTACTCAAAAAGGAGGTTGAACCAATGTTGAACCAATGTTGAACCAATGTTGAACCAATGTTCAACCAATAATTTATGGTCCAACTACGGTCTAACTATGGTATAACTGCGGTTGATCTACAGTTCAATCCAAAGCCCGGGACGGTCTTCTTTTAGCCTGAACTGAAGATAGCCAACCATTGTGGGTACAGATTATCAAGGCTCCAATAAAAAAAGTGCTTTACCCTCAGGGCAAAGCACTTTTCTTGTAACAAATTAAACCTGTTATAATCTTCTGAAGGATAATGTCTGGTCGAAGACATAACGCAGGATGCTTTCGTCGGTCTTCGAAAATTCCATATCCCGGCGTCCATATACTCTTTTTGCCACATCCACCCCTTTGTTGATATCAACGGTAGAGAATCCCGAAGCACTCCCCCAGGTGAAAGAAGGAATAAAGTTGCGCATGAAGCCGGCCCCAAAGACCTGGGCATTCACTCCGACTACGGTTCCGGTATTGAACATGGTGTTGATCCCGCACTTTGAATGGTCACCCATGAAAGTACCACAAAATTGCAATCCGGTGCTCACAAAGCTGTTTACCTGATAGTTCCACAAACGGATGGCTTCATAATTATTTTTCAGGTTAGAGGTGTTGGTGTCGGCGCCCAGGTTGCACCACTCCCCGATCACGCTATGCCCCAGGAAGCCATCGTGGGCCTTGTTGGTAAAACCAAAGATCACACTCTGGCTCATCTCACCACCAACCTTCGAGTATGGTCCAATGGAGGAACCTCCATAAATCTTGGCGCCCATACGCACTTTTGCCCCTTCTCCCAGTGCCACAGGACCACGCAGCAATGCACCGTCCATTACCTGGGCATTCTTCCCGATATAAACAGGGCCTTCAGAAGCATTGATATAGGCCATTTCAATCTGAGCTCCTTCTTCCACAAAAACATTTTCTTCGCCCAGCACCCTTACGTGCTTGCCAATAGACTGGCTCTTGCGGCCTTTGGTAATCAAATGAAAATCATCGACAATCGTTTGCTCATTCAAGGTCACGATATCCCACAGGTGAGTGATCCGGATGGGATTGGCAGCTGTTTCCAAAGGGAAAACCCCTTCCAGGGTATCCAGATCCAGGTTTTCGATATCCTCAGCTTTCAGGCGCAGGGCAATGATCACATCTCCCTGTACCAGGGTCTGGTTGGGCTGGAGCATCCCGATTTCCCGGATCAGATCGGCATTGGGAAAGAAGCTGGAGTTGACCAGCACGTTATCATCTTCCTTTACCAAAGGAAATTTGGTGCTCAGATAAGGTTCCGTAAGGCTCGACAAAGGCTTGCCAAGATATTTTGCCCATTTCTCACGAATGGTAAGAATTCCTATCCGAACATCGGCCATGGGCCGTAAATAAGTGAATGGCAGTAAATTATTACGCGTTGAGTCGCCAAATAATATATAATTCATCTTGCTGTTATTTAAATGATTCAGTTTATATATGTGGTGATGGTCTAAAGATAGGATTTTTTTTAAAAAAAAAGCCCTTCAATGAGGGCTTTAAAAAAACTATTTTTATACGTTTTATTCTTTTGTCTTCAGGTGTTTCTGATATTTCGTCCTGAATTTATCCACACGACCGGCAGTATCAACAAGTTGCTGTTTTCCGGTATAAAAGGGATGAGAGGTATGTGAAATTTCCAGCTTGATCAAAGGATATTCCTTTCCATCTTCCCATTTCACAGTTTCTTTGCTTTCGGCAGTGGAGCGGGTCATAAAGCTATAGTCGTTTGACATATCTTTGAAAACCACAAACCGGTAATTTTTAGGATGAGTATCTTTTTTCATAATTCAGGTAATTTTTTCTATTTGCCCGAAAGCCAGCAATAGGTTGTTGAATCCCGTCATTGCAATGGCCCCGAAAATCTTTTTAAAACTAACAGCCCGTTCCTGTCAAGGGTTACCCCTTTTTTCAGGACTGCAAAGATACATTATCTTTTTGAATTAAAAAAAATATGATGAAAAGTTTTGGCCAGCAAAAGGGATAAAAAAGCCGGAAATAATATTTCCGGCTTTTTTAACTTTCATCAACCGGTTTAATCCAGGGTATGCACCACCAGGCCGCTACGCAGCTTGGGTTCAAACCATGTGGTTTTTGGGGGCATGATGTTGCCGGTATCGGCGATATCAAGCAGTTGCTGCATGCTCACAGGATACAAGGCAAAAGCCACCTGCATTTCACCATTATCCACCCGACGCTCCAGCTCACCCAGCCCGCGGATGCCGCCCACAAAGTCAATTCGTTTGTCGGTACGCAGGTCTTTAATGCCCAGGAGGTTGTCGAGCACCCGTTGAGAGAGGATCGTCACATCCAGCACGCCGATGGGATCATTGTCATCATAAGTCCCAGGCTTGGCTTCCAGTGCATACCATTTGCCATCCAGATACATGCTGAACTCATGCAACTTACCGGGCTTATAAGCCTGTTCCCCCTTTTCTTCAACCACAAAATTCTCGTTGAGTTTTTCCATGAACAGCTCTTTCGACAATCCATTGAGGTCTTTCACCACCCGGTTGTAGTCGATGATGGTCAGCTGGTTGTCGGGAAACAGCACCGACATGAAAAAGTTATATTCTTCATGGCCCGTGTGGCTGGGATTGCCGGCTTTCTTTTCGGCACCCACCAGGGCGGCAGCGGCAGTGCGGTGGTGACCATCGGCCACATAAAATGCGGGCACCTCAGCAAACAGCTTCTCCAGTTTTTCGATGGCTGCATCCTGGTCGATTACCCAGAATTGGTGGCCAAATCCATCATCGGCCATAAAGTCATACTCAGGTGCTCTGGAGGTTACATCGGCCACGATGGCATCAATTTCCTTCACAGCAGGATAAGTAAAGAACACCGGCTCAGCATTGGCATTTACAGCACGCACATGATTCATGCGGTCTTCTTCTTTATCCGGGCGTGTCAGCTCATGCTTTTTGATCACCCCATTCAAATAGTCTTCTACTCCGGCACAGCCTACAATGCCGTATTGGGTTTTCGCTCCCCAGATCTGGGCATAGACATAAAAGCTGGGCTTGGCATCCTGTTTCAGGTACCCTTTTTCGATGAACTTCTGAAAGTTCTCACGGGCTTTGTCATATACAGGTTGTGAATGGGTGTCAATATCCTGTGGCAGTTCGATCTCGGGTTTCACGACCCTGAGAAAACTATAGGGGTTGTTGCCTGCTTCTTCACGTGCTTCTTGCGAGTTCAATACATCGTAAGGCCGGGAGGCCACTTCTTTGGCCAACTCACTGGGCGGACGGTAACCTTTGAAAGGTTTAAAAATTGCCATGTTATATTTTAATTATTTTATTAAACAATCAACCTTCGGCCATAATTCCAGGGCAGTGATTGCTGCCCTGGGATTACAGGTCATGGGCCGAATATTATTTTATTTGTTTACCTGGAAGGTATTGTCACCATTTTCCAGAAATGCAACGATCTGACTGGCAGCAGCAATGCCTGCATTGATGTTTGCCTCGGAAGTCTGGGCACCCATCTTTTTGGCAGTAAACACCAGGCGTGGAGCAAATTTCTCTTCAAGCAGTGCCCTATTGTCAGGAGCTATGTCGGAGAGGTACTTAAAGTCAGGACGGCTTTCCATGATCTTCAGCAGATCATCTTCATCGATCACCTCTTTGCGGGCGGTATTCACCAGCATAGCACCTTTGGGCATCTGGTTCAGCAGCTCGAAGTTGATAGACTTTTTGGTCTTGGCATTGGCAGGGATGTGCAAAGAGATGAACTGACAAGTGCTGTAAAGCTCTTCAAGGCTATCAACAGCCTTTACATTGTCCTTTTCAATGACTTCTTTTTTCACAAAGGGATCCAGTGCATAAACTTCCATCCCAAAGCCCTGGGCAATTTTTGCCACATAGCGGCCTACGTTGCCATAAGCATGAATCCCCAGCTTGCGCCCACGCAGCTCGATGCCTGAGGTGCCATTGAAGCCGTTGCGCACGGCATACAACATCATCCCGAAGGCCAGTTCAGCCACTGCATTTGAGTTTTGCCCGGGAGTATTCATGGCAACCACCCCCTTTTTGTTGCAGGCTTCCAGGTCGATGTTATCATAACCGGCACCGGCACGTACAATCACCTTCAGGTTTGGGGCTGCATCAATAATATCGCGGGTGGCCTTATCGCTGCGAATGATCATGGCATCCACCTCGGCAGCAGCTTCTTTCCACTGCTGTGCATCGGTATATTTCTCCAGCAAAATGGTCTGATAACCTGCCTGATCAAGCACCTTACGGATCCCATCGACGGCTACCGGAGCAAAAGGTTTTTCGGTTGCAACCAATACTTTTTTCATCATCTTTTGTGTTAAGATTTATAAAAACCCTTCCCCCGGTCGTCAAACAACCCGGGAAAGGGCATACTCAAACAATATTGTATTACTTCTTGTGAGTTTGTTCGAACTCTTTCATGGCATCAACCAATGCCTGCACACTTTCTTTGGGCAGGGCGTTGTAGGTAGAGGCCCTGAAACCACCCACCGAGCGGTGACCTTTCAGACCACTCATGCCAAGCTTGCCGGTGAAGGCCAGAAACTCAGCTTCCAGTTCTTTATACTCAGGCTTCATCACGAAGCAGATGTTCATCAGCGAGCGGCTTTCCAATTCGGCAGTGCCTTCAAACATGGGGTTACGATCAATTTCATTGTACAGCACACTGGCCTTTTCTTCGTTCTTTTTCTGCATCTCTTTCATGCCGCCCATTTTCTTCAGCCACCTGAGGGTTTCCATACAGGTGTATATGGGTAATGCCGGAGGCGTATTAAACATAGAGCCATTGTCAATATGGGTCTGGTAGTTCAACATGGTAGGGATTGGTCTGTCAACTTTTCCAAGAATATCTTCACGGACGATCACGAAGGTCACTCCGGCAGGTCCCAGGTTCTTTTGTGCACCACCATAAATCATGGCATATTTGGATACATCAATAGGACGGCTGAAAATATCGGACGACATATCTGCCACCAATGGCACAGGGCTGTCATAATCTTCAAGGATCTCCGTTCCGTAGATGGTGTTGTTGGTGGTGATGTGGAAATAATCGGCATCGGCAGGGATTTTGAATCCTTTGGGGATGTAGCTGAAGTTCTTGTCGGCCGAAGAGCCAACCACCTCAACCTCACCAAAGAATTTGGCTTCCTTAATAGCTTTTTTGGCCCATACTCCGGTTTCCAGGTAAGCTGCCTTTTTGTTCAGCAGGTTGAAGGGAATCATGCAAAACTGGAGGCTGGCACCACCCCCCAGGAACAATACCTGGTATCCTTCAGGAATGTTGAGGATCTCCTTGAACAGGGCGACGGCTTCATCCATCACTGCCTGAAAATCCTTGCTCCGGTGAGAGATTTCCATGACAGACAATCCGATGCCATTCAGATCGAGTACGGCATTGGCGGTATTTTCAATTACCTCGCGTGCTAACACCGAGGGACCGGCACTGAAATTATGTTTTTTCATCAGCTTTTTGTTTAAATAGTGTTTTATAAATCAGTATTTATAGTTATTGTAATTAATACAATTCTTCAAGAAACCCCGGCATTGAATGGTTAAAAAAAATATCCTGCCATGAGCACTAGCACCCATTAATAAAAAATGTTCAGGTCTGGCTTCCTGTGCAATTTTTGATGAAAAATCAAACCAGAGAGCACTGGAAAAGGCTGGCTGATGCTTTATATGCAAGATGCAACTTTTTTTCCATTTTCTCCGGCAAAGTTGGCAATTTATTCTCATAGAAAAAAGAAAAACAGGCGTTAACGACATGAAATTTTCAGGAATGTCATCCCGCAGGCAAGGGTCTGATTCAGGGTCTGTTGGTACGTGCATCAACATCCCTGATAAATTTCCACTTCCCTTCTTCAAACATGAAGGCATCTACGACATTTACCTCTGGCACATAATACTGGTAATGCCCGCGAAGGTTCTCATGCGAAGGCGAGAGCCGGTCGAACACAATCATGGGCCGGGGAGTCATGCCTGGACGGGGGGCATGAGTTTCGTATTTCAGGCTCATGGCCACCCGTGCCGAATACTCAAAGATGATCCGGGTGCGCGGGGCCTCCCCCTGTGCAGCCTCAAACACTGGGGCCCCGAACACAGGCCCTTGCCCGGTAAGCATCAAGGGCTCAATGACCCGCTGTCGGGTGGAGGGATCCTTGCCTTTCCAGCCCAGCAGGGTGTATAAGTCTTTACCCTGGTGGCGCTCGTGGATCATCTGATAATACCAGGCTCCCCACCACCGCTGCGGAGTCAGCGATATGAATCCTGCGCTGTCGATGGCGCTGGTCTGATCGGTGAGCTCAATGAGCTGGCGTGCCTGATTCTTGCCGGCAGCTTGTTGTATGAACCCAAAATATTGGAAGTGCCCTCCCGACAGTGGCACATACCAGGTGATGACCCTGAATGAGGCATCATCAGATAGTAATATGGCCACAGCCTTCAGGGAGTCAAATGGCCAGGCAAGATGCTGATCCTGCTCAAGAACTTGCTGGAAATACTGCTTGAACTGCTGGTTGTGCTCCAGTCGTTGGGCATCCTCACCAGGTTGAATAATCCTCATAGAGAGTGTGCGCAGAGAGTCTTCGGCCAGCTGCATAGCACCTGCATCCTGCGCCTTGACAGAAACCCCGGAGAGCAAGATTAACAATACCATGCAACCGATTGATGTCGTGAATCTTTTCATATGGAGGCTTTCTTTACTTTTTGTGTCAGGGCTGGCAGGAAAAGTTTTTACTTTAACTTTACGCTGGAAAATAATCTGCAAACCTACACAAAAACGGCAAAAACAGGATTATGTTACCAGACATCAATAAAAGGATCGCAGCATTTTCAACATTGGGGAGCCACTTCAGGATGGTTGCACAGGCCCTCGGCCAGCAAGACCCGGAGCTGCTCCAAAGCAAGGCTGCCAGAGCATTGTACGAAAAAGCACTGGAAAGCCCCCATCACAATCCCTGGTTCACCACTGGCAATGTCAGTCAGGCACTGGATGCCCTGGCCGGAATGCTAACACCCGACAACCTGAGCAAGTGGTGCAGTGCCTATCCGGAACTATGGAGTCCATCTGCCCCGGCACCCAAGTCTGTGGCTGTTATCATGGCCGGCAATATCCCACTGGTAGGATTTCATGACTTCCTGAGCGTACTCATCAGCGGACATGGCATCATGGCGAGGCTTTCCGCTCAAGACAAGCACCTGCCCAAAGCCGTGGGCGACTTGCTGATAGAAACAGAGCCTGCCTTCACCCCTTATATCACCTTTAGCGAAGCCATCATCTCAGGATTTGATGCAGTGATTGCCACAGGCAGCAACAACAGTGCCCGTTATTTTGATTATTATTTCGGGAAATATCCCCATATCATCCGTGCCAACCGCACCTCCATGGGCATCCTCACTGGCAGTGAAACCCAGCAGGAATTGGAAGCCCTGGGCCGGGATGTGTTCTCATACTTTGGGCTGGGCTGCCGCAATATCTCCATGCTGGCGATCCCTGAACAATTTGATCTTGCCAGGTTGCATCAGGCCTGGAGTCCCTTTTCGGAAATCGTGAATCATTCAAGATACGGGAATAATTATGATTATCAGAAAGCCGTTCTGCTGATCAACAACAACCCTTTCACCGATACCGGTTTCTGTCTGTTGCGTCATTCTTCTTCACTGGCATCCCCCGTATCAGTCATCCATCTGCTGACCTATAATGACAGTGAACACCTGGAGCAGTATCTGGAAGAACACCGCAGCCAGATTCAATGTGTTGCCGCCTCCGGCAGCCTGCAAATAAAAGCTGCCGACCCGGTACCTTTCGGAAAGAGTCAGCAGCCTGAATTATGGGACTATGCCGATGGAGTGGACACCATGAGGTTTCTATCAGGGCTTCATGCCAAAGCAGAATGAGCCCAACGGCAACTCCTTGTTTTTATATCCCTATTCTTGCATGGACATAATATATTCCTTGAAAGCGATATTTCCATTGGTGTCTATTCCTTGCAAGATGACCCTGATGTTTTTGGCAGGCTCAGGCATCTCAAAGGTGATGTTGGCATTGCCATTGACATCAGGCTTTACATCAGGCTTCCAGTAAAGGGTGAGGGGCACCTGGGTTTCACGGTAAAAGTCTCTTGGAACGTCTGCAAGACCAAATTCCCGGGGTGCCTGAAAGCCAATCAGCATGTAATCCACGGTTCTTTGCTCCTGTTGGGATCCACGGCGGGTGTATGCCTGAATGACCCCATTAGAGCCTCTGATGCCATAGATAGCGGCATCCGGGCCTTTGATGATCTCAATACGGTCCAGCTCAGATGGAGGAGTATTCAGAAAGGAGTTACGATAGGTGGATACCCCGTCAATCATAAACATAGGCTCACTACTGAAATTTACACTCGTCGGACCTCTGAGCATGATTTGCCCGTCGATTACCATTAATCCGGTAGCATGTGAACGAAGGATATCCAGAACGGTATTATAATGCCCCTGCAGATCCTGCATATAAATTACCTGGCTGGCATTGCCTGAAATCTTGACTTCCTCGTTCTGAAACCCCGACCGCGAGGGCAAGGTAGTCTGTGGCTTACTTACCCGCTCCCAGTGTTCGCCCCTTTTGAGCACCGTTTTTTTGCGTGTGCCAAGGGAGGGATGAAATTCAAGCTCCTCAAAATCTCTTGAATTCAGCTCAATGCGCAGGTTGCGCCCCATGGGGTCGC
>JAWOCF010000124.1:0-7016 GCA_046483935.1 Bacteroidales bacterium | reverse complement strand
ACAACCTATGGCGGCCCCATACAAGATTAAAACCCTCACAGCCTTCATTATAGAGCGCCAGTCGGAATATCCTCATGCCAAAGGAGCGCTCACCCGATTGCTCAATGACATCGCTACGGCAGCAAAAATTGTAAACCGCGAGATCAATGCCGCAGGCCTGGTAGATATTCTTGGTACAGCAGGCCGTGATAATGTTCAGGGGGAGGCACAGAAGAAGCTGGATGTTTTCGCCAATGATATGTTCATCTCTGCCCTGAAAGGCGGGGGTGAGTGTTGTGCCATTGCCTCGGAAGAAAACGAAAAGATCATCACCTTCGACAATGGCTTTTCGGATCTGGGCAAGTATGTGATTGCCATCGACCCGCTGGATGGCAGCAGCAATATTGAAGCCAACGTATCGATCGGCACCATTTTCTCAATCTATCGCCGCAAGTCGGAGTTTGGCAGCGGGGTTACCGAAGATTTGCTGCAGCCGGGCGTGAACCAGGTAGCCGCCGGGTATGTGATCTATGGCTCCTCAACCATGCTGGTGTATACCACGGGCAAGGGGGTCAACGGCTTTACCCTTGATCCTTCGGTAGGCATTTTCTGCCTGTCGCATCCCGACATGCGGTTTCCCGAAAACCCCAGCATTTACTCCATCAATGAGGGCAATTATGTTTACTTCCCCGAAGGGGTAAAAAAATACATCAAATACTGCCAGGAAGAATCCTCCGAGACCTTAAGACCTTACACCTCAAGATATATCGGATCGCTGGTGGCTGATTTTCACCGCAACCTGATCCGTGGCGGGGTGTTTCTGTATCCCTCCACCCGCAAGAACCCCAATGGCAAGCTGCGCCTGCTTTACGAATGCAATCCCATTGCCTACATTGCCGAGCAGGCAGGCGGCAAAGCCAGTGATGGACTAGACCGCATCATGGAGATCCAGCCAAAGAGCCTGCACGAGCGGGCCCCGTTGTTTGTGGGGCCTAAGCCGATGGTGAACCTCATTGAGAAATACATCAGGGAAAATGCCCCAGCGCCCAAACCAGACCTGAAAGAAGAAGAGAGCTAATCTTTTTAACTCATTAGCAGTTCTTTTTCCTGGTGCCTGGTTGCCGCAACGAAAGGCCATGTGGAGCATGATTTTCTGGCATTCTATTTGCTGAAAGATTACCTTTGCTTTATCTTAAAAACTGCTATCTGGTTTGAAGCCCGAGGGACTTGTTCAATTATATTCATCCAAAGAAAGGGTCAGGCAACTGGCTGCTTTTGCCAATCAGCAAAAGGGCAGCTCAGCGCACCTGAGCGGGCTTACAGGATCGGCCGGGGCCGTAATCGCCGCCTCGGTGATCCGTTCGGTACGCCACTCTTTCCTGCTGCTGTTGCCCGACCGTGAGTCGGCAGCCTACTTCTTCAATGACCTGGAAAACCTTCTGGGTGAAAAAGAAAACAGTTACGAAAACAGGAGTATATTCCTGTTTCCCTCCTCCTACAAGCGCCCCTACCAGATAGAGGAAACCGATAATGCCAATGTGCTGCTGCGTTCGGAAGTGATGAATCGCCTGTCGACCGAAACCCGCAAGATGATTGTGGTGAGCTTTCCGGAGGCCGTGGGCGAAAAGGTGGTATCGCGCAAAGTGCTCCGCAAGAATGTGATGAACATTCATAAGGGGGAGCAACTCTCGGTAGACTTCCTGATGGATATGATGGTGGAATATGGCTTTGAACAGGCCGACTTTGTGGTAGAGCCAGGCCGTTTCTCCCTAAGAGGAGGCATCATTGATATCTTCTCTTTTTCCAACGACTTTCCTTTTCGCATCGAGGTGATGGGCGACAAAGTGGAAAGCCTGCGTAGCTTCGATCCACAAACACAGCTCTCGGTAAAGAGTTATGAAAAGATCAGCATCCTGCCCGACATCGCCCACCTGGAACATGCTAAGGAGTCGCGCGAGTTTCTGCTGCATTCCATGCCTGCCAATACAGTGGTGTGGTCGCAGGACAGCGGCATGGCCATTGACCGCATCCAGCAGGGCCTGGAAACAGCCTGGGAGGCCTATAAAGGGCTTCATCCCGACATCAGGCACCTGGAGCCCCCTCAACTATTTGTTGACCCGGATGCCTATCGCCAGGCCCTGCAGGAGAGCACCCTGATAGAGACCGGGAAGCCCCTGATCAGTTTGGAGGAGGGAACCACTTTTGAGTTCCACTTCTCACCCCAGCCTTCTTTCAATAAAAACTTTGATTTGCTGATCCAGAACCTGGAGGAGAATTCTGCCAAAGAAATCAACAACATCATTCTGTCAGAGAATCCCCGTCAGATCAGCCGCATCCACTCGATTTTCGAAACCATCCATGCCGGCAAGGAAGCAGAGATCCGTTTTGAGCACGACACCCTGCTGCTCACCCTCCATGAAGGATTTATCGACCACCTCCATCAGGTGGCCTGCTATACCGACCACCAGATCTTCGACCGGTATCACCGTTTCCGCATCCGCGACAAGTTTCCCGGCAAGCAGGCCCTGAGCATCAAGGAGCTGCAGAGCCTCAAGACCGGTGATTATATTGCACATATCGACCATGGGATTGGGATCTTCAGCGGGCTGGAGAAAATTGAGGTGAATGGCAAGCTTCAGGAAGCCATCCGCCTGGTCTATAAGGACAGCGATGTGCTGTACATCAGCATTCATTCGCTGCACCGCATTTCAAAATACAGCAGCAAGGAGGGCACCACCCCTACCCTGCACCGGCTGGGCAGCAATGTGTGGGCCAACCTCAAGAACAAGACCAAGCAAAAGGTAAAAGACATTGCCCGCGATCTGATTGCCTTATACGCCAAAAGAAAGGCCAACCAAGGCTTTGCCTTCTCGCCGGACACCTACCTGCAAAACGAGCTGGAGGCCTCATTTATTTACGAAGACACCCCCGACCAGGAGAAAGCCACCATTGATGTGAAGAGAGACATGGAGTCTGCCAGTCCGATGGACCGGCTCATCTGTGGGGATGTGGGATTTGGCAAAACAGAGATCGCCATCCGGGCCACCTTTAAGGCCGTTACCGACTCCAAGCAGGTGGCGGTGCTGGTGCCCACCACCATCCTGGCCATGCAGCATTACAACACCTTCCGCGAACGGCTCAAAGATTTTCCCTGCAACATTGAATATATCAGCAGGTTTCGCTCTGCCAAAGAGAAGAAACAGATCCTGGAGGATGCAAAAAACGGAAAGGTCGACATCCTGATCGGCACCCACCGGCTGGTAAGCAAAGATGTAAAGTTCAAAGACCTTGGGTTGCTGGTGATTGACGAGGAACAGAAATTCGGGGTGAGCACCAAGGAGAAGCTCAAACAAATGAAGGTGAATGTTGACACACTGACCCTGACAGCAACCCCCATTCCCCGCACCCTGCAATTCTCGCTGATGGGAGCCCGCGACCTGTCATTGATCAACACCCCCCCACAGAACCGGTATCCCATCATCACCGAGCTACATGTCTTTAACCAGGAATTGTTGCGCGATTCCATCATGAATGAAGTAACCCGGGGAGGACAGGTGTTCGTGATTCACAACAGGGTGCAGAACATCATGGAGATTGCCGGCATCATTCAGCGGCTGTGCCCTGATGTGAAGATTGCCGTGGGCCATGGACAGATGGAGGGCAAGCAGCTGGAGCGGGTGATGGTAGATTTTATTAATGGCGATTTCGATGTGCTGGTGGCTACCACCATTATTGAGTCGGGCCTTGATATTGCCAATGCCAATACCATCATCATCAACAACGCACACCATTTCGGATTGAGCGATCTGCACCAGATGCGCGGCCGGGTGGGCCGCAGCAACAAAAAAGCATTCTGCTACCTGCTCACACCGCCCATGAGCACCCTGACCGACGAAGCCCGCAAACGCCTGAAGGCCATTGAGGAGTTTTCTGAGCTTGGCAGCGGGTTCAACATCTCAATGCGTGACCTGGACATCAGGGGGGCGGGCAACATTCTGGGAGGCGAACAGAGTGGCTTCATTGCCGAGATCGGCTTCGAGATGTATCATAAGGTGCTGGACGAAGCCATCCACGAGCTGCGCGAGACAGAGTTTAAGGAGCTTTTTCAGGATCAGCAACCCAAGGAAGGCTTCCACATTGCTGATTGCCAGCTGGAAACAGATTTTGAATTAATGATCCCCAGCGATTATATTACCAATATCGAAGAGCGGCTGAACCTTTACAAAGAGTTAGACAATATTGAAAAGGAAGAAGACCTGCAGGCTTTCGCCAATCAGTTAACTGACCGCTTCGGGCCACTGCCCCAGCAGGTGAAAGGGTTGCTGCAGGCCGTGAGGCTGCGCCGGCATGCCAAAGACTCGGGCTTTGAGAAGATCATTCTGAAGAACGGCCTGATGATTGGTTATTTTCCCACCAAAAAAGATTCTGCCTTTTTTGAAAGCAAGGCCTTTCACAGGGTGCTGCAATACGCTCAGGATCATCACAGGCAGTGCCGCATGCGCGAAACCAATCAGCGCCTGAGTCTTACTGTCGAAAATGTAACAGATATTGACCAGGCGCTGGGTATTGTCAGGAAGATGCAGGAATAAAGGTAAAAAATACAGGAACCCCCTGCAGGAGATTAATCCTCCTCTTCTCCTTTCATAAATTCACGAATATCAGAAATGATCTTGTTGGCCAGATTGTCGGCCATCGAAGAGCTATCGCTCTCGGCATAAATACGCATGATTGGCTCGGTGTTTGATTTGCGCAGGTGCACCCATTCGCGGTCAAACCATACCTTGGTGCCATCAGTATTGTCGAGTGGCTGCCGGTGATACTTTTTGTTGATGAACTCCAGTACTGAATCAAGGTCCATGTCGCCAGGCAACTCGATCTTGTTCTTGGAGATATAAAATTCAGGATATTTTCTTTTTAATACCGAACATTGCTTCCCGAATTTTGCCAGGTGCGTAAGAAACAGGGCTACCCCGGTAAGGGCATCACGGCCCGGGTGAAGCTCAGGATAAATAACCCCCCCATTGCCTTCCCCTCCGATCACAGCATTGTGCTCCTTCATTTTTGCCACCACATTCACCTCGCCTACGGCAGAGGAGAAATATTGCTGCTTGTGCTTTTCGGTGACTTCCTTCAGGGCCTGGGTGCTGGAAAGGTTGCTGACAGTGTTGCCGGGTGTGTGGCTCAGAACGTAGTCGGCCACGGCAACCAGGGTATATTCCTCCCCGAACATCTCACCATCTTCACAAACAATAGCCAGGCGATCCACATCAGGATCTACCGCAAAGCCCACGTGAGCATTCTTATTGACCACCACCGAGGACAATTCACCCAGGTTTTCGGGCAATGGCTCCGGATTGTGGGGAAACATTCCATTGGGTTCGCAGTAAAGTTCGTGAACTTTTTTTACGCCCAATGCTTCAAGCAGCATCGGAATAGCAATCCCTCCGGAAGAACTGACCGCATCGACCACCACACTGAAATCTGCCGCACGAATGGCTTCCACGTCTACCAGGGGCAGGGCGAGTACTTTTTCGATATGCATCTCAATCAGGCATTCTTCACGGGTATACGAACCAAACTTCTCAACCGACACAAACTCAAAGGCGTTCATATCCATGTAGTCATTCATTTGCCGGCCTTGCTCTGCGGTAAGAAAAGAACCATCCTGATCGAACAACTTCAGGGCATTCCAGTTCTTGGGATTGTGGCTGGCTGTGAGCATGATGCCGCCCTGGGCCTTAAAATGTGAAACACCGATGGCCGTGGTAGGGGTTGTAGACAGGCCTGCATCGATTACATCTATGCCCATGGCCTGTAGGGTGGCTGTAACGATCTTGTTCACCATGGGCCCTGACAACCTGGCATCACGACCGACCACTACTGTTATTCTTCCCTCCCCAAAGTGGCTTTTTAGCCACATAGCATAAGCTCCGGTGAACTTCATCACATCTACCGGCGATAAGCCTTCTCCGGGTCGCCCGCCATGGGTGCCGCGAATTCCTGATATTGATTGAATTAAGGTCATGTATCTATTGAATTTTTCATTGGCAAAGATAAGCCCTTTCTACCGTTTCATGTACAAACATCTGAACAAATATCAGGGCTTAAAAAACGTTATGATGTATCGTTCAGAGGATAAGAGGTAAAAAAAAATTCAGGCACCAGCAAAGGTAAAGATATTTCAACGGATGTAATTTTTAATGCCAGGTTTATTTTTTTTACTCCCAACAAACCACGGGATCACATGAAAGACCTCCTGATTATCCATGATCTTTATGATTTAAAAAAAACAGGACTAAATCCGGTCCTCTGGTTTGGTAATTGCAGTAAGGGTTTCATTATTCGGGAAAAATCCTGTAGGTTTGTCTATTATTCATAATGCATGATTCATAAACTTAAATCCTTCTCTTTCAGCATACTGGCATTGGTCATCCTGTCCCTGTTTTTCACGGGATGTAGCCCCTCACGGCATTTGCCCGACCAGCAGTACCTGTTAAACCGCAGCACCATTGAAGTGAAGGATGCCGAAATAAAAAAGGATCAGTTAACCAACTTTGTGCGTCAAAAACCCAACCGCCGCATCCTGGGAATCTACCGTTTTCACCTTAATGTTTATCAGTTTGCTGATCGCAGGCCCCAGAACCGGTTCAACCGCTGGCTGAAAAACACCATCGGGGAGCCTCCCGTGGTATATCAACCGGTGTTGACTGAAAGCAGCCGCAATCAAATGGAGATGTATATGCACAGCAAGGGTTATTTTAATGCCCGGGTGGATGCCACAGAGCAATACAGAAAGAAAAAAGCTGAGGTAACCTATTCCGTTCAGGGCAACACTCCTTATACCATTCGGAACATTGACTACCAGATCGAGGATCCTCATCTGGCATCTTTTATTTTTGCTGATACCACCAATGCATTGGTGCAGGGCAATCAACGATATGATACCGAGATCTTTCAACAGGAACGCGAGCGCATCACCCGGCATCTGTGTCATCCCCCGGAAAACAACCGGTGGTTCATTGAGTCGCCTGGGTATA
>JAWOCF010000137.1:0-3295 GCA_046483935.1 Bacteroidales bacterium | reverse complement strand
AAGCCCTGCCATGCGGGGCCTGCTCAAAAAGCTGCGCTGCGACAATTACGTCAGCCTGGTGGCTGCCAGCTCAATCATCAGGCCGGGAGTAGCCAGCTCAGGCATGATGCGCGAGTACATCCAGCGGTTCCACAATCCCGGGGGCTTCAAGTACCTGCATCCGGTGATGGAGCAACAGCTGAAGGAGACCTATGGAGTGATGGTGTACCAGGAAGATGTGATCAAGGTCTGTCATCATTTCGCGGGGCTCGATCTGGCTGATGCCGATGTGCTGCGGCGCGCCATGAGTGGTAAGTACCGCTCACGAAAGGAGATGCAACGTATCATCGATCGGTTTTTTGAAAACTGCCGGGCCAAAGGATATCCTGAAAACCTGACCCGGGAGGTGTGGCGACAGATAGAATCTTTTGCAGGCTATTCCTTCTCCAAAGCGCATTCGGCCTCTTTTGCCGTAGAAAGTTACCAGAGTCTTTATCTGAAGGCCCATTACCCCCTGGAATTCATGACGGCCGTAATCAACAACTTCGGAGGGTTTTACAATAGCCCGGTCTATTTCAACGAGGCACGCCGATACGGGGCTACCATAGAGTTGCCTTGTGTGAATCACAGCAACTATACTACCACCATTTATGGCAAGAGCATTTACATAGGGTTTATACATATTCAAAACCAGGAATCCCGTCTGGCCAAACAGTTCGTTGCAGAGCGCCAGGCTCATGGCCCCTATACCAGCCTTGAGGACTTTGTGCAGCGAACGGGTGCCGGCCTGGAACAAATCATCTTGCTCATCCGGGTCAGCGCCTTTCGCTTCACAGGCATTGCCAAGGCCCAGCTGCTATGGAAGGCCCACCTGGTTACAGGTAAAAAGCCTGCTTCGGGGCCATTGCTGTTTGCCCGTCAGGAAAAATCCTTTGAATTTCCTGAGCCTGATACCAATGTCTTGCAGGATGCTTATGACGAAATGGAGCTACTGGGTTTTACGGCCTCTATGAGCCCTTTTGAGCTGGTAAAAAGCGATTATCGGGGGGAGGTGATGGGGAATAGCATGCTGGAACAAACAGGCCGCAGGGTGCGTATGGTAGGCTGGCTGGTAACCATCAAATATGTACGCACCAAAAACCGCGAGCTGATGCATTTCGGCTGCTTTCTGGATGTGCAGGGCAATTTCTTTGATACGGTACATTTTCCAAAAACCTCACAAGCCTGGCCTTTCCGCGGAAGCGGTATCTATCTATTGCAGGGCACCATCACCGAAGAGTTTGGCTTCCCCTCCCTGACGGTAGAAAAAATGGGCAAGATGCCGGTAAAGCCCGATCCAAGAGGCGTATAGTTTATTGCATAATGGCGTGCCAGAGACTTTTTGTCAAACACCATTAAAGTTAAGTAGATTCAAATCAGCATTTTATTATAAAAATTTGTAAATTTATATGCTAATAATCAAAAATCACACGACCTAAACCAAACCACTATGGAAACACCAAGAGAAACACCAAGAGGTACACACAGGGAAACCTATACCGGGATGCCAACCAGCACGGGGACCGGCAGACCCACAGAGATTGTCCATTATTATGAGTATGAGGAGGCACCTCACCTGAAAAGGGTTTCGTGGCCAGCCATTTTTGCAGGCACCCTGATCATGCTGGTGACGCTGATGCTGCTCAGTCTCCTGGGAGTGGGCATAGGCCTGGCTTCCATCAACCCCGTGGAAGAAGCACAGCCCTTATCAGGTATAGGAACAGGAGCCCTGATCTGGTGGGTGATCAGCAACCTGATCGCGATCTTTGCAGGAGCCTATGCAGCAGCAAACCTGACAAACATAACCTTTAAGATGACAGGCATCTATCATGGCATCCTCACCTGGAGCCTTTACGCGCTAATTTCCTTCTGGTTGATGACCACAGCCGTAGGAGGAGTGATCAGCGGGGTGGGTTCTGTTGTTTCGGGCAGCCTCTCAGCACTGGGGTCAGGCTTTTCAGAAATTGCTTCCATGGCACAAGGCCAGCAGATTAATGAAGAACGCATCAATAAACTGATCCAGGAAGCCTTGCAGCGCGACCAGCAACAAGTGGGCGACACCGTGGAATTCGATATTGATGTGATGGCCGTGGTGCGTGAAGTGTTTTTTGTAAACGGACAACTTCAGACTGACGTGAACCGCGAAGAGCTGGAGCAATCCATTGCCCGCAATTCAACCCTTACGCAGCAGGATGTAGAACGTGCCGCCGAGGTGATCATGGAGGAATATCAACGGCTCGAGCAACAATGGCAGCAGCTCAAACAGCAAGCAGAACAAACTGCCCAGGACGCCTCGGATGCTGCCGGCAAGGCCGGTATCTGGGGATTCGTGGCCCTGCTTTTAGGAGTGATCACGGCTGGTCTCGGTGGTATGGCAGGCAAACCCGATCCCGCTGAGGTAAGAGGAAGAAGAAAAGTAGTGTAATACCCCTTAATCACTAAAGGTGGTTGCATCAGGGTGAGTCGGCATGTTGCTAAAAAAACATGCCACTATTGAATGCTATGCCTTTTTTCCTGGTATTTTCCTGAATAAACCGGATTGGACTGTCATTCATAAATTCCCCGGGGAATAATCTCCGGGGAATTTTTTGTTTTGGGTATTACTAAGCCAGGGCCTTTTTTCAATAAAATTCTCATCATATGATTCTGTTCGCATTAAAAAACTTATTTTTATCCGCCAAAATGAGGGTTTATATTCAAAAGATGAAAACTATTAATTCATAATCATGATACGAAAAAGCATATACTTCACGCTGCTGTCCTTGTTCATATTCGTTCAATCAACCCCGGCACAGGGAATCAGCAGCCTGCAGCTGGAAGAAATCATGCAGGGCGACCGCTGGATCGGCCACCAACCAGGAAGTCCTGTGTGGTCGCAGGATTCGCGCCAGATCTATTTTTCATGGAACCCTGAAGGTCACCTCTCTGATTCGCTGTACAGCTATAATCTGAAGAGCTCAGAGACCCTGAAGGTCAGTCAGCAGGAGAAAAAGATGATGCCCCCCTCACGGGTGGTTTATAACAAGAAGAGGGATAAAATGGTCTATGTCAGCAATGGTGATCTTTTTATCAGCGATCTCAGGAAAGAACAGACCAGGCAACTCACCAAAACCCTCCAGTCGGTATCATCTCCTTCTTTCACCCTTGATGAAAAGGCCATCAGTTATGTGGCGGGCAACAACCTGTTTGTTTTTCACCTGGAAGATGGCACCATTGAACAACTGACAGATTTCCGCACCGGGAAAGAATCTGCTGACCCTAAACTCAGCAATCAGGA
>JAWOCF010000128.1:0-6605 GCA_046483935.1 Bacteroidales bacterium | reverse complement strand
GGCAGGTGTTCTGGCCTGCCTGATCTTCTGTCAGGGGGTATGGGGATGAAGGCTAATACTTGACCTTGAAGTCCTGGTAGTTGCGTGGATCAACGTACTCTACGTCCACCTTTTCCACCTTCGACCACAGGGGCCCCTGATGTGCCCATTGGATGAAAGCATCAAGGTCTTCCTGCTGACCTTCCGCCTCAATCATGACACTGCCGTCGGGCATGTTTTTCACGTACCCGGCCAGGTTCATTGAACGGGCTTTCTTTTCGGTATTATGACGGAAATTCACTCCCTGAACCCGCCCGGTAATCCGAAGGACAGCACTTTTCTTCATCATCGTGGTGTTTGATTTCCAATACTTGTTCTATCTTCCTGTTGCGCAGAAACCCTGAGACGATCTGTCGCAGGTCGCGGTTGTCGCCCGAGAGGCTGATTAATTCTTTCAGGCTTTCGGGGTTGCTGGCCTGCATCATCTCGCCATTCAGATATCCTTTGCGGGTAATTTTCCCGTTTTCTATCACAACCATAAACTTCTCTTCCTGAGACCGGCCCCTGTCAATCAGGATCATGTTCTGGCTGGGCAGGGCCGAATACATCAGGGCCTGCTCAACACGCTGGTTGTAGCTCTCTGCAGGCTCTTTACCCAGGCAGGCACCCCGGCACTGCTTCACTGCATATTGAAAACAAGCCCCATGGGTGCTGTACAGGCCACTGAGGTTCTGACAGAGGTTGAACTTGTCGACCAGCTCAAACAGGAAATTGCGTGCCTTCTCACGGCTGGCGAAGGTGGTATGAGGCCTTTTGCTTTGTGAGGTGCTTTCTATCTGCAGGGAAAGATATCCCTCTGCAGAAACCGTGCTGTAAAGCCCATAGTTGTAAAAGGCCCTTCGCTGGCGCCTGTTGAACATGGGCTGATGCTCTTTGATCTCATCAGACTCCAGCATCAGGGCAGCCAGTTCACTGCCTGTTTCTTCAAAATCAATGTCATGGATCCTGCCCACCATCTCCAGCGCTTTCCTGGTGTTGAATCGCCCCAGGTGGGTCAATACCCTCTGGCGGATGTTTTTGCTCTTGCCAATATAGATAATCCTGTTTTCCTGATCCATGAAATAATACACTCCGGCGGTTTCAGGCAACTTCTCTATTTTCTGGCGGGTAAGCTCCGGATTCAGGTGTTTAAGATGAGAAGTAGCCGCCAGCAGTTCGGGAAACAAGCCCCCATCGCTTTGGGCAAGCAATAACTCAAAAAGCTTTACCGTAGCCAGGGCATCGCCTGCGGCACGGTGGCGGTTGGTGATAGATATGTTTAACTCCTTGCACAGCTTGCCCAGGCTGTAAGAGGCTTTGCCCGGCAGCAGCTTGCGGCTTAGTTTTACAGTACATAGCTGGTCAAGGGAGAAGGTATATCCCAGGCTACGGAACTCCTGGCGGATGAAGTTGTAATCGAAACTGGAGTTATGGGCAACAAATACTGAATCTTTGGTGATCTCAACCAGGTCTCGGGCAATTTCATAAAACCGCGGGGCCTGGGCAACCATCTGGTCGGTGATGCCTGTCATGCGGGTGATAAAGTAAGGGATGCTGCGTTCGGGGTTCACCAGGGTAGAGTACTCACGGATTACTTTGTTGCCATCATGAAGGAAGACGGCAATCTCGGTAATCTTGTCGCGCAGTGGATTTCCACCCGTGGTTTCTATATCTATAATGCAATACATGAACTGAATATTAAGCTTCAAATTTACCGCTTTTCAGCCACTCTGCAAGATGAAACCGTTTGCTTTTCACTTTTTTATAAGCGAGGTAATTTTGTAATATCCAGGGGTTAGGCCTGTCTGTGGCCATTGATGGGTCAGCTCTCCCTGAAGAGAGTATTCCATGAGCCTGTCCTGCTCTGATGGCTCGTCATGATCACCGGGGATGGCTGATACGATCACTGACTGCTGATCGGGGCCCCAGCAAAAGGAGCTTGTTGAAATAGCCGCAGGGGTGATTCTCTGGCTTGTGTTTTTAGTCACATCGAAGAGATAGACTCCTGCCTGTTGACGGCTCGGGTCCTTTTTGGTCGGCGCTTCCTCATAAGCCTCAAATAGCCATAACAGGCGATCATGGGAAGGCCGGAAATAATGGTTGGATGAATAATGAAACGGACCGAATATCTCCAAAGGAACAGTGTGCAGCAGCTTTCCCTTCAGGTTCCATTCATACAGGGTATGAGTGTCGTGTGCAAGGATGGTGATTCCCTCAGGCCCCCAAACCGGACTGTAAAGGCTGTTCCCGGGAAGGGTAATAGCACTTTCAAGTTTGGTGATTGGATCATAGATCACGATTACCTGGATGGATGATTGCCCGATTCTGGTCAGTGCAGTAAACAGCAACTTGTCTTCTCTGGGTGACCATTGCGGCTGGAATCCTGCTCCATGGATATCTTCGATGATCCAGCGATTGTTGATATTCAGGTCCGTAATCCCGATCCTTCTTTTTTCTCCTACTGTTGTGGAATAGGCCAGGTACCGGCCGTCATGCGACAGAGATGGATCACTGCCTTCAGCCACCTGAAAAGATTGTTCTTCGGGCCAGGTGCTGATATAAACATGCTGGCCTGAGGCAAAAGTGAATACCTGGCGCGAGATTTCGATGGTTGCAGAGTTGTTGCAGGCTGAGATGGTGATCAGAGCTGCAAACATCAACAGAAACAGAAGTCTGTATCCTGTTAATACTTTTATTTTCATTGTGTGGATTTATTTGATGTTGCAGGTGATGTGTCTGATATCTACGGTAAGTCCTAAGCAAAAACTTGGCCAATTAGTCAGGCAGATAAAGTTATTTTAAGAAAAACAGGTTCAGGGAGTTCCGGAAAGTTCTCAGAAATATTCAGGCCGGGGCTAAACAGCATCACCCTTGTCTGCAGCAGAGGATCAAATATAAATATTTTAAGTGAATTTTTTTTATGGCTTTCAGGCATTAGATAGTTAAATTAAATTAACTTAGTCAAATATTTATGGCATGATGATTAACCGAACCTTTGTCTTTTATCATGTTAAAAGAGGGGTTTGTTTTAAATCAACGGTATATTTTTTTTCAAACAGCAAAAAAATGGTGGGCTTATGAAAACAATTAACATGACTGACAGAATAACAATTGTTGCAAAGAAATCCCTGGTACTGATGATCCCGGTATTGTTGTTTATCTCTTCGTGGGGCTGTTCGGTTACCGGAGAAGAACAATCCTCTCAACCACCGGAGCCAGAGAAAATTGAAGAACAGCTGGTCGTTCACGGAGATACCCGTGTGGATCTTTATTACTGGATGCGCGATCGTGAAGATCCTAAGTTGCTGGCTTATCTGGAGGCTGAAAACCAGTATCTGGAGGAAGTGATGGCCCCGGTTGCTTCCCTTCGCGAAGAGCTGGTGGAAGAGATGAAAAACAGGATTCCCCAGCAGGAGCAATCTGCTCCCTATTACAGCAATGGCTTTTACTATTACCACCGGTATGAACCGGGAGAAGAATATCCGATATATTGCCGTAAAGAAGGTTCCCTGGATGCTGACGAGCAGGTGATCCTGAATGTTAATGAGCTGGCAGAGCCTTATCCTTATTACAATCTGGCAGGTTTTGATGTGAGCCTCGACAACCAGAGGGTGGCCTTTACGGTCGATACCCTGGGCCGCCGTCAGTATACCATCATGGTAAAGAATCTGGAAACGGAAGAGATTTCGCCGACTGGCATCCAATATGCCGGTGGCGATGTAGTATGGGCTGCCGACCATCAGACCATCTTCTACAACACCCTTGATCCCAATACGCTGCGATATGAGAAGGTATTTGCTTTTAACATGTCGGAAGGGCAGGAGCCACGCGAAGTATATTATGAAGCCGATGAGACCTTTTATTATATGGGTGTTTCCCGCTCAAAGGATGATCGTTTCATGATGATCACAACCAACAGTACCTTAAGTACTGAAACATGGCTGCTGAATGCCGATCAGCCCAATGGAGAGTTCCAGGTCTTCCAGGAGCGCACCCCTGATTTGTTGTATCATGTCTTTCCCTATTCCGGCAAGTTTTATGTGTTGACCAATCTTGATGCCCCCAACTTCCGGCTGATGGAAACCCAGGAAGGCAATACAGGTAGCAGTGCCTGGCAGGAGGTCATCGGGCACCGTCAGGAAGTGTTGCTTGAAAATGTTGAACTGTTTGACGATTACATGGTCTTGCAGGAGCGTTCCAATGCCTTGCCTCAGCTAAGGGTCATTCATATGACCTCAGGAAGGGAGCATTACCTGGATTTCCAGGAAGAGGCTTACAATGCCTCTATCGGTGCCAATGCACGGATGTCGACCAATATATTGAGGTACAATTATACCTCACTGACTACCCCTATGAGTTATGTGGATTACAATATGGATACCCGTGAGCATACCCTGGTAAAGCAACAGGAGGTAGAGGGAGATTTTGACCCCGCCAACTACCAGACCGAACGCCTGATGGCAACAGCCCGCGACGGAGAATTGGTACCTCTGACTTTGGTTTATCAAAAAGGAATACAGAAAGATGGCAACAATCCTTTGTTGCTGTATGGCTATGGATCATATGGGAATAGCGCCGTCCCGCGTTTCAACCCCAACCTGCTTAGCCTGCTTGACAGGGGGTTTGTTTATGCCATTGCTCATGTGAGAGGAGGTCAGGATCTGGGCAGACAATGGTATGAAGAAGGAAAACTGCTGAAAAAGAAAAACACCTTCAATGACTTTATTGACTGTGCCCTGTTTCTGGTAGACCAGCAATATACCAATCCTGAAAAGCTTTTTGCCAGCGGAGGCAGTGCCGGGGGCTTGCTGATCGGGGCAGTAATTAATGACAGGCCCGATCTCTTTAAGGGTGTTGTTGCCAATGTGCCTTTTGTGGATGTGGTTACCACCATGCTGGATGAAACCATTCCGCTGACCACGGCTGAGTATGATGAATGGGGGAATCCTAACAATAAGGAATATTACGAGTATATCCTCTCTTATTCGCCCTATGACAATGTCAGGGAGCTGGAATATCCTCACATCCTGGTCACATCAGGGCTTCATGACTCACAGGTGCAGTACTGGGAACCTACCAAATGGGTTGCCCGCCTGCGCGACCACAATCAGTCAGACAATAATATCCTGTTGTACACCAACATGGAAGCAGGACATGGCGGTGCCTCCGGCCGTTTCCAAAGGCTATGGCAGATTGCTATGCAATATGCCTTCCTGCTTCATCTGGAATAATTATGGGATCTACAAGGAGTGTAGAGCAATAAGAAGTGTGTTAGGAAATAAAAAACAAGGCTCAGAGGGCCTTGTTTTTTTGTCGTGCTTCCAATACAAACAACAGGTTTTCGGTTACCTTCTGAAGATATTCAATGCAAGCCTCACTTTTCACAATATAATTGAAAATTCCGATCTCCTGTAAGCGAGCTATCAGCTCAATATCTCTTTGAGCAGACACCACGATCACTTCTATTTCTGAATCATATTCTTTGATGGATTTCACCAGATCGTATCCCGGGATATCCGGCAACATCAGGTCAGCAATGACAATATCAGGATTCTCGTGCAGATGATTCAATAGATCCGTACCGTTAAGAAAATTACTGATATTGACATTCTTTAGTGAGCCCAGGCACAACTTTAACAGCATTCCCTCGGTCTTGTTATCTTCTGTTACAAATATTTTAAGTTCTGTTGGGGCTTCCATTGAGTATTTGAGATTTTATAGGTTGGGTATTAACGAATTTCAAAAATACTAAAAATAATCATGCTGCAAAGGTTTTATTATTAGCACTTTATTCTTCAGTGAGAATTTATGTGCATCCTTCATCACCATATTTTTCATACATTGTTCCGGATGTTTTTCTCCACACTTAGCCATTGTTGGGCTGCTGATGCAATGAAGTATAATGAGCAAAAACAAAGGGAAAAAAGTTTAATGCTTGCCGGCCTGAAATTTGTATGTATTCTTTGACTGATAAGACCTTTAGTGATGGTCCTGATCCGGGAAAGGGGCTCTGTTTTCTGAAGGCTTTTACCGGGGGCAGGTTCAAATAAAGCATTGTTCAAAAAAACGTATAAACCTCCAGTAATATTTAGGGGAAACACTGAGTTCCTGCCAATGAAATACCCTGTTTTTTCTGAATATAATACTAATTTTGCTTTACGGGACATAAACGAAGACACTCTGCTTTTATTGCAACCCTCGCAGGGGCCTTAATACAATCTAAAACAAATCTTTTCAACCATAACAACTTTATTATGAAAGCTTCAGTAGAAATCAGTATGTATCCTCTGGGCCGGGAATATGTTCCCGAGATTAAGGAATTTATTGACCGTGTAAAGCAACATCCGGGCATCACCGCTGAGGTCAATGGCATGAGTACACAACTCTTCGGTGATTTTCATGAGATCATGCAAATGCTTACTGACGAAATGTCTCTTTCGTTTATGAAAGAAGGCAAAAGCGTATTTGTGATGAAGGTGGTGAATGCTTTTCTGCAACAATAAGCAAGCAAAGGCCATCCATGTTGAAAATTGCTGTTACGGGTCCTGAATCCACTGGCAAAAGCTGGCTGGCCAGTAATCTGGCTG
>JAWOCF010000230.1:0-9452 GCA_046483935.1 Bacteroidales bacterium | reverse complement strand
ATCAGTAATTATAAAAGGTTTGAATAAAACAGGCTACAGGAAGGAGACATATTCATCATCCAGCACCCCCAGGTTCAGGTATTTAAGGTACATCCGGGGGGTGGTCACCACATCTTTGCTGCAATAGATGGCAATGCGCTCCAGGTCGTTGTCTTCATAATAAACACGGGCCACATCACTGCCATCAATATCATCCTTGGGAGTGGGGATGTCGAACAAAGCAGCAAGCAAAGCCAGCGATGTATAGTTTTTATAATCACCAAACTTCCACAACTCCATGGTATCCAGCAGGGAGGTCTCCCAGGGCTTCCTGCCCTGGTTGCTCAGCAGCAGCGGCAACTTAATACCATTAACCAGCATACGCCTGGAGAGGTAGGGAAAGTCGAACTCCTTGCCATTGTGCCCACACAAGTAATGTATGGAGGTATTGAAATGCGCGTCAAGCAGTTGGGCGAACAAGGTCAGCAGCTCTTTTTCATCATGCCCGTAAAAAGCTTTCACGCGGAAGCCCAGCTTGTCATCCTCCTGGTGAAAAAAGCCTGCCGAAACGCACACGATCTTTCCGAACTCAGAATAGATACCCGCACAATCATTAAAGAGGCTTTCGGGTGTCTGCTCATCATTTTTTTTCAGACGCTGTGCCTTTTTCTCCCACAGAGGTTTGAATACTTCAGGAAGTTGAGAAAAATCCTGGCTCATGGGAACGGTTTCCACATCCAGGAAGAGGATGTTCTGCAAGGGTATTTTATGTATCATAATCAGAGATCATTGATTTTTAGTATCTCCAGTTCGGTGCGCCGGTTGTTGGCCCTTCCTTCTTCAGTGTCATTGGTGTCGATGGGGCGGGTATCAGCAAATCCTTTGTAGGAAAGCCGGTCAGGGTCAATGCCCTGCTGCTGCAGGAAGCGGTAAACACTGTGCGCCCTGTTTTCGGAAAGGGCCTGATTGTAGGCCGTGGTGCCGGTACTGTCGGTATGGCCATTGATTCGGATGTGCATGCCCTGATTGGTTTGCAGCAGATCTACCACCTTAAGCAGCTCAGCCCTTGACTGAGGCTTCAGCTCGTAGCTGTCGTGATCAAAGAAAATGTTTCTCAGAATAATGGTCTGCCCCTGTCGGATGGGCTGCAGGGGGATATCATGCAGGTAAGGCTGCATGTCCTCCCGGGCATCGTATGAAAAATGTTCGGAGAAAAAAAGATAGCCTGGTCGTGAAACATTCAGGGCCAACTGCCGGCCGGTGGGTATGGCCACCAGGAAGCTGCCGGTAACCGGGTCGGAAGTGGCATTTACCACCTGTGCGCCGGTAGATGTCTCCAGCAACTCAAAGGAAGCTTCCAGGGGTTTATTGGTTTCGCGGTCAAACACGAACCCTCTCATATAAGTGACCGGCACGGGACGGGCCTGCTGGTACAATTCGAACATATAGAGATCCATCTGGTCGTGTCCCCCATACTGATCGGAAGCAAAGAAGGCAGTGGTGCCACTGGCATTTATGATCAGAGAAAATTCTTCAGCATGGGTGTTGATGGGGTATCCCAGGTTTACCGGCTCACCCCATGAGCCATCCTGCTGACGGCGTGTATAGAAGAGATCCAGTCCTCCCATGCCGGTATGCCCATCGGAGGCAAAATACAGTGTCTGATTGTCGGGGTGTATAAATGGTGACATCTCCCTGCCGGTAGTATTGATTGCCGGGCCCAGGTTTTCAGGCTGGCCCCATCGCCCGCTGGCATCCTGGGTGGTCATCCAGATATCCATCTTGCCGGTGTTGCCTTGCCGGGAGCTGGCAAAATACAGCGTGCGCCCGTCGGCAGAGACCGAAGGCTGTGAATCCCAGCCTGCGGTGTTAACCATTGGCCCCAGGTTGACGGGTTCCGACCAGTCGTCGCCCTGCTTCATGGCATAGTAAATATCGCAGCTGCCCACCCCGCCGGGCCTGTTGCAGGCCGTAAAAAACAAATGCCGCCCATCGGCCGAGATACTCTGGGCCCCTTCATTACGGGGGGTGTTGATGGGTGGTCCCAGACTTTGGGCAGCCGACCAGGCCCCGTCCTGCCAATGACTCACATAGAAGTTTTCAAACTCCCTGCCATAAACCATCATGGCAGGATCGTCACGTGGCTGTTTGCGCGTAAAGATCAGGGTCTGCTCATCGGTGGTAAGTGCCGGGCTGTATTCCGAAAATTCGCTGTTGATGGCCTCCCCGAGGTTGATGGGCTCAAAAGGCACCGGGTTTTTCATGGCCTCAACGCCAAAAGCGGTGGTTTGCAAATGATCCTTAGCTTTTTGCTGAAGACTCCTGCTGATGCCGGGAATTTCAAGAAATTGCCGGAACTGTTGTTGGGCAGGCTCATATTTTCCGGAAAGCAGATACGACTCCCCCAGGTAATACCTGGCAGGAGGAAAAAAACCCGGATCAATATTCAGTGCCTTCTTATAATATTCGATACTTGCAGGATAGTCACCCCGGGCATGAAACACCTCACCCAGGAGGATATGTGCCTCAATAAACTCATCATCGTGCCTGATGGCATCCTGCAGGGCCTCCACCGTAGCCTCCTGGTCCATGAGCTGATAGGCTTCCACGGCACGTTCAAACGCCCGGCGGGCCCTCGCACTGCGGGTAGTGAGCTTGCCCTGAGGCTGCGCGTCTACATCCTGAGTCAGCAGGGGAAAAAGAAAAAGAAATATCAGGATCTGAAAAAGCCTCATGGTGTAAAATTAATAAAAAGATTACACGGAACCCATTAGGGAACCGTGAACCATCAGGCATGAAAGAAAATCAACAGATCAGGGGATGTTCATGAATTTGTGGGCCTGCAGTGACACCATCCACCGGGGATGTTGCTGCACATACTCCACAATGAGCGGCAGCATGCTGTCATACCTGCTCCATTCGGGTTGCAGATACAGCAAACACTTGTTACTGACCAGGGGCTCCTGCTGGCGGGCCCACTCCAGGTCAGTGGCTTTGTGGATGATGACTTTCAACTCGTGGGCCGCCTGCAGCAGTTGTGGCAGGGGTTTGTGATTGATCTTCGGGGAGAGGCAGACCCAGTCGAAGGCTCCACTAAGTGGGTAGGCCCCGGAGGTTTCCAGGAAGATGGTGATCCCATGCTGCCTCAGTTCACGGGTAAGGGGCTCCAGGTTATACATCAGGGGCTCTCCCCCGGTGATGACCACTGCCCGGGAGGGATAGGAAGCCAGGGTATCAACTATTGTATCCAGAGGGGTCAGCGGATGCAGGGAAGCATCCCATGCTTCTTTCACATCACACCAACGACAGCCTACATCGCATCCGCCAATACGGACAAAACCGGCAGCTTTGCCGGTATTGCGTCCTTCACCCTGGATGGAATAAAACATCTCCATCACGGGCAACAACAATCCATCATCAAGCAGTTGCTGCTGGTGAGGATCCAGATTGGCGGGCTTGCAGTTTTTCAAGATCAGGAATAGATTTCTTTTTTTGATGCCTTGAGGGTATTCATCAGCAGGGAAACAATGGTCATAGGCCCTACCCCACCCGGCACAGGGGTAATGAAAGATGCTTTTTCCGACACCTCATCAAATTTCACGTCACCAATCAGGCGGAAGCCCGACTTGGTGGTGTCAGATTCCACCCGGTGGATGCCAACATCAATCACCACGGCTCCTTCCTTCACCATATCGGCCGTAACGAACTCCGGCTTACCAATCGCCACGATCAGGATGTCGGCCTGACGGGTAATCTCTTTCAGATTGCGGGTACGGCTATGACACACGGTAACGGTAGCGTTTCCCGGCTCTTCATTGCGCGACATCAGGATGCTCATGGGTTTTCCCACAATGTTGCTACGCCCCAGCACCACACAGTTCTTGCCGGTGGTTTCAATGCCACTGCGCAGTATCAGCTCCATAATGCCATTGGGAGTAGCCGACACATAGGCGGGCAGCCCGATGGCCATGCGACCCACATTCATAGGATGAAAACCATCTACATCCTTTTCGGGGCGGATATGCTGAATCACCTTCTGGTTGTCGATATGCGCAGGCAGGGGCAGCTGCACGATCAGGCCGTCGATCTCAGGATCGTTGTTAATGAACTCCACGGCTTCCAGCAATTCCTGCTCGGTGATGTCGGCATCGTACTTATACGTGGAAGAGTCAAATCCCACTTCTTTACAAGCTTTCCCCTTGCTGTTCACATAGGTTTCGCTGGCCGGGTCCTCGCCCACCAGGATGGCTGCCAGGTGCGGGATCTTACCTCCTGCGTCGGCAATCCGTTTCACTTCATTCGCAATTTCCTGCCGGATGGCAGCAGAGATTTTCTTTCCGTCAATGAGTTCCATAATGATTTGTTTATAGGTCCATAACACCCGCTACAAGGGGTTGTTCACTAAAGGGTTATCTTCTGCCACCTTTTGCGCCCGACATCATGTTCATGAGCTTGCCCCGGCCGCCGGTGGTCATCATCTTCATCATCTTGCGGGTATCTTCAAATTGCTTGATCAGGCGGTTCACTTCCACAATGGAAGTACCGGAGCCCTCAGCAATTCTTTTGCGGCGGCTGCCATTGATCACGGCAGGGTTTTCGCGTTCTACGGGGGTCATGGAGTAGATCACGGCTTCAATGCCCTTGAAGGCATCATCATCCAGATCGACATCTTTCATGGCTTTTCCCATACCGGGAATCATGCCCATGAGATCTTTCATGTTACCCATTTTTTTGATCTGCTGCAGCTGGGTCAGGAAGTCATTGAAGTTGAAGGTGTTTTTGGCAATCTTGCGCTGAAGCTTACGGGCACCCTCTTCATCAAACTGTTCCTGAGCCTTTTCCACCAGCGAGACGATATCACCCATTCCCAGGATTCTGTCGGCCATCCTTCGTGGATAGAACAGGTCGAGGGCATCCATTTTTTCGCCGATCCCGACAAACTTAATGGGTTTTTCCACCACCGACCGGATGGTCAGGGCAGCCCCCCCGCGGGTGTCACCATCCAGCTTGGTAAGCACCACCCCGTCAAAGTCCAGGCGGTCGTTAAAAGCTTTGGCGGTATTCACGGCATCCTGCCCGGTCATGGCATCCACTACGAAGAGCGTTTCCTGTGGATTGAGCGACTGTTTGAGCGAAGAGATCTCATCCATCATCTGCTGATCGATGGCCAGACGGCCTGCGGTATCCACGACCACCACCTGATGGCCCATAGTCCTGGCATGGGTTACTGCCTTGCGGGCAATATCTACCGGATTCTTATTGTCTTCGGCCGAAAACACTTCCACCCCGACCTGGTCGCCCAGCACCTTCAACTGCTCAATGGCAGCGGGGCGGTAAACGTCGCAGGCCACCAGCAGCACTTTCTTGCTTCTTTTGTTTTTCAGAAAATTAGCCAGCTTGGCAGAAAAAGTGGTTTTCCCACTCCCCTGCAGCCCGGCAATCAAAACAATGGCTGGGTTACCCTTGATGTTGATCTCTTCATGCGTGGCCCCCATGAGCTGAGTCAACTCTTCATGCACCAGCTTTACCATCAGCTGACCGGGAGAAACGGCAGTAAGCACATTCTGCCCCAGCGCTTTTTCTTTGATCGTCTCGGTAAAGGTTTTGGCAATCTTGAAGTTGACATCGGCATCCAGCAGTGCCCGGCGCACGTCCTTGAGGGTCTCTGCCACATTGATCTCGGTGATATGGCCCTGCCCTTTGAGCAGTTTAAAAGCCCTGTCGAGTTTATCGCTTAAATTTTCAAACATTTTCTGCTAAGATATTTTTTTTGCAAAATTACCAAATAATAACAGAAATTCCACCAATATCCTAATGGCCTGCCGCGAGGTTAACAATTATTAGTAAAATCAGGATGCAAAAATGGGTAAAACTACCTATGACGCCCTTTATAAAATGCTTACATTTATTGCAGGCAAACGGGCCTGCCTGGATCAAAAAAAAACCGAGATGGATTTTTATTACCTTTGCACAAGTTAAGGATCGGTGGCAGGCTTTTTGCCGAAAATATTCCGGAGGGATCAGTCAAAAATACACCGGCAATCACTATGAAAAAAGAACTAGAAAACAACCTGAATAATCCCTGGCAGGTAGAACGTTACGAGGCGCTGCGACTGGCCGGGAAATCCATCTATTTTGATGTTGATGATTTCGAAGAGATTGTCGACCATTTTATTACGCGCGGTCATTTTTCCAAAGCTTTAAACATTGCGGAATATGCCTGCCAGGTACACCCTTCTTCCATTCCTTTGATGCTGAAGCGTGCCCAGCTGCTGGCTTTCACCAACAAGGAAGATCATGCCCTGGAGTTGCTCTCGCATGTTGAGATTCTGGAGCCTTCCAACACGGATGTCTTCCTGACCCGGGGGGCCATCTATTCGCAACAGCGCAATTATGAGCAAGCCATCGAGGAATACAGCAAAGCCGTTGTTGACTCCGACGAGCCTGATTCCTTGTATTGCAGCATCGCCTTCGAATATGAGAACATGGGGCATTATGACAAGACCATCGAGTTTCTGGGCAAGGCCCTGGAGCTGAACCCCGACAACGACCTGGCCATTTTTGAAGCTGCCTATTGCTTTGACCTGCTGTCGCTCACCGAAGAAAGCATTTCCTTTTTCAAGGGCCTGATCGATCGGCATCCTTACAGCCTGGAGGCGTGGTTCAACCTGGGGGTGTCGTACATCAACATGCGCAGGTATGAAGAGGCCATCGAAGCCCTTGATTTTGCCCTGGCCATTGAGAAAGACCATGAGCACTCGTGGTTTCACAAAGCCTATGCCCTGAGCCTGCAGGAGCGTTATCCCGAAGCCATTGATGCTTATAAAGAATCGCTCACTGAGGATGAAGAGGATAACGCCCTGAAGTATTACTACATCGGGGAGTGTCATGAAAAGATGGAAGATTAT
Source organism: Bacteroidales bacterium (assembly GCA_046483935.1). Classification (GTDB taxonomy): domain Bacteria; phylum Bacteroidota; class Bacteroidia; order Bacteroidales; family UBA7960; genus JAWOCF01. Next base: position 2,565 of record JAWOCF010000230.1, on the reverse strand, counting down.
ATCAAGGCAGCTTCTTATTTTCGCAAGACCACACGCCTGGATCCTACCATCTCTGATGCATGGATGGGCCTGGGAGTTTGCGAGCTGGAAAACGGCACCGCAGCCAAAGCCATCAAGCTCATGAAAAAAGGGGTGACCCAGGATCCCAACAACTCAGGCTATCTGTGTATGCTGGCAGAAGCATACATCACCAACGAACAGCTGGATCAGGCCGTTGAATGTTTTGAAAAAGCCCTGAAACAGGAAGATGGCGAAGAGGATGTATGGATGGATTACGCAGAAGCCCATTTTCGCGGAGGCGATTTTGCAGCTGCTGCCGGGGTCATTGCCCGGGGCCTGGATCGCTTGCCTGAGAGCACCAACCTGCTTTACCGCATGGCTGCCTATCTGTTTATGAACGGGCAACAAAAAGAAGGCACCTTTTTTATGGAAGACGCCCTGACCAAAGACTTTAAAGGTCACCTCCAGCTGATTGAACAGTATCCGGCTTTGTCGGCCATTCCGGCATTTCTTGAACTGATTGATTTCTACAGATCATAATCATGTAATTTATTAAACCATTGTCATGCATCTTTCACACCTGCCCCAAAGAGAGAACAAGCCCCGGAAAAAAGGGGTCAATATGGTTATGGACAAAGGGCTGAGCTTACGCGAAGCCGAAGATCTTATGCAAAGCAGTGGCCATCTGGTGGATTTTCTGAAACTGGGATTCGGCACCTCCATGTTTTCCGGCCAGGTAAAAGAAAAAGTAAAGGTATACCAGCAGGCCGGCTGTAAGGTTTATGTGGGAGGCACGCTCTTCGAGGCTTATGTGGTGCGTGATCAGTTTGAAGATTTTCTGAAATATATGGACGACCTTGGGGTGGATGCTGTTGAAGTATCGGACGGCTCCATGTCGATGGAACATGAAGTAAAGTGTGGCTACATCAGGAAGCTGGCCGGGCAGCTGACGGTACTTTCGGAAGTGGGTGCCAAGGAAGCCGACGTGGTGCTGGAATCAGGCATGTGGAAGCAGCAGATGCTTCTGGAACTGGAAGCGGGCAGCAGTTTTGTGATTGGCGAGGCCCGCGAAAGCGGCACCGTAGGCATCTACGACAAAAGCGGAGGGGCCGACACCAAACTGATTGATGACATTCTGGCAGCAGTGCCCCCCCACCGGATTATCTGGGAGGCCCCCCTGAAAGCACAGCAGGTATGGTTTATCAAACAGATGGGCCCCGATGTCAACCTGGGAAACATTGCACCCGCCGATGTGATTGCCCTGGAAGCCCTGCGCAACGGCCTGCGCGGTGACACCTTCTTCGACTTTTTACCCGAATCTTTTCAGCAGTTTAAACTCAAAGGCCAGTAGGTCACAGCCCGACGCCTTTCTTCTTTATTTTACCTCAGGGATCCCTGATCAATCAAACTATGAACCGATCTTTTAAAGACTACCTCCTGATCACCGCACGCGGCCTGGGTATGGGTGCCGCCGATGTAATCCCCGGAGTGTCGGGAGGCACCATTGCCTTTATTACCGGCATTTATGAGGAGCTGATCAACAGCATCAAATCATTTAATGCTGTCTTTGTCAACAAGTTATTTAAACAAGGAATTGCTCCGGCATGGAAGCATGTAAACGGGAACTTCCTGGTGGCTGTGTTAACAGGGATCTTAACCTCCATCTTCTCACTGGCCAGGTTGTTTTCATGGCTGCTCGACAACTATCAGCTGATGGTGTGGGCGTTCTTCTTTGGGCTGATCGTGGGCTCTGCCATTCATGTGGGACGCCAGATCACGAAATGGAATATTCTTAGCATTTCCATGCTGCTGATGGGCACTGCCATTGCTTATTTTATTACGGTAGCGGCCCCGGCCACCACCCCGCAAACCCACTGGTTTATCTTTGTTTCGGGAGCCATCGCCATCAGTGCCATGATCCTGCCTGGCATCTCTGGAAGTTTTATTTTGTTGCTGCTGGGAAAGTATGAGTTTATGCTGAACGTGATCCGCGACCTGCAAGTCAGTTTCCTTGCAGTATTTGCAGCAGGATGTGTGGTGGGGCTGCTGGTCTTCTCCAATATCATCTCATGGCTGTTCAGGCATTTCCGCAATGCCACCCTGGCCCTGCTCACGGGCTTTATGATCGGATCGCTCAATAAGCTATGGCCCTGGAAAGAAGTGATAGAAACCCGGGTCGACAGCCATGGCCAGGTAGTCCCTTTTCTGGAACGAAGCATCTCACCCTACCGCTTTGAAGATCTCTACAACCTGCAACCTCAGCTGGGCCCGGTCATTCTTTTTGCCCTGACCGGCCTGGCCATCATCCTGATCTTTGAATTCAAGGCCCGGACGCCTAAAGAAGCTGAAGTTATCAAAGAAAAGATTTAAGGATCATGCAAACACTCTATGGGTTGATCGGCTATCCCCTGGGACATTCCTTCTCGAAGAAATATTTTGACCAAAAGTTTCAAAGAGAAGGAATCGATGATGCCCGGTTTGAATTGTTTGCCATTGAGCACATCAGCCACCTTCCTGGCCTGATAGCCCGCCATCCCAACCTGAGAGGCTTAAGCGTTACCATTC
>JAWOCF010000172.1:0-2620 GCA_046483935.1 Bacteroidales bacterium | reverse complement strand
TGTTCAGCTTCGTGGGCTCCAAGGAACTTAACATGACTGATTTTAATATTGATCCTCCTTCTCCTGCATTGGGATTGATTAAGGTACGTGATAATATCACCATCCAGTTCAATTTACTGGTGGAAGCAGGGCTCCTTACCCAGAATTAATCAAACATATCCTCGTAATACAAGCACAGTTGTTTTATTGGCCTGTTGTATCAGCCGGAAGTGCTTTTATTCAATATTTGACAGGATAAAGTCAACAATCGGAGCCGGGTCTTCCAGGCTATGGGGGTTATGACCAATGCCTTCCTTCAGAATCAGCTTCATTTCATTACCCGCCTCTTTAAATACCGGAACCAGTTTCCCCGTATTTTCCGAATAAGGCACCACCCGATCCTCCATCCCACAGACATGAATAACGGGGATGCCGGCCTGAGCCACTCTTACAGCATTATTTAGCGGGATGTTCTCATAATCCATGACAGACTCCTGATCCAGCCCATAGGCCTCCAGGCAAGCCTGCCAGTCTTCTTCACTGCCGGTTCCGCCATACAGGCCCCCCGGCCAGCTTTTGATATCCAGAACCGGCGCATCGGCATAAATACATGCTATCTTATCAGTATTCACAGAAGCCCAGTTGTAAACAATTAAGCCCCCTCTGCTCATGCCCAGCAATACGGCCTTTTTGTTTAATCCATATTCAGAAACAATATAATTGTAGAAATCATCCCAGATATCTACCGCTTGTGGACTCCCATACAAGCCCGATACATCAATGTACACCACATGAAACCCCTTCTCAAGCAATGCCAGGTCTGTCTGCGGCTCATGCATCCAATACCTGGCCCGCCACAGCCACGACTTCTGCTTGTCGGGCTCTTTGGGAAAAACGATAATAGCCTTTCTGCCATGGTGCCAAAACTCTCTGGTTTCGTAGGATGAGAGAGTATTGTCGTGCCTGCATGAAAAGCTAAGAATCAGCATGGCCAATAACAAAAGCCTTGTTTTCATAATCATCGTTTTCAATGATCTTCTATTTCCTGCTGTTTTCCTTGATGACCCAGTACAACCCTTTGGCATTTGATTTCAACCGGCGAACATATAGTTGCACGATAATGTTTTCCAGGGCTGCAAGAATCCCCCAGGTGATCATGAAGTAGTAAAAGGGCTCCACAAAGCCGTAGGCGAACAGCAGGGCAAAGAAAGCCCCCTGTATGTATCCCCCGATCTTAAAGGAGTAAAGGTGCAAACTGGCAAACCTCCTGAATTTGATGAGCGAGATAACAATGGTAAGAAACAGCAACCCTGCAAAAATCAGAAAACTGGTGAGGTGGGGGGCAAAATCCTGGCGTTTGAACACCAGGATTCCCAGGATGGCCAGCAGATAGGTCAGGTTGTCGGCCATCGAATCCAGACGGGCACCCAGTTCTGTTTGCTGATCAAAAGCCCGGGCAATCCAGCCATCCAGCACATCTGTCACCAGGTTGATGAACAAAAAGATGGCAAACAGGCTCTCCTTTCCCCACAGGATAAAGTACATAATGACCGGGAACATTAATAGCCGGTAAAATGACAACAGATTGGGAATGTTATAAATAGATTGCTTCTTCATCATGATTTGTTATGCCATTGATCCCCAAAAATACAAAACTGTCAGCACACTCAGTGGCACGAACAAATTGTCAGACCCTTTCCAGCTGAACATCTCCACCAGGGTTCCCACGGTAGCAATAATAATTGCCAGCAAAAAAACCTGAAGATTGAAGTAGGTGTGGTGAAGATATAAGGCAATGGTGCTGATCAGAAAGCTGGAGATAAAAAAAGACAATGAACCGATCCAGGTTTTATTCAGTTTTCTGGAGAAGATCCTGATCTGATGGTTGTGGGTGGTAATGTTGATTCCCAGCATTCCTGCCAAAGGGTCACAAATGGCAAGTATCAGCATAGGAAGAATAAACAGCAACCTGTTTTCCTGTTCAAAAGAGATTAAGAAGGTAATATAAATGGCTGCCGGCAGCAGATAGCTGCCCATAGAAGGCCTGTTAATGTCATGGATGGAACGCAGGTAGGAACTGTTGCGGCTTAAAAATAAAAGAATAAAAAAAGCAACAGCCAGGAAAAAGACATACCAATGGTCATTGAAAATATAAGGGAACAGGATGGTAGAGAGGGTTCCGGTCAGATGGGCAAACTTGCGGGTAAACTCGCCGGTGAGCTCCAGACGGTGGTATACCATTTCGTTGAATACCAGCAGCAGAAAAATCCCGGTCAGGAATAACCCTGTAAGAATAAGCTGATTGGTCATATCATTCCTTTTTTTATGATCCTGAGGATAGTCAAAAAAACGGAAACAATGAATACAGGCTGATGAAGGCACCGGCAGCGATCAGGCTGTCAAAACGATCCAGAAACCCGCCGTGCCCGGGCAAGACATTGGAAAAGTCCTTGACTTTATATTGCCGCTTATACCAGGAGAAGAAGATGTCGCCTGAAAAAGCAAAGATGACAATCCCGGTGGTGATCACAGCAATTTCACCCGCACAAACGGTTTTATCGGGAGCCATCTAACGGAAAAATTTTCCAGGGAAGGCCATAAAGTCTGCTGTATGATACGCCACAGCTCGGATACAACTTTT
>JAWOCF010000009.1:0-3026 GCA_046483935.1 Bacteroidales bacterium | reverse complement strand
GCCCAACCTGCTCACTGACGAGATCATCCACCTGGTGGCTGCCGAGCCCCGCCTGATGCCTCATTTCCACATCCCCCTGCAGTCGGGTAGCGACACCGTCCTGAAAGCGATGGGCAGACGCTATGACACCGGGATCTTTGCCAGCCGGATCCAAAAGATCAGGCAACTCATGCCTCATGCCTGCATTGCCGTAGATCTCATTGTAGGATTTCCCGCCGAGACGGATGCCCTTTTCCAGGAATCCATGGAATTTATCCGCAGCCAGGCTGTTTCTTATGTGCATGTATTTACTTACAGCGAAAGAGACAACACCAGGGCAACAACGCTGAACACTACTGTGGCTCCCAAACAACGGCACCAACGTTCACAATTGATGCACCGACTGTCGGAAGAGAAAATGCATGCTTTCTATCAGGACAACCTGGCGAATACTTCGCAGGTACTATGGGAGAAAGAAAATATTAATGGTTTCATGACCGGGTTTACCGAAAATTACCTGAAGGTAAAAACCCCCTACAATCATGATCTGTGCAACACCATACAGCCAGTACAGCTGAACAATTTGTCGTCCGAAGGCATTTATCTTGTTTAACCACAAGAATAAAATGTATTGAAACATGATAAACCTGGAAGCGTTAACCATGGAAGTCTGCAAAGCGGCCAAAGCAGCCGGCAGTTTTATCCATGGCGAGGTCAGCAAATTGAAAACCGAGGACATTGAATCAAAAGGCGTGCATAATTATGTCACGTATGTTGACAAAGCAGCAGAGAAACAATTGGTGGAAATCCTGCAGCATCTTTTGCCTGAGGCAGGATTTATTGTCGAGGAAAACACCATCTCCCGCCAAGGGGACCGTTACCGCTGGGTGGTGGATCCCCTGGACGGCACCACCAACTTTATTCATTCACTACCCTGCTTCAGTGTCTCTATCGCCCTGATGGATCAGGATCAGGTAATCGTTGGGGTAGTTTATGAGATCAATCAGGATGAATGCTTTTATGCCTGGAAAGATGGTGGGTGCTATCTGAACGGGCAGCCGGTAAAGGTATCAAAAGCCACTTCATTGGATCAGTCACTGCTGGCCACGGGCTTTCCTTACTTTGACTATTCCCTTCTGGACAAATACATGGAGCTGTTTACCTGGTGCCTGCGCAACACCCATGGTGTCCGTCGCATGGGCAGTGCAGCCGTCGATCTTGCCTACACTGCCTGTGGGCGTTTCGAGGGTTTCTTTGAATATAGCCTCAGTCCCTGGGATGTGGCAGCTGGCAGCCTGCTGGTAACGGAAGCAGGCGGCAAGGTAACCGACTTCCAGGGGGAGCAAAACCACATCTTCGGAAAGCAAATCCTGGCTTGCAGCACAGGTATCTATGACCAGCTGGCTCCCAGGATCAGGAAGGTCTTCTATGATCAGCAATAATCTTCCAGCTGACGAACCTGGCCATCACCTTCCGGAAATCATTACAACAACCCGGCGTGTTTTCCTTTAAGTTTTAAATTTTTGGGACTAAACTCCAAACATTAATAATTGATTCTTGTTTTCCTGTTGACAATTTAATCACAGTTAAAATCTGATATATTATGGAAAACATCAAGAATGAAGTAAAATCCGGAATGTCAAATATCAATCCGGAAAAGAAAGAAGGAAAAGTGGCCACGATGATAGAGGAACAAACTGCAAAAATACCCTCTGATGCATTTCTGTGGGCCGCGTTTGGCTCAATGGCTGTTTCATTAACCTTAAAGATAATGAGACAGGACGGGGCAGCACTGTTCATCGGTCAATGGGCGCCCTCATTCCTGTTGCTGGGCATCTATAACAAGCTGGTCAAACAACTGGGACATGACTGATCGTCCCTTTCACCCATGTATTTCTCTTAATGCCCTCTTCATCCTCTGGAACGGAGGAAGATGAAACAGGCTTTTTCCCGGAAAACCCAGGTGTCTTCCAGTTTTATTGGAAATAATCAGAATGTGGTTCACATTCTGCAAAATACTGCACAGGGGTTTTTCCGGAGAAGAGCCGGAATTCATTGGTCATGTGCGACTGGTCGTAATATCCGCAGTGAAAGGCCAGGTCGGCCAGGGAGTAATCGTGGTGTGTTTTCTTCTGCTGCAGGGAGTTTTGAAAACGTATGGTCCGGAGGAAGTGCCGGGGAGTTGTACCTATAAACTCACGGAAGGTCCGCTCATACTGCTTTCGGCTCAGGCAGGCAGTCGAAGCAAGCTGCTGAATATCAACCTGGCCTTTTGCCTGGTTGATCAGTTCAATGCTGGCGGCAATTCTGCCTAGCTCATATTCCTTTTTTGCCTTTTTCAGGCGCCTGAAAAAGAACTGCTCTACCAGCCCGACCTTAGCTTTAAAAGAACGCGCCTCACGCAAGCGATCCTCCACGACATCCACCTCAGATCCAAGCACTGTGCGCAGAGGCAGGTTCTGATCAAAACATTCATCTGAAGGAATCCCCAATAACATCCTTGCCCCGAAAGGATGCAGCGACACCGAAAACAACGATAACTTTCCGCCGACGCAGATGTCATAAAAACCTTTCTGTTGCCCGCTCAGCAGGGTATGTTCTTCCAGGGGTTTTCGCTGGTGGAGCGACCGGGGAAGGTCTTCCAGGTAAAACATCAGCTCCATCAATCCGTTGGGCACGATCCGCTGCAGATGCACCTCTCCGGCAGGCATGCAGTTTTCCACGGCCCAGTAATGTTTTACATACGGGGCCAGAAAATTGGAAGGTCTGGCTAAGAATTCGCTCAAAAGGTAAATTTTAATACAAAATTACATTACTTTCCAATTATATGAAGTGGATAGACAAAATGGGACTGTTGTCATCACTTTATTGCAACACCCGAACTGGCAGATCCAATCCTCTTGTGGAGCGTTTTAAGCCCCCATTTGAAGGACTTGTTTTGAATGGACCAAGGAGTTACCTCCAACAAGAAAGCGCCACCAGTGGCTCCTGAAGACCCCTGGGAGGCATTGAGTCCAAACCCCCGCAACCCTCACAAATTGACTGAT
>JAWOCF010000249.1:0-3161 GCA_046483935.1 Bacteroidales bacterium | reverse complement strand
TCTGGCATGAAGCCATGAGGAGCAGTAAGGACATGGTATAGAAAACGATTTTCATATGGGTTTTGGGTTGAGGTATTGGGTTTTAGGTATTAGGTATTAGGTTTTAGGTGCGAGGTTTGGGGTGCGAGGTATGGGGTGTTAGATATTAGACCTTTAGCTTTGATTGTTCTTATCAGCGGTCATCCCATTTTTTAGTGTCATCTGCGTTCTAATTTTTTTAAATTGTCTTCTTAAAATTTGGGGAATTTGTGGAGACTAAAGGCTCTCCAGGTCTCCGTTTCTGCAAGTCTCCCAGTCTTTCTACCAGGGACTTTAGGGACATCAAGGACTATAAGGACAAGTAGCTTTCATTTTTATCCGTGATGATCCGCGTTCGCGCAGCGATCCGTGGCATCCGCGTTCTGATCTTTATCCTATTTCCAGAAACACAAGATACATCGCCTCCTCCTTAAACTCAACTTCCTCCGTGGCAAACAGCTCCTTCAGAAAAACTCCCTGGGTAAAGAACCCGGGCTGTTGTTCCTCATTCATGAACATGGCAAAGAAAAGCCCCTGATCATGCCTGGTTTTGAATCCGGAAACTTTGTTTTCGGGGATGTTGTAAATAATATGGCTTGAAATGCCTTCCTTCTGATCAGAAAAACTTGCGTAAATCTTTGTGTCTCCAACAATGGCACCGCTGAACAAACGAAATTTTCCCTCCACAGCAAATGCCTGATAGATTCCCATCAGGTCAAGCTGGTCGTATTCGGGCAGATAATTTTTCTCTCCCCAGTTGAAGGTGACATAAGGGCGGGCAGTGGTGTCACCCAGATGGTATATTGTGTTGGAGAAGGCTTCGCGGAAGCAAATATCGTTTCCGTTGTGGTGAAAGTGGTTTTCCTGAATGGGCTGCCATTGGGTATCCTTGCGGAGAAACTCCTGGAGGACTGTTCCCGAATGATCTGTCAGGGTGATGCCATAGCCCTGATCCAGGGACGTATAATGAACAAACTGCCCCTGCTGATTTACTGCAAAAGATGATGATATATTCAGATGATAATCCTGCTGATGGCTTCCTTCTGCATTATACACAACAATCTTTTTGCCACTGTCGAGCACATAGAACCTGTCGTTTTCAAAATCGGCACCTATATCAGAGGCCGAGGTGTATTCACCGGGGCCATTCCCGATTTGCCCGACAGTGCCTTTATAGTGTCCATCGGCATCATACCGGTAAACCTGGTCGCCCGAAGCGGTCTTGCCAATCAGGTAATAATGCCCGGAGCCCTTCAGCGCACGGGTAATGAAGGAGAGAGGTGGTCCGGCAGAATCCTCAAATTTCACTACAGAAGCAATCTTCACCGCAGCATTGTTAACAAAAGGGATGTCCTCCTCTGAGAGGTTCACGGTAAGTTCCTTCTGTTCGGGAGTGGTGCTGCAGGAGGATGCCAACAGGGCCAGGACCGGCAGCAGCATGATTTTAGAAGATAATTTCATGGAGGTGGATCGTTTATTGTTAATCCTACGTTAAGGAATCAAAGAAAAGCAAAAAAATCATATGTTAATGCTTATTTATTGAATTGCATGTAATTTATTTTTCCCGGGGCTGCACCCTGATCCCCGCCCCCTGCCTCCAGGGCTACACCCCGATCCCAGGGCTACACCCTGATCCCAGGGCTACACCCCGATCCCAGGGCTACACCCTGGGCTAATGACCATGCCCCGTTGGGGCTACTACACCTGATGCCCTTGGGGTGGTTTCGACTGGCTCAACCATCGGGTGAGACGATGCATCGCGTCTCTACAATCTGCTAATCTTCCTTCTCCAGGTCTCCAAGTCTCCCCCTCAATTCTTAATAATCTGCTCATCTGCCAATCCTCAAATCTGCTAATCTTCTTTCTCCAAGTCTCCCCCTCTCCATTTCTCCCCCTCAATTCTTTAAATCTGCTCATCTGCTAAGGGGAATTTTAGTACCTTTGCACCCTGAAAAAATAACAACAAAGACATGGCACTCAACTGTGGTATCGTAGGAATGGCAGGGGTAGGAAAAACCACCCTGTTCAACTCATTGTCGAAGAGCCGTGCGGCGGGCGGACAGGCCGTGGGCAAGACCAACCTGGGGCAGATCGATGTTCCGGATCCGCGGCTGGATGCGCTGGCCGCCCTGGTGAAGCCCCAGAAGGTGGTACCCACTACGGTGGAGATCATCGACATCCCGGGCATGATGAAGGGCAGCAGCAAGCAAAAGGGAGGCAACCAGTTTCTGAGCGAGATCCGCCAGACCGATGCCATCATCCATGTGCTGCGTTGCTTCGACGACGACATGGTGCCTCATATCGAGGGGAGTGTGGACCCCTTGCGCGACAAGGAGATCATCGACCTGGAGCTGATCACCAAAGACCTGGAGACCGTGGAGAAGGTGATGCACCGCCTGCAGAAGGTGGCCAAGGTGGGCGACAAAGATGCCAAGCATGGTGTGGAAGTGATTGCCGGGCTGGCCGAACATTTTGAAAACGGCGAGCCTGCCCGTACCTATACCATTGCCGATGCCGATCGCAAGTATATCAACGATTGTTTTCTGCTGACCATCAAGCCGGTGATCTATGTGTGCAACGTGGATGAGGCTTCGGCGGCCACCGGCAACGACTACACCCGCAAGGTGGAAAAGATCGTGGAGCAGGAAGGCAGCCAGTTGCTGATCATCGCCGCCCAGGCAGAATCTGACATTGCCGAGCTGGAATCGGAAGAAGACCGTGCGGCATTCCTGGATGACCTGAATCTTACCGAGCCGGGGGTGAACAAGCTAATCCGTGCCGCCTACCAGGCACTGAACCTTCAGACCTTCTTTACCGAAGGGCCTAAAGAGGTGCGTGCCTGGACCATTCGTGCGGGCATGAATGCCCCACAGGCTGCCGGGGTGATCCACTCCGACCTGGAGCGGGGCTTCATTCGTGCCGAGGTGATGAAACTAGATGATTTCCTTACCCTGGGCAGTGAGCATGCCTGCAAGCAGGCCGGCAAGTTCTTTATAGAAGGGAAAAACTATATCGTGCAGGATGGCGACATCTTCCACGTGCGCTTCAACGTGTAATCCTGTCTTTTCAGGCTTCGAAGAAATCCTGCAGCAGGGCCAGGTAGGTATCCTTCCATCCCTCCAGCATATTCTCATAGGCTTCCT
>JAWOCF010000175.1:0-5547 GCA_046483935.1 Bacteroidales bacterium | reverse complement strand
TAAGCCCTGACATCGGGTTTGTCAGAGTAGGGATTCTTGAAAATGAGATCCGCCAGAAGGTGGCCGCCACCCTCGAGAAGCTCTGGCTAATGGTAGGCATCTTCCTGATACTTGGGGTATTGGGGGCCCTGTTCTTTTCCTTTACGATTGCGGCCCCCCTGGAAGAGCTCAGCGAACAGTCGGAAGCCATTGATGTGCGCAATATCCAGAAAGGGCTTGACCATATCCGGCAATCTACCCACAACCTGTATTTCCGAATGCGAAGAGTCTTTAACCAGGACGACGAAATAGATATCCTTTACCAGAACTATATCCACATGCTGGAGCGCCTGGATCTTGCCTATCAGAAGATGAATCAGCTACAGCAATCACTTCTGCAGTCCGAGAAGATGGCCTCTATTGGCACGCTGACAGCCGGCATTGCCCATGAGATCAACAACCCCCTGGCAGGCATCAGGATCGGACTGAACCGCATCTCCAAAAAGCCTGAGAACGTGGATCAGATCCGTGAATACTGCTCATTGATGCAGGAAGGGCTCGACAGGGTTGAACATGTAATTCAGGACCTTCTGACTTTCAGCCGCAAAAGTCATCTGGAATTCGAAACCGTTAATGGCTGCCAGATCTTGCGAAGGACGGTAAAGCTGGCCCAGTACCGGGTAAAAAGCGATAATATCACCATCAGGATTCCAGATCCTGAATGCAAGACCCAGTTGTATGTTTCTCCCAACCGCATTGAACAGGTATTTCTCAATATCATTATCAATGCCATTGATTCTATTTATGATAAAATGAGGCTGGATGATTCAACCAGGGGGCAAATAAACATCTCGGTGCATGAGGACCAGAAAACTGTTTCCGTAGAAATTGCTGATAACGGCATGGGTATCGAAGCGGGCAACATCAGCAAGTTGTTCGATCCGTTTTTCACCACCAAAGAAGTGGGAGAGGGCACTGGGTTGGGGCTTTCGGTAAGCTACCAGATCGTGAAGGATCACGGGGGCGAGATCCGCGTGGAAAGCCAGGTGGGTGAAGGCAGCAGATTTTTTGTAATTTTACCTAAGAAGAGTCACTGAAAATAGTTCAATAAATAAATTCCCGGAGGAATGAGAGTTTTTGTGGTTGATGATGAAAGGCTGATCCGTGTAACGACAGCCGACGACTTGCGCGATGCAGGACACCAGGTGCGGGAGTTTTCTTCTGCCCAGGCTGCCCTGACCCATTTCCGGGAAAAAGGCCCTGAAGCCGATGTGGTAATCACCGACCTGAAAATGCCTGATGTGGATGGCCTGGAGTTTACCAGAAGGTTGAAAGCGCTTTATCCTGAGATCTTTGTGGTTCTGATGACGGCCTATGCCACGGTAGATACTGCAGTGGAGGCGATGAAACTGGGAGCCTATGACTATGTCTCCAAGCCTTTCAATACCGAGGAATTGCTGCTTACCCTGGAGCGCATCCGCGAGCTCAAGGAAGTAAAAGATGAGAACAAGAACCTGCGCAGCCAGGTGGGTAAGAAATTTAATCTCTCCACCTTTGTAGGGCAGAGCCAGGAAATCAATCAGGTGTTCGATCTGGTTAAGATCATTTCTGACAAGCCCACCACAGTACTGATTACCGGTGAAACAGGGACCGGTAAGGAGCTGCTCACCAGTATCATTCATCATAACAGCAACCGGCGTAAAAAACCTTTTATCAAGGTTAGTTGCGCCATCTTGTCAAGGGAAATATTTGAGAGCGAGCTGTTTGGTCATGTAAAAGGAGCTTTTACGGGTGCCGAATCGGCCAAAACAGGCCGCTTCGAAATGGCCGACCAGGGAACTTTATACCTGGATGATGTGGATGACATACCATATGATATGCAGGTGAAACTACTCAGGGCACTGGAAGAAGGTGAAATAGAAAAAGTAGGTGCCGGGCAAACCATTAAGATTGATGTCAGGGTGATCGCATCCACCAAAAAAGACCTCAAGCAAATGGTGGCTGAAGGTAAATTTCGTGAGGACCTTTTCTACCGCCTGAACGTGTTTCCCATCAATTTGCCGTCCCTGCGCGAACGCCCCAAAGACATTCCCTTGCTGGCCAGGCATTTTGTGAAAGAATTCTCAGCCGGACAACCTGTTTCCATTGATCCTGAAGTGATGGAAATACTCAAGCAATATCCTTTTCCCGGGAATGTGCGTGAAATCAAAAACCTGATGGAACGTCTGGTATTGCTTGCACAAGACCAGGTGATTGATAAGCGGATCATCCCCATGGAGGTTCGTTTCCCGGGAAAACCCCACACCTGCTTTTATTTTGAAAATAAACCCCTTGAAGAAATCCTTCGCGAGGTGGAGACCAATGCCATCCGCGATGCCCTGATGCGTTCGGGAGGCAATAAAGCCAAAGCCGCAACCATTCTTTCCATCCCTGCTTCAACCCTGAAGTCGCGCATTGAAAAACTGCAACTGGAATCCTGATAAATCGACGACATTTCGTTGAAAGTGACGAAATCTCGTCGATTTTACTCCTGTCATTCTTTCCCGCGTATTGTTAATTTTGATCCCAAATGCCTTGTGTACAGCTACATGCAGTAATGTAAATAGCTGTACCCTTAACTATGGCAGCATTATTGCTTAAATGAGTAATGAAATGCTTAATAGGAGCTTTTCATTAGCAAGTAATCATTCAATAATAAACAAAACATAAAATGAAAAAGATCAATCGCGCATTGTTTGGAAAGTTGTTCGTGGTGATGGTCATGCTGGCTCCTCTGGCTGCCATTTCACAAACTACTTACTCTGTGAAATCGCATGAGGTAACTATCGAAGGTACATCCAATATTCAGGATTGGACTGCGAAGGTAGAAAATGTTAAGGGGACGCTAAAACTGGCCATGGAAAACGGCAAGATCTCCGGCATTCAGGAAACCAACATCATCATGGATGCCGAATCCATTAAAGGGTCTGAAGGGCGCCGCATGGACTCCAAGATTTATGATGCTTTGGATGCCCGCAGCAATCCCCAGATTACCTTTTTGCTCCGTGATGTCCAGTCATTGGAGGAAAAAGCAGGTTCAATGCTTATCAACGCTACCGGTGTATTAACCATAGGCGGCGTGTCGCGCGAAATTTCCCTGGACACCCCGGCAAAAGTACTCGCCAACGGAAGCATTGAACTTTCCGGAAAGCATCAAATCACCATGTCTGATCACCGTATCGAGCCTCCCACAGCTTTGTTCGGTGCATTGAAAACCGGTGACCTGATAACTGTAACCTATAAGGTCGTGATGGCCGCTATTTAAGTTGTTCAATTTTTAATCATTCTTTAACTCTAACAAATTTTTATGAAAACTAGTTTGAAAACCTCCCTCATTGCAGTATTAATGGTACTGTTTGCTTTGCCCCTGGCAGCGCAGCGCTCCGAGATCGGCTTCTACAGAAATCCTGATCAGCGGGGATTGAATGTTTTTGAAACCATTCAGGAAGATACTGTTCCTTATACCGGATTGAAAGTCCGCCTCGGTGGTAATTTTACCCAGCAGTTCCAGGCATTGAGCCACAGCAATGAGGCCAATCCCAACATGGTAGACTTCAGGGACGGTCAGATCAACCTGAACGCCCTGTATCCCCTGAGCAACGGCTTGAACCTTGCTACTGCCAACCTGAACTTTGATGTTCAGCTGGAAGACGGGATCCGCATGTCACTGGAATCTTACATGTCATCACGCCACCACTCCGAATTCTGGGTAAAAGGCGGATACATTCAGGTTGATAAGCTGCCTATGTTTGGCAATCCACAATGGTTTACTGATCATGTATCGGTGAAGATCGGACACATGGAAGTGAACTATGGTGACCAGCATTTCCGTCGCAGCGACAACGGCCGCACCCTGTTCAATCCTTTTGTGGGCAACACCATTATGGATGCCTTCACGACAGAGATCGGCGGTGAAGTATATGTAAACCTGACTCCCGATTTCTTCGTGATGGGGGGGATGACCAGTGGTCTGATCAGCGGTGACGTTAAAGACGTTGGTGTTACCAAAAACCCCTCGCTGCTGGCCAAAGCAGGTTACGACAGCCAGATTTCTGACGACCTGCGTGTTCGTCTTACCGGTAGCCTTTACACCAACCCCGGGACGACCCGTAACACTTTGTATGCTGGCGACCGCGCCGGTTCACGTTATTACATGGTGGCTGATCCTGAGTATTACCGCAATTACCGTGCGGGTGGTGCCATTACTGCTGCATCAGCTGATAACACCTTTACCTCAGGGCGCTTTAACCCTAATTTCACCCAACAAGTGAATGCCTTCATGGTAAACCCCTTCGTGAAATTCAAAGGCCTGGAGTTTTTCGGGATGTATGAAGTAGCCAGCGGTACCCAGAGTGCCACCGCCGAGAGTCGTCAGGTAACCCAGCTGATGGGTGAGGTAGTTTACCGTTTCCTGGATCGCGAACAAATGTACATCGGTGCCCGCTTCAACCAGGTGAGTGGTGAAATTGGCGGCGCCAATGGTGAGGTTTCTATCGACCGCATGCAGTTAGGTCTTGGCTGGTATACCACCAAAAACCTGCTGGTAAAACTCGAGTATGTGAACCAGTCTTATAATGATTTTGATGCCAATGACTACCGTCACGGACTGAAATTTAACGGTCTGATGATTGAAGCAGCTGTTGGTTTCTAAATGTTGAGCAATCACTGATTTCAGGCACCCTGCCTGAGAAAATTCCTCCGGCAGGGTGCCATTTTTTAACACTTAAAGCTTTTTATGATGAAAATCCTGACCGCCCTTCTGTTCATGCTTCCCTTTAGCCTGGCAGCCAGTTCAGGAAATTTCTATTCCTACTCTATTCATCCTGACAGCAGGGTGGCCATCCAGGGAACCACGAACGTGAATAATTTTGCCTGTGTTTCTGAGAGTGATTTGCCCCATGGGGTATTCCTGGCCGAGACTTCCGAAACCGACAACACCATTGAGTTTTCTGATGCGGTGCTGAAGTTGCAGGTAGAGTCTTTCGATTGTCTGAATCGCCGGATGAACCGCGATCTTCAGGATGCCATGGGTGCACCGGCCCATCCTGAAATCCTGATCCGCCTGCTGGAAGCGACTCCGGTTGAAAATCAAGCTGCCGCTGAAAATAACCAGTTGCTGGTAAAAATGGCCATCTCATTGAATGGGGTGGTGAAAAACACCCAGGTAGTCATTGATTATAATCAGATTGAACCTTATCTGTTCAGCTTCGTGGGCTCCAAGGAACTTAACATGACTGATTTTAATATTGATCCTCCTTCTCCTGCATTGGGATTGATTAAGGTACGTGATAAGATCACCATCCAGTTTAATTTACTGGTGGAAGCAGGGCTCCTTACCCAGAATTAGTTATATGCCCATTCATGATGCCGGTAGTAATTTCTAATGATATGCAACATCACCTGATCACCCTTTTATTTTATGTTTGACAGGATAAAGTCAACAATCGGAGCCGGGTCTTCCAGGCTATGGGGGTTATGACCAATGCCTTCCTTCAGAATCAGCTTCATTTCATTACCCGCCTCTTTAAA
>JAWOCF010000099.1:0-3306 GCA_046483935.1 Bacteroidales bacterium | reverse complement strand
TGGGCATAGATCTCGGGATCATGCTGCCCGCTGTCGCCAATCAGCACAAACTGCATCCCGGGAAACAAATCCATCAGCAATTCCACCTTTTCCAGCTTGTGCTGATGGCTGGCACCCCCCGACTTGAAAATGTTCTTCAGGTTCACATGCAGGTCTTTCAACAGCAACACCCCCGGAGGGATCTTCCTGTAGTTCAGAAAGTCGCGGATCAGCTCATAAAGGTTCCAGTCGCTGCTGGAGACATAAAAAACCGGGTCTTTCCCATGGCGGTTCAGGGCTTTGTAGAATTCACTCACCCCCGGGAAAGGCCGCCGCGTATAGGCATTCTTGGAAACGGACAGCCAGAATTTTCGTCCCGTTTGGGTGGCATGTGAGATCAGGATGGTATCATCAATATCTGAGATGGTGCCGTGGAGATGATCAGAGGAATAGCGTGTTACCCGGTAAGGCACATAATCCCGTTCAGGGTGGATTCCCTCTTCAGGCAACAGCCTGAAATGAACCATGTCATGGTCCGCCTCCCGGTGAAAAGCCTGTTCAATGGTACATTCAATGATGCCTTCAGCGTCACTTTCTACAACATGGCGGTCTCCCTGGTAGGAAATTTCCACATGTGCCTCAGGAATGCTGTTGCCGGCATAACGCCTTAAGGTGGCCAGGATATTCTGGAAATAGCTCTTTCCGGCCTGAGGCACACTCTGTTTGTAGGATTCCACCACACGCCCCTTTACGATGATCTTCGATTCGTTGCCCAGGGCATACAAAGGCTCCACCCTGATGGTGCCCAGGCGGCCGATGGCCCTGCGCATTCGTGTATAAAGATACCGGAACGGTAAGGTAAGGATCCTGAAAATCATGGGTCGTACTTATTAATGCCTGAATATTTTTGATGACTGATTTTGCCGTTTTAACATAAAAACCGTTTTTATTATACAAAAATAAACAATAATAAACAAATACATCAAATGCGGGAGGTATCAGGTTTCAGGTTTTAGGTTCTTAGCACTCCGGTCGCTGAGCTTGCGTGTTTCTGATGTCCCTGATCAAAATAAAAAGAGCTCCACAAATTCCTCAAATTTTAAGAACAATTTAATCCTTGATTATTTGTGCTGCTTCCCGGTAGTGAATGAATCATTTGTGAAAATTATCTTCTTAAAATTTGTGGAATTTGTGGAGGCCTTTTAACGCATTTTAAGGCCCCATTTGAAGGGGCAAAATCAAGTGGCACTGATACCCTGCCACCATCATAAAAGACCGGAAAAGGGCATCCTGACGGCCTGGTTCGCAGTGTTTTTCTTACAGCCGTGACCACAGCTACAGCACCCTGATTTGTGCATATTTTTCTTCTTAAAATTTGTTTTAATTTGTGGAGAAAAAAAACAAGAACACAGAGTGATTTGAACTATATTTGCACCCTCAAACAATGTTCATGCTTTGAAACAAATGCCGGAATTTATGGAAATGTCCTCTCAGGCAATGACCCTGAAACAGAATCTTGAAAATCTGAGCTGCAAAAACTGTCAGACCCCTTTCCAGGGGCATTATTGCCCCCAATGCGGCCAGTCGGCAAAAGATTATGAGCGGCCCCTGCACTTCCTGATCATCGATTTTGCAGGCAATGCTTTTGCCTTCGATACCCGGGTATGGCGCACCCTGATTACCCTGCTGATCAGACCCGGAAAACTGGAAACAGAATATTCCGAAGGAAAAAGAGCCCGGTACATGCCTCCCTTCCGGTTGTACATTTTCATGAGCTTCCTGTTTTTCCTGCTTCTATCGTTTTACACCAACCGGTCACTTGAGGTAAATATGGGTGACATCAATTCAGCTTTCACCAATGCAGGGTACCCGGCCAACCTGCAGGATGAATATGACTCCCCGCCAGCCGGCAACGAACAAGGCCAGGAGCTCAGGGAATCCTCCTCCACTGCCGGATCAACGGGTGCCATCACTGCCAGTGAAGTCATGTCCAACATACAGCGCATCCTGCAAAACCCTGAAAATTATTTTGCCCGGTTCTTCAAATATCTTTCCTGGGCATTATTCCTGCTAATGCCTATTTATGGCTTTTTTCTGTGGGCCTTGTTCCGCAAAAGCAGGAAATACTATATCAGTCATTTCCTGCTTTCCACCAATCAACACGTATTTATTTTCATGATCCTGATTGTCATGATATTGATCCAGTTGATTTTTCCCCTTAAAACAGTGGCTCCTGAAACATACCTGCTGTATCTTGTTCCGGTATACTCCCTGGCAGGGGCCCGGAAGCTTTACCAGAAGTCATGGATCGCCACCATCGTGCGTTTGGCCACTGCCCTGGTCGTATATGCCATGGTAGCAGCCCTGGCTACTGCCATGGTGGTTTATTTTTCCTTTTTTGGATAACCCCGGCAAGCCGTCCCTTTCCGAAATATCTACTCATGCGTGCATGGCTGCCGGTGCCAGCAAGCAGTACCGACCTGCCAAACGATCCCTGGCCATTGACAGGCAGTTGATCTACCACCCCTGATAACCTGTTATTTGCTATGTATTTTTTGATTTGGCCAACTTTTGGATTATCTTTGTACCGATGAAAAAATCCGGCCGATAGTTGAAGCCAAAGACTTTTTTCATATTGCATTCCGGAAAAATCACTGAAGAGATAACCCCCAGCGGCTTTTCCTAATGCTTGCCTTCTTCCTGTTAATATTGATTCTGCAATAAAAGTGGTCCTTTGGGCCCCGCAATAAATCCGGTGTTAATAATAAACGGAATGGCTCCTGAACCTGAATTCAGGAATCAGTTCATTTTCATTCCATCAGGTATTGGGAAGCCTTGCAAGCCGGCAACAAAGAGTAATGCACGTAAAGCTGAATGACCAAATCATTTAAGAACATTTAAAAACCTTAAAAACAATTTATGGCAAGATCACAGGAAACTTACAACAAAAAGGAAGTAAGGAGCAAAAAAGAGAAGAAAAGAAAAGATAAAGAGAAAAAAAGAGTTGAACGCAAAGATCGCGAGCCCAGCAGCCTGGATGACATGATCGCTTATGTGGATGAGAATGGAAACATCACCTCCACCCCACCCGATCCCACCAGAAAGCCTAACAAAGTCGATATCGAGGATATCGAGATCAGCACGCCCAAACAGGATTCCCTGCCCAAGCCCGATCCCATCAGAAAAGGGAAAGTGACTTTTTTCAACGAAAACAAGGGGTTTGGTTTCATTAAAGATCTCGAAACTCAGGAAAGCGTCTTTGTGCATGTAAACAATACCCGCGATCCTATTACCGAAGGCAGTATGGTCATTTACGAAGTAGAAATG
>JAWOCF010000020.1:0-28014 GCA_046483935.1 Bacteroidales bacterium | reverse complement strand
ACCGGCCATGTAAAAGCTTATGTGGGCGGCATCAACTACAGCCATTTCAAGTATGATCATGTAACACAGGGACGGCGTCAGGTAGGATCTACCTTCAAGCCCTTCCTGTATACCCTGGCAATGCAGGAAGGGGAATACGGACCCTGCACCCAGATCCCCAACACCCCCGTAACCTTCGACCTGCCCGAGGGGGGCACCTGGACTCCCAGGAACTCTTCCGATGAGCGGGAAGGCGAGATGGTTACCTTGAAGTGGGCCCTGGCCAATTCAGTCAACAATATCTCTGCCTTTCTGATGAAGCGTTATTCACCACAGGTATTGGTGCAGCTGGTGCGTCGTATGGGCATCACCAGCCCCATCGAACCAGTGCCTGCCCTTTCGCTGGGCACCCCCGACATTTCAGTAGCCGAAATGGTTGGTGCCATGAGCACCTATGCCAATAAAGGCGTACATATTACTCCCAGCTTCATTACCCGGATAGAAGATAAAAACGGAAACCTGCTGGAGGCCTTCAATCCCCGACAGGTTGAAGCCATGAGTGAAGAGACTGCTTTCCTGACCCTGGAGCTGATGAAGGGTGTAGTGGAAAGTGGAACAGGACGCCGCCTGGTATTCCGCTATGGATTCACCCACCCCATTGCCGGCAAAACAGGGACTACTCAAAACAACTCGGATGGATGGTTTATTGGCATTACCCCACAACTGGCTTCAGCGGTATGGGTAGGGGCAGAAGACCGTGGCATCCGGTTTCGGTCACTGTCTCTGGGACAAGGTGCCAACACCTCACTCCCTATCTGGGGCCTGTTCATGCAAAGAGTATATGCCGATGAAAGCCTGAACATCACCAAAGAGGACTTTGAAAAACCGCTGGGACCTATATCCGTTCAGACTGACTGCGAGCAATTTGAAGAACGTGCTGACCCCCGAGATTATTTCCGTACAGAACCTTTCTGATCAGCAATAGATTTAAAAAAGACTCCCCGGGTGCACCAGGCATCCGGGGAGTCTTTTTATTCAAGAAGAATTGTCCGGTGATCAGATGACCATTCCGGCAGCCACTGTTTCATTGGTGCCTTCTGCAATCAGAATCACACTGCCGGTGATCCGGTTCAGCTGATACTTGTCGGTAAAGAAAGGCTTGGTAGTGCGTAAGCAAACGCGGGCAATGTCGTTCATACCAATTTCTTTCTGATCCTGAATGCGGTGCAGGGTGTTCACATCAATTTTATAAATTACATCCTTTACCATGCATCGGGCCTCACGTGTGGTCTGCCGTACGATATATTTGCCATTGGGCTGGAGCTTCTGAGGGTTCATCCAGCAGAGCATCACATCCAGATCCTGAGAGATGCGTGGCTGATTCTTCTCGCGAACAATCATATCTCCACGGCTGATATCCAGCTCATCTTCCAGCAGCATGGTGACCGACATGGGAGCAAAGGCTTCAGTTACCGGCCCCTCAGGCCCATCAATGGCCCTGATGCGGGTGGTAAAACCCGAAGGCAACACCATTACCTTATCGCCGGGCTTGAAAACCCCTCCTGCAATACGGCCGGCATAACCCCGGTAATCATGATGATCGCCATTGTTCGGACGTATCACATACTGCACAGGGAAGCGGCAATCTACCAGGTTCAGGTCGCTGCCGATGTGGATGGTTTCCAGCAGGTATATCAATGAAGGTCCTCCATACCAGTTCATTTTGACAGATTTTGTCACCACATTATCCCCCAGCAGAGCGCTGATAGGGATAAACTGGATGTCCTTTACATTCAGCTTGGCGGCAAAGCCCTGGAAGTCCTTTTTGATATTAAAAAACACCTGCTGGTCATAGTCTACCAGGTCCATTTTATTGATACACACCACCACATGAGGAATTCCCAGCAGGGAAGCAATAAAAGCATGACGGCGGGTTTGTTCTACCACCCCTTTGCGCGCATCAATAAGAATGATGGCCAGGTTGGCAGTAGAAGCCCCTGTCACCATATTGCGTGTATACTGGATATGACCGGGAGTATCGGCGATGATAAACTTACGGCGTGGGGTGGCGAAATAACGGTAGGCCACATCAATGGTGATTCCCTGCTCGCGCTCGGCACGCAGGCCATCGGTCAGCAGGGCCAGGTTCACCCCTTTTTCGCCCCTGCGTTCTGTGGTCAGGCGTAAAGCTTCATACTGATCTTCAAAAATTGATTTGCTGTCGTACAACAACCGTCCGATCAGAGTGCTTTTTCCATCATCTACACTGCCGGCCGTCGTAAATCGCAACAACTCCATATTCAGATTTCCGTTTCCTTGATAATTATCCATATTCTCAACCTCTTTCATCATTAGAAATAACCCTCTATTTTACGGTCTTCCATGGCCGTGTCGCTGCGTTTGTCGTCGGTGCGGGTGCCGCGTTCGGTCTGCCGGGCAGCAGCCACTTCCTGAATGATCTGTTCCAGGGTGCTGGCACTGGAAACGCTGGCTCCCGTGCAACTCATATCGCCAATGGTACGGAAGCGAATGTGCATTTTTTCCCATTTCTCGTCATCCAGCAGGTTGATATAATCACTTTTGGCCAGCAGGGTTCCTTTGCGGTTAACAACTTCACGGGTATGTGCAAAATACAGAGAGGGCATTTCGATGCCTTCCATCAACACATACTGCCACACATCCATCTCCGTCCAGTTGCTCAGGGGAAACACCCTGAAATGTTCGCCCATTCGCTTTTTGCCATTGAAAATGTTCCACAGCTCGGGCCGTTGATTCTTGGGGTCCCATTGGCCAAACTCATCACGATGAGAGAAGAAGCGTTCCTTGGCCCTTGCCTTTTCTTCGTCACGTCGTCCGCCGCCCATGGCAGCATCAAAGCCATATTGTTCGAGGGTATCCAGTAGGGTTACGGTTTGCAGGATGTTGCGACTGGCATTGTGACCGGTTTCCTCAGTGGCCCGGCCCTGATTGATCGATTCCTGCACACTGCCAACCACCAGGCGGGCATTGAGTTTCTCTACCATGCGGTCGCGGTATTCGAGGGTTTCGGGGAAGTTATGCCCGGTATCGATATGCAGCAAGGGAAAAGGAAGTCCTGCGGGCCGGAAGGCCTTATAGGCGATGTGTAACATCACAATGGAGTCTTTTCCGCCCGAAAACAATAATACAGGATGTTCGAACTGTGCAGCCACTTCACGGATCACATAGATGGATTCGGCTTCCAGTTCACGCAAATGATTCAGATTGTATAATGACATAAATTATTGATTGATACTTATATGAGGGGTTACAAAATCAAGCAGCTGCCTGACAGCTTCTTTCACAGTACATTCGTGGGTATTGATCATCAGATTAGGCCTTTCAGGATCTTCCCAGGGGCTGCCAATGCCGGTAAAACAGGCCAGCTGCCCGGCCCGTGCCTCGCGATACAGGCCCTTGGGATC
Source organism: Bacteroidales bacterium (assembly GCA_046483935.1). Classification (GTDB taxonomy): domain Bacteria; phylum Bacteroidota; class Bacteroidia; order Bacteroidales; family UBA7960; genus JAWOCF01. Next base: position 24,592 of record JAWOCF010000020.1, on the reverse strand, counting down.
GCGTTGCTCGCACACCTCAAAAGGAGCATGCACAAACACCTCCAGAAAATCGGCAGGCCCGATGATACGGCGTGCCATGTTGCGCAGGCAACGGGTGGGGCTGATGAAACAGCTGATGACCACCATACCGGCATCCAGAAACAGGCGGGAAGCGGCTGCCACCCGACGGATATTTTCGGTGCGGTCAATCATAGAAAACCCAAGATCCTTATTGATGCCTGCACGAACCTGATCCCCGTCAAAAACTTTTGTCTTAAAGCCTCTTTTATGCAATTCCTTTTCCAGGTCAATGGCAAGGGTGGTCTTGCCCGAGCCCGACAGGCCCGTCATCCAGATCACTTTTGCACGCTGCCCAAGCAACTGCTCTTTGTGCTGACGCGACAAAAACAGGTTCAATTTATTTCGTGACCAGGCACTCATGCAACAAATGTTTATCTTTTGATGACCATTATAAATAGCGAAATTTATTCTTTTTGGCAGATTCCGTTGCAAATATATGAAAATGTTTGGTTGCCCTTCTGAGGTATTCTGCAATAATTACTTTAATTCACCGGTTCTTTACTGAAAGCATTTTTCTTAAGTTTGAATCATTAACAAAAGAAAACAATTATCCATTTTCACATAGCCCCACCATCATGAAGAAGATAAACATCAGCCACAAGCTTTCCTTGTTTTCAGAATATTGGAGCCCCAAAATCATTGGTTCATTGAATGGACAGCACGTGAAGCTGGCCAAACTGCAGGGCGAATTTATCTGGCACACCCACCAGCACGAGGATGAACTGTTTTTTATATTAAAAGGAGCGCTGACCATTTTCTTCAGAGATCATACCGTGCAACTGAAAGAAGGAGAAATGATTATCATCCCCAAGGGCACCGAACATAAGCCTGTAGCCGAGCAGGAAGTGTCGGTAATGATCTTTGAGCCAGAAAGCACCCTGAACACCGGCGATGTAAAGGGAAGTCTTACACAGGAACAGCTGGACTGGATTTAGTACTTTTGCCCTTATCTCATGAAAATCCAAAATGTTATGATCAGAACCCTGTTGTTTCTGGCTTTGTTTCCCCTCTCGCTGGCCCTGCAAGCACAGAAGAAAGTGGCCATTACCATCGACGATGTGCCCAACACCGGCATCTTTCAAGCCAGCGGTTCTTTGTCTCCCTTATTGGAGATGCTGGATTCACTGAACATCCCTGTAGCAGTTTTTATTAACGAAGGGCTTATTTATAAAACAGATGCCCTGCCCGGCAACTTCTCCCTTTTGAATGATTGGGTGAGCAAGCCCAGGGTCACGGCCGGCAATCACACCTTTGGTCACCTGCGTGCTTCGGAAGTTTCTATGGAAGCCTTCAGCCGGGATGTGCTGAAAGGAGAGGCCATTACCCGTGAACTGACCTCACTACATGGCAAAGCCCTTGATTTCTTCCGGTTCCCCTACAACGATCTGGGGGCCGACAGCCTTCAGCATAATGCTGTCAAAGGCTTTCTGGAGAATGAAGGCTACCGGATAGCTCCCTTTACCATCGAGAGCTCCGACTGGATGTTTAATAATTTGTATCAACACTACCTGGAGCAGCAAAACCCCGGGGATGCCGCCAGGATAAAGCATGCCTTCATTGACTATACCCTGGAGATGTTCACCCATTTCGAGCAGTTATCACAGGAGCGCTTCCAACGTCCCATCAACCACATCTTCCTTTGCCATGATAATGCTCTGATGGCTGCATCACTGCCTGTTCTTCTTGAAAACCTGCAAACAAGAGGGTATTCATTGATCAGTCTGGAAGAAGCAATGGCGGATGAAGCCTATTTATCCGAAGAACATTACTATGGCAGGTGGGGCTTCTCATGGATCTACCGCTGGATGGAAGATCCTGCCAAACGAAAAAGCCTCATGCAGCAGGAGCCTTCCATGATGGATGTTTACCATGAACATGAAGCCCTGAACAAGAAGTGATGTCCCGGAACCGGCAATGTCATTATTGTTGCCTGGAAGCAGATGATGGAGCCTTCTGCAAAAAGGTTCCTGCCAGTGAACGTCCCACAGCCTCCAGGGCCTCTTCGGCCTTTCGCAGCTGCCCGTAATCTTCCACACAGGCCGCAACAACTATTGGCTGTCCCTCCCCACTGAAAATAATCCCAACATTACACGCACGGTCAATCTGGGTTCCTGTTTTCTGAGCAAATCGTGTTCCCTGAGGCAGCCCGGCCTGTATCCTGCGATCGCCGGTGGTAATGTTTTCCATGGCATCCAGAATAAACACGGTATGTTCCTCCGAAAGCAGTTCGCGGTGATATAACCTTTCCAGCAACAAGCCCATGGCCTCCAGGGTTCCTGAATTAAGCTTACCTGCATAATAGCGGTCGAAAGCCTCCTCAATGGTTTTTGCTTTCATTTCATCCTCACTGATGCCCATCTTTTGCACCAGCCTCAACATCCTTGCCTGGCGCGAATAGATCTTTCTGAGGTGAATAAAGTCCATATTCGTTAGATTCAGGGCATTCTCATGCACCTCTTTATAAGCTTCGTATCTTACCTGCAACAGGGTGGTAAACGGGGAAAAGCCCTCCCCCACCATGTGCTGCCTGATTTGGTCATTAAAAGCATCAACCCCTATCAGCCGCATCAGCATGTCGGTGGCCGAGCTGTCACTGTTTCTGAGCATTTTGCCGATCAGGGCAGCCACCGTGAAAGGAGTTCCCGGCTTGTGATGGATCAGGTCGCCGGCGCCATCCACATAATCGGAGGCCCGCAGGATAAGCGTGTCGCTCAATGACATCTCCCCCTGCTCCACCTTTTGCAGCAGGGCAATGGCCAGCGGAACCTTTACAGTAGAAGAAAGATACCACTCCCGGTGGGCATTGTAACTGAAGGTCTGCCCCGTCGACAGATCTCTGACATAAACCCCCAGGTTACCATCCACCTGCTGCTCTATATCCCTGAATTGTTTTTCCAGACGGGCCGCCCAATATTCTTCGGGGCCCATTTGCAAAAGTGAAATGATGAAAAAGAGGATATTGATCATAATCCACAACTTTTTGAAAACGTACTAACTTTTTGTTCTTCTGTTGGGTTTCATGCCGCCGTAGGTAGCCACCCTCCAGAACCACTCCAGAGGGCCCATATGGAAGCGCTTCAACCAGCGGGTGCTCAGTATCACCTGCAGGCCGAAGAGCCCAAAAACCACCACCGTAAGGCTCGTGGCGCCCATGCTTTCTCCCAGGTTCAATCCTATACCATAGAACAAAAAAATACCCGCAAATGATTGAAAAATGTAATTGCTTAATGCCGTTTTTCCCACCGCCGAAAACAGGGCATCAAGGATTTTTTTGATGCCAGTGCGATACATCAGGATAAAAGTAGCTGCGTAAGCAGCAGTAAGTGACACGTAACCAAAAGGGATGAGAATGTCTTTGATCAGCACAACAGAAGAATCCTTCAAACTGGTAATGTTGTCCATGGCAAAAAAAACATTCAGAGGCAGGCCCACCAACCATCCCGTAATGGCTGTTTTGATAAGAAAGGCCTTATTCTGATGCAGCTGCCGGCTGATGATATTCCTGCCCGCCCACAAGCCCAGGATAAAGATGGCCACAATCTTGAACAGCCGGGCATCGACCGATATGAGGTACATCCTGAGGATGGGTCCCAGGGAATGAAACCGCAGCAAGCTGCCCAGCGAGCCCTCACGGGTTACATAAGCAATATCTTTCATGGTGAAGGTATCCGTGTAAGGGAGGGCATGCGGCAGTCCGGTGATCATCCAGCTGTGCGACAGCCACTGGAAAAGCAGATTGGTATACCCTCCCTGTGTGGCATACAGATACCAGGAATACATTCCGGGTACCAGCAGCAGCAAAACTCCGGCCCATAAGAGCTTTTTGGTGGATAGTTTCATAAACAGCATCAGGATAAATCCGCATAGAGAATAAAGCACCAGGATGTCACCAAACCAGATCGCCCATAAGTGCACCAGCCCGATCAGCAACAGAAAGAACAGTCGCCTGGCAAACTGGCGGGTGAAGGGGCGGTGCGCTTGCAAGGCATTATTTCTCTGGAAGGCAAACCCGATCCCGAAGAGCAAGGCAAACAGCGTATAAAACTTACCGTTGAAGAATACGGCATGAATCTGGTCGAAGGTCACATCCCACTGTCCCAGCAGCAACTCTTCATGGTGGGCGCCGTAGGCATACCCGCTGAAAACACGGATATTGATCATCAGCATGCCGAATACCGCAAATCCCCTCAGGGCATCAATAACCTTGATTCGCTTTACAGCAATGAGTGACCCTGAGGCCAATGCGTTTGTTTCCACGGTGCATGGATTGGGTTTCACCTAAAAATTCATCTGATAAGGTGCAATTTTATCTACTAATATAGTAAATTTAAACGAAAGGAGCCTTCAGAAACAAAGGAAGAATACCTTGAAAACCTTTCCTCCGGAAGCTTCTTAACAAGCAATTTATCAGGCTTTTTCATCGTTGTTAAAGAGGTTTTTTCTACAATCCCGGTTTTATGTCTTATTTTTGCATGTACTCAAACATAGTCCATGTTTTCTTTCAATTGAAATAACCCATGACCTTCCAGGCACTCCGTCTTCCGGTCCTGATTCTATTGCTGATGCTGCCCACCGGTATGCTGCGTGGCCAGGATATCCCACTGGGCCACTGGCGCCACCACCTGCCCAACAACAAAATCATTGCCCTGACTGAAACCAGCCAGAAGATTATCGGGGCCACTCCATACGGGCTGGTGGTTTTCAGCAAGGACGACAACAGCCTCACCAGGATCAACAAGGTGCATGGGCTCAGCGACTTCGGAATCTCTGCCCTGGCCCATTCCCCCGAACATAACCTGGTGCTGATAGGTTATGAAAACGGCAACCTCGATCTGATCCACAACAACAATACCTTTATCAACATCCCCGACATCCTGCGGGCCAATATCCTGGGCAGCAAAAGCATTAACAACATCCTGATCCACGACCAGCGGGCCTTCCTCTCCTGTGGCTTTGGCATCGTAGAGCTGGATCTGGCTCAATACCTGATTCAGGACACTTATTTTATTGGCCCTATGGGCAGCCAGGTGGAAGTGCTGGATCTTACCAACACCGGTTCCCGCTTTTATGCCGCTACCCATGCCGGGGTGCTGAGTGCCCCCCTGCAGGGGGCCAACCTTGCCGATTATCAGAACTGGACCCGCGAAACCATATCGGGCCAGCCCAACGAATCCTTCAACCACATCGCAGCCATCAACGGGCAGGTAATTGCCAACCGTGACGCAGGCACTACCGATACCCTGTACCTCTACGGGCAGGGCACCTGGAAAGTCTTTAACCCTTCCGGCAACGGGTATTTTGAGAAAAGACGAAAGATAACCGCCAGCCGCGGGCATCTGCTGATTTCCAACCCCACATACGTTGACATTTTCGATGAAGCCCTGAATCAGGTGGAACGGATCGACACCTATTACGAAGCGCCGGTGCGGGCCAATGACGCTTTGCTTGACAACAACCAGCAGCTCTGGCTGGCCGACAATGCACTGGGGCTGGCACGACAGCTTTCGCCCACCGAGTTTCAGCGCATCATCATGCCAGGGCCTCCTTCTGCCAATGCCTTTGCCCTTGTTTCGGCCGGTGGCCGCACCTGGGTTGCGCCCGGTGGCATCTCCGAAGGAGGCGCCAATGCCTGGAACCAGGATGGCATCTTCGTGTTCGAAGAGGGACGCTGGCGTTCGTTCAACCGGTTTGAATTTCCCCAGATGATGAATGTGGCCGACCTGATCGACCTAACAGTGCATCCGGGCAACCCCGGCCGCCTGTATGCCGCCTCATGGAGCGAAGGCGTCCTGGAGTTCTCCCCCGAAGGGGTCGGCACCCTTTACGACGATAGCAACAGCCCCTTGCAACGCCGCTTCGGGGTGGGCGACCAGATACGCATCGGTGGGGTTGCCCTCGACCCCCGGGGCAACCTGTGGGTGGCCAACTCCGAAGCAGAAAATCCCATTGCAGTAAAAAAAGAAAACGGCGACTGGCTCTCCTTCCCCAACCGGGGAATCATCAATCCGGGGCAATTGCTGGGCAATATAGAAATTGACCAGCAAGGTCAAAAGTGGGTGATTCTGCCCCTGGGCAACGGCATTTACCTCTTTAAGGAAAACAGCCTGGATTCGGAAAATGATTTCCAGGCACGCCGGCTCACCACCCAGGAAAATAATGGTGGCTTGCCCAGCAACAGCGTCTACAGCCTGGCTGTCGATCACAGCGGATACATGTGGGTAGGCACCGACCAGGGGGTGGCAATCTACTATTCGCCGCAACGTGCTTTTAGTGGCGAGGCCTTCAATGCACAACAGGTTATCGTTGAGCAGGATGGCTTTGCAGCCGTCCTGCTGGGTACCGAAACCCTGTCGGCCATCACCGTGGATGGGGCCAACAAGAAATGGATCGGCACCACGCGATCGGGGGTGTTCCTGTTGTCGGAAGACGGCCGGGAGACCATTCAGCATTTCACCACCGACAACAGCCCCCTGCCTTCCAACAACATCCTGGACATCTCGGTGGATGGCACAAGTGGCGAGGTGTTTTTTGCTACCGACAGAGGGTTGGTTTCTTACCGGGGAATGGCTACCGAAGGAACCCCCGTGCACACTGAGGTCGTTGCCTATCCCAATCCCGTGCGGCCCCACTTTGAAGGGCCCATTGCCATCAAGGGGCTGGTGAGCAATGCCTGGGTGAAAATTACTGACATTGCTGGAAACCTGGTATACGAAACCATCGCCGAAGGCGGGCAGGCCATCTGGACGGGACGCGACATCAGGGGCAACCGCCCGGCAACGGGCGTTTACCTGGTTTTCACCACCAACGATGACGGATCGGAAACCATGGTCACCAAGATTCTGTTTATCAATTAAAGAAAACGAGGATTCTGCCGCCTTTCCTGATCTTTTTCAGCAAGGTCCCCACCCTGACAAACAATATGATATGATCATCAAGACTGCGGGCATAGTGCTTCATAGCATCAAATACGGCGAGACCAGCCTGGTGGTGCGCATTTTCACCCGCCAGCACGGGGTGCAGTCTTACCTGGTGCAGGGGGTGCGCAAGGCAAAGGCCAGGATGCACCATAACCTCTTCCAGCCATTGACGATTGTGGACCTGGTGGTCTACCACAAAGAACAAGCCGGGCTACACCGCATCAAAGAGATCCAATGCCCCGAACCTTACCACAGCATCCCCCTCGACATTCTGAAAACCACCATTGTCCTGTTTCTGACCGAAGTGCTTACCAATACCCTGAAAGAATCGGATGCCAGCCCCAACATGTTTGATTTCGTGGAGAACGCCCTGCGCCACCTGGATCGCGCACCGGGAAAGGTCTCTGATTTTCACCTGGTATTTATGCTCCAGCTGAGCCGCTTTCTTGGCTTTTCGCCCAGGAACAATTACGATGAGCACCACCGGTTCTTCAACCTCGGGGAAGGGGTTTTTCAGAACACATTTCATGATCCTCAGAAATGCCTGGACCAGGAACTCAGCATGCATCTGAACACCCTGATCAACACCTCTCAGGAAGATCTTGACACCTTGAATATCAACGGCCCACAGCGCAGGGTCCTGCTCAACAAGATCATCGACTACTATCGCTATCACCTGGAAGGGCTGCGCGAGATGCATTCGCACCTGATTCTGGAAAACGTATTGCATTAGAACCATCATCATATCCTCCCGGATGAATCATTTCTGCGAAAAAAATATACCTTAGCAGTCAGAATTACAACAAACACATGCGCATATCTTTTCCAGGCTGGTTGAAGCGCCCCTACGATGTGGCCATCGTGCTGATGATGCTATGGGTTGTGGTGCTGAATGTCGAACATAAGCAATGGATGGGCGAGCGGATCATTGAGTGGGATGTAAAGTCCTACTACGCCTGGCTGCCGGCCACCTTCATCTACAATGACCTGTCGCTTGATTTTGTGGATGAAAATCCCGGTAAGTTTGGCGACCTGATATGGCCTGTCACCACGCCCACGGGAAAGAAGGCCATTGTTACCAGCATGGGCATGGCCATCCTGTATTCACCTTTCTTTCTGATGGCCCATGCAGTAGCCCTGATCACCCCCCTGGAGGCCGACGGCTATTCGCCCGTATACCGGTTTGCCCTGAATTTCAGCACCCTCTTCTATGTGTTGATCGGGCTGATCTTTCTGCGCAAGATTCTGTTGCGCTGGTTCAGCACATGGGTCACGACCTTTACCCTGGTAGCGGTATTTGTTGGCACCAACCTGTTTTACTATACTGTGTATGAGCCGGGCATGAGCCATGGCTATAACTTTGCCCTGATAGCTGTTTTTCTGTATTATACCATCCGCTGGCATGAGCGCCCGGGCTCATGGCGTTCCATCGCGGGGCTGGGACTGCTGGCCGGGCTGATCACCCTGGTGCGGCCCACCAACATCATCGTGCTGCTGCTGTTTTTCCTGTGGGGCGTTGATAGCCTGAAGACCTTGCGCCTAAGGTTTCTTTATTTCATGCGCCAGCCGGGGCTGGTGGCCATCATGGCCCTGTGCTTCGTGCTGGTGTGGGTGCCTCAGTTCATTTACTGGAAATATGTGTCGGGCATGTTCTTTTATTTTTCCTACGGAGAACTGGGAGGCGGCTTCTTCTGGCACAACCCCCAGATTGCCAACATCCTGTTCAGCTACAAGAAAGGCTGGTTTGTTTACACTCCCCTGATGTTATTTGCCTTTATCGGCATCTTCACCCTGCCCCGCAGGCTCAAAGGCGCCTTTGCGCCGGTGCTTGCCTTCCAGCTGATAAACATCTACATCCTTTCTTCATGGTGGTCGTGGTGGTTCGGCGGAGGTTTCGGCCTGCGTGCCTTTATCGATTCGTATGCCATCATGGCAATTCCCTTTGCCGCCCTGGTGAGCACCCTGGCTGCCCGAGGCAAGGTAATCCGCATTCCTGTCCTGGCACTGCTGGCCCTGCTGGTATGGTTTGGCTATTTTCAGATGCGTCAGTATCGCACCGGAGCCATCCACTACTGGTGGATGAACAAAGAGGCCTACTGGGAGACATTTTTGAAGCCAAGACCCACCCCCCGTTACTGGGAGCTGATCACCATTCCCGACTATGAGAAAGCCCGTCAGGGCATCTACGAGGCCATCAAACCTGAATCACAGCCCCCACCCCGCCAGGTGGAGGTCGATGAAGAACAGCTGCGCGATTTCGTGATGCAGGTGCTGGAGCACGACAGCCTGGTGCCATCCCCTCGGCTGGAGGCTGAAACACAAAAAATCATGCAGGATCAGGCCCTGCGCCAGGATATGGCCCGCGAGATGATGATCAGGCTGATAGAACAGCAGATGCGCAATGATCCTGAGATGGTTTCATTTATAGAAGAAAAAGCCCGCAAACAAAACCTGCCGGTCGACACCATGTTTCGCCGTGATGCGATCTGGATTTTTGAAAACAAAGAAAACTGATGATCAACGGAAAAACTATTGCTGTAGTACTGCCAGCCTATAACGAGGCCGCACAGATAGGAAGAGTCATTGAGACCATGCCCGATTTTGTGGATCGCCTGGTGATCGTGAATGATTGCTCCACCGACAACACTGCTGAAGTGGTTCAGCAGTATTCAGGGCAGTTGCCCAAAAGAGTGCTGCCACAGGTCGTGGAGCCGGAGAGCGACTTTTACAACCGCGCCGACATGATGGTAGAAGAGCTCAACAAGAAAGAGATCAGGTGGTTTGCTCCCGCAGAGGTCATCACAGGTGATGCCGGCGAAAAAATCGTGCTCATCAACCTGAAGGCCAACAGCGGAGTGGGCAGTGCCATTGCCAGGGGCTACAAGTGGGCCAAGGACCATCAGATAGATTGTACGGCCGTGATGGCCGGTGATGGCCAGATGGACCCCCGCGAGCTGTTTTCCATCTGCCAACCCGTCATTGAAGAAGGCGTAGATTACGTCAAAGGCAATCGCCTGTCGCACAAGAGTGCGCCTTACCTGATTCCCCAGAAACGATTCATTGGCAACTCCATCTTGTCGATCCTCACCAAGATGGCTTCGGGATACTGGTCGGTATCCGACACCCAGACCGGCTATACCGCCATCTCTCTGAATGCCCTGCAGGCCATCCCATTGTACCGCATCTACCCCAGCTATGGCATGCCCAACGACATGCTGGTGAAACTCAATATCGCCAACTGCACCCTGAAGGAAGTGGGCATCAAGCCCGTCTACAACATCGGCGAGCAGTCGAAACTTAAGGTGCGCAAGGTGGTGTTTCCGATCATGGGACTGCTGGTGCGTTCGTTCTTTAAGCGCATGTGGACCAAATACCTCTTCCGCGACTTCCACCCCCTGTTCATCCTTTATCACATGGGCTTGTTACTGCTGTTGCTTTCCATCCCCTACGGCATCAAGATCCTGAGCATCGCCCTGGCCGGCCACGATGCCAACCCCCTTACTGCCCTGGCCTTTATGTTCCTTTTTATCAGCGGCTTCCAGTCGCTGATGTTTGCCATGTGGATGGATATCCAGAACAATGACCGCCTGTACCGCAGTTGAAAGTGGAGAGGGGGAGACTTGGAGAGGGGGAGACTTGGAGAGGGGGAGACTTGGAGAGGGGGAGAAAAATTCCCTGATAGCCCTATAGTCCCTATAGTCCCTATAGTCCCAAAAGTCCCTGAAGAAAATTGATAGACAGATTGATAGCTTGATTGACAGATCAGCAGAAGGTATCTGCGGTTTATATAAAACAGGGCATTACAGCCCCTCATAAGGGCTTTTTAAAGCCTTTCGGCGAACAGCCGGCAGGTAGTGCCACTTAATTTTGCCCCTCGAAAAAGGGCCTTAAAATGCGTGTGCGGGGATGCTTTTTTACATCAGATGTTTTTAAAAAAAAATCTCCACGCCTGAAAGCCTAAAACCTAATACCTCGCACCTCACACCTCGCACCTCATACCTGAAACCTACCTCTAACCACCACATCCTTTATACACCATTTGCCCCCGCCGAACAAAGCAAGCCTTGAACAAACCCTGAACAAACCCCGAACAAACCCTGACCAAAGGAAGAAGGATTGAGAAATTGCTTTGGTTGAGATCAATTCCAATAAAAAAATCCTTTTCACTGCTCACAGAGCAAAAAGGGTTTTTCACCAATACATGGCTTGCTTTTTTTTTTCAGAGAAAATAACCGGGAAGAATCCAAAGAAGGCTTTACATCAGATCTCTTTTACGGCTCTCATACTCTTCCTTGTCAATCTCTCCTCTGGCATACCGTTCTTTCAGGATATCCAGGGCGTTGCGCCCCCCGGAGGATCCCGAAGATTGGTTGCGCTGGCTGGCCGTGCGGACAATAAACCAGAAGATAATCACCAGGAATATCAGCCCGACAATCCAACCCCATCCCATGCCCCAGTATCCATGCATCGTTTACTCCTTTCTGTTGTTAAAGATTCGTTTTATAATGCAGCAATGACCCGCCTGAGCTTTTCACGGATTTCATGGGCAACCTCGTCCAGCTCCTTATTCTCCAGGAAACCCATGGTAACCACCGGGTCAATGACCGCAATCTCTACCTGGTCGTTATCCGATTGCTGGACAATCAGGCTGCAGGGCAGCATGGTGCCGATCTTGTCATCCTCCTGAACGGCCCGGTAGGCACTGGGAGGATGACACACGCCCAGGATCCGGTAATGCCGGAAGTCAACTTCCAGCTTATCGCGGAACTTCTGTCTCATATCAATATCTGAAAGGACGCCAAAGCCCTCCTTTTGCAATTCTTCAGTGACCCGCTCTATGGCTGAATCAAAATCTGCGATGATCTTTTTATTGATGGTATAGTCCATTTATTATTTGTTTTAAGGGTTTAACGTTATCTTCCGGGGGCAGGGCTCCTTCTCATGTTGCCCTCCTCGTCCATCATTCCATTTTCGCGCATGTGCTCCATCAGCGATTCCATCACTTCGGGATGTTCAGCCATATGTTCTGCCATGCGCTGTTGCATCCGGGGATCCTCTTCGGCCATCTGCATCATGTTTTCCAGCATGCGGTCCATCATCTCAGGGTTGTCGTGCATCATGGTACGCATCTGCTCACGGTCCATCATGCGCTGCTCGCCGGCCTCTGCCCTGCCCGGCTCCCGGTCACGCCGCCGGTCCTGCATCATCATCTGATCCCCTTGGGCCATGACCTGCCTGAATTCGCGCATCATTTCAGGGTCATTGGCAATGGCATTAAAAATTTCTTCCCTGGTCTGTTCATTCTCCAGCAGGGACCTTACATCTTGCTGCTGAGCAAAGCTGCTCACCACGAATAATGTCATCATCAAAAAAACCAACATTCTTTTCATAATTCAAGTGTTTTAATGAATAATTAAGAACGATCTACTTGTTGTTTTGTATTCTGAACACCTTGACAATATCCAGCCAAACATCCTGCACCCGGATATCCTGTTTGGCAAACCCCGCTTTCAACAGGTTGTCGTAGGTCCGCCGGTTGATGTTTGCCCCGACGATATTCAGTGACACCGGATTCAGCACATCCATCAGCGGGCCGATCACCCGTTTGTTACTTCTAACATGCTCCAGCATCAGGATCTTTGCGCCCTTGCGGCATACCCTTCTGATCTCTTTCAGCCCCTGCACGGGGTCGGGCACCGAACAAAACACACAGGAGGTCACCACAGTATCAAAGGTGTTGTCGTCAAAATCCATCTGCTGGGCATCCATTACCAGCAGCTTTACCCCGGGCCATTCACCATACTTACGGCGTGCCACGGCGATCATGCGCTCGCTGAAGTCTATGCCGGTAAGACGCACCTCCCCGGGATATTGCGGAATGTTCTTGCCCGTGCCCACGCCTACTTCCAGGGTGTCTCCGCGGCATTCCTTCAACAACTCTGCGCGCCAGGGCGAGAACATCTTCTCCATAGGATACTCCAGGGCATCGTAAACACCTGCAATCCTGTTGTATCGTCTTTTTATTTTATCCGACATCCTGTTGTTTTAAGATCCGTTACAGCCCCCTCCCTTTTCAGGGTTTATCACCCGGTTTCCTGGGACCTTTGGCAGGATCCGAATCTTTTGAGCCCCGTTCGTGCGGGGGGATATCTTTGGTGCCGGGCTGCGGGGGCTTCTGTTCACCGGGAGGGTTTCCCTGTCCCTGGCCTGAGGCAGGAGGTTTTTCCTCATGAGGCCTTGACTCCCTGGGAGGAGGTGTTACCAGGGGTTTTTGTCCTTCAGGAGGGCTGGCTGGTTTGCCGGCGGGCTTCTCCCGGGGGGGTTGTGGCCTTTCTTGTGGCGGACGGTTTCCCTGTTGCTTCTGCCCTTCAGGACGGTTTCCCTGTTGCTTCTGCCCCTCCGGACGGTTCCCCTGTTGCTTCTGCCTTTCAGGACGGCTTCCGGGGGTTGCAGCCGGCTGTTCGCCCGGATGACGGGGTTTGTCATGGTGGGGCGCACCGGGTTGTTTTTGCCCCTCAGCAGGGCCTCCGGGCCTGCCAGCGGGCTTTTCTTCCGTGGGGCGGGGGGGAACTACCGGCGGTGTTTGGCCATGCTGAGAGCTTCCTTTAGGGGTATCTGGCGTTTTTTCCTGATACGTGCGCATTCTTTCCTTCGAAGGCGCCACCGGAGGTTCATCATGCTCGAAACGATCAGCCGGCCGGGTATTTTTACTTTTTTTGCTGGTCCCGCGATTAAAAACCATCCAGGCTATCACACCCAGAACGACCAGGATCAGGATCCACCACCATTCAAAAAAACCATTCATATCGATCTCCTTTCTTTTTAGTGAGTCTTTACATCTATTCCACTTCCTCTTGTCCGAAAAAATGAAGAGGTGTTTTGTTATATAATGAATTGCAGTTAATAATGTTCAATGCCATTGCGTGCCGTTGATCATTTATTGCTTTTGCCAGCAGCTATTTCTTGTTGCTAAACAAATATCCAACCGGGTGGAGGCCTTCGGTATGGTTGGCGATGATTTTGATAATGGCAAAGATGGGCACAAACAGGATCATGCCTGCCAGCCCCCAGGCCATACTGCCAATGAGGATGGCAATGATCACGATCAGGGGGTTGAGCTTCACCTCCTTGCCGATGATCAGGGGCTCCAGCACATAGCTTTCTATCAGCTGCACGATCGAGATGATGATCACAAACAACACAATCTGATAGGCTTCCTGCAGGTAGATAATGGCAAACATAATGGGTATCACCGTGGCAATGAAGGGCCCCACGTAGGGGATGATGGTGATCAGGGCCCCAAAGACCGTCAGCAGCAGGGCAAAGGGCAAACCAAAAATCACAAAGGTGATGTAGTACATAATGCCCAGCAGGGTCATTACCTGTGCCCGGCCCCACAGATACTGATAAACCACCTTGCTGATCTTGCCGGTCACCTCTTCAGCCTCTTCTTTCTTTTCACTATCAATATACATCATGATAAAGCGCTTGAACCTGTCGCGGTACAGCAACATCAGGAACACGTAGATCAGCATCAGCAGAAATTTGGCCACGGTGTCGATCATGCTTCCAAGAAAGCCGGTGAGTTGTTTTTCTACCGAGCCGATCATATCTTCCGAGCGTTTCTGGATGAGGCTTTGCTGATCTTCCATAGAGAAGCCCGTCATCCTGGAGACCCCTGCCTGCAGACTTTTGAACATGCCCTGCAATTTTTCCAGCAATATGGGCAGATCCTGCAGGAATTGCCTGATCTGAAAGCTGAACAGATACAGTAGTCCCCCGATAACAATAAACACCACCAGGGTGCTGATCAGGGAAGAAAAAAAACGGTTGATGCCGATGCGCTCCTGCAGGTTGGAGAAGGGGGTCATCAGGGAAGCCAGGAAGATGCCGAAGATGAAAGGCACCAGGAAGGAAGACCCAAAATAGACCACCACCGAAGCGGCAATTACAAAAAGCAGGATGTGATTAATTCTTGTCAGTAGGTTCATTCTTCAGGTTCTTCAAAGCGCTTTTCATAGTTTGCATTACTTATGGTTCATCAATCCATCAATTGCTTACTGTTTCTGTTCTGCTACCAGGATGTTTTTGATGCCTTTAGCCACCGCATCAGGATTAAATGAGATGCTGTTTATACTTTGCTGCACCAGGAAACGTGCAAACTCCGGGAAGTCGCTGGGTGCCTGGCCACACAATCCGATCTTACGGCCTTTCATCCTGGCCTTTTCGATGGCCATGCGCACCATGGTGCGTGCAGCAGGGTGGTTTTCATCAAAGAGATGGCTCACCAGCTGCGAGTCGCGGTCCAGCCCCAGGGTAAGCTGTGTGAGATCGTTGGAGCCGATGGAGAAGCCGTCGAACACCCCGGCAAACTCCTCTGCCAGGATTACGTTGGCAGGAATTTCGCACATCACATAGATCTCCAGGCCGTTCCATCCCTGCTTCAGCCCAAACTCGCCCATCAGGTTGATCACCTTACGCCCCTCTTCGGGGGTGCGGCAGAAGGGAATCATCAGCTTCACGTTGGTCAGCCCCATCTGGTCGCGCACCCTCTTCATGGCCTGGCATTCCATCTCAAAGCCGGCCCGGTACTGCTCGCTGTAATAGCGCGAAGCCCCGCGGAAACCCAGCATGGGGTTCTCCTCATGGGGTTCGAACTCTTGCCCCCCGATCAGGTTGGCATACTCGTTTGATTTAAAATCCGACATCCTCACCAGCACCTCCCGGGGGTAGAAAGCTGCTGCAATGCTGCCCACCCCTTCGGCCAGTTTTTCCACGAAGTATTGGTGCTTCTCAGGGTAGGTAGCCGTGAGTTCTTCAATTTTCTTCTTCGCCTCCTTGTCCTTGAGCTGGTCGAAATGCAGCAGCGCCAGGGGATGGATCTGGATGGTGTTGTTGATCACAAACTCCAGGCGCATCAGCCCCACCCCTTTCACCGGATAGCTGCTGTAGTTATAGCCCATGCCCGGATCGGCCAGTATGAGCATCACCTCTGTGTCGGGCTCGCCATACTTGCTGAAGTCTATTTCTTCTTCCTCCCATTCCAGGAATCCTTCATACACCTTTCCGTCGTTGCCTTCCACACAGGATACTGTGATCTGCTGTCCGTCCTGAATGGCCTGGGTGGCATCTCCGGTTCCTACAATGGCCACTGCCCCCAGCTCACGGGCCACGATGGCAGCATGGCTGGTACGCCCCCCGCTGTTGGTGATGATGGCCGAGGCCTTCTTCATCACCGTGTCCCAGTCGGGGTTGGTAATGTCGGTCACCAGCACGTCGCCCTCGTTGAGCTTGTCCGATTCATCGGGCGAGCTCAGGATGCGGCACACCCCCTTGGCGATCTTCTCGCCGATGGCCGTGCCCGTGGTGATCACCTTGCCTTTGCCTTTCAACCGGTACTCTTTAATGCGGGTCCTGTCTTTGCCCGAATGTACCGTCTCGGGCCGTGCCTGCACGATATACAGCTGATCGCTCTCCCCGTCCTTGGCCCACTCAATGTCCATGGCCCTTCCGTAGTGATCTTCTATCTCCACGGCCCATACGGCCAGCTTAATCACCTCATCATCGGTCAGCACAAATTTCTTCTGCTCTTTCTGTGGGGTCGGCTTGTTTTTGGTGGTCACCTCCTTGTTCTTCGGGTCACTGGCATACACCATGGTAAGCTCCTTGCTGCCCAGGGTGCGTGAGGTGATGGCCCGCAACCCTTTTTTGAGCGCAGGCTTGAACACGTGAAACTCGTCGGCATTCACGGCCCCCTGCACCACGTTGTCGCCCAGGCCCCAGCATCCGGTAAGAAACACTACCTTGTCGTAACCACTCTCAGGCAGGATGGTGAAGATCACCCCTGCCGAGGCCTTGTCGGAGCGCACCATCTTCTGCACCCCGGCCGAGAGGGCCACCTTCATGTGGTCGAAGCCATTGTGCTCGCGGTAGCGGATGGCCCGGTCGGTAAACAGCGAGGCAAAACACCGCCTGCAGGCCTCGATGGTATCATCGGCCCCACGGATGTTCATGAACGAGTCGTGCTGCCCGGCAAAGGAGGCCTCCGGCAGGTCTTCGGCCGTGGCGCTGCTCCTGACGGCCACGCTGGTCAACGACTCCTCGCGCTGCTCCAGCTCTTCATAAGCCTCACGGATGTTGTCGGCCAGCTCCCCGGGGAACTCACCCTTCATGATCATCTCACGAATCTTTGAGCCCGTCTGTTTGAGGTTGCTGAACTGCTTTTTATCCAGCTTGCTGAGGGCTTCCGTCACCTTCGGGCGCAGCCCGTTGTGCTCCATGAAGTCCCACCAGGCCTGTGCCGTGGTGGCAAACCCGGCAGGGATGCGGATCCCCTTGGGCCCCAGCACACTGATCATCTCTCCCAGGGAGGCATTCTTGCCTCCTACTTCTGCAGTATCCTTGTTGGTAAGTTCGCTGAAAAAACGGATGTACTTATTCATTCTCTGTATCTTTTGCTGATGATCCATTCATTTTTTCTCTGAAGGGCTTTTATTTCTGATCCTGATCCAGCCCCGAGGGGTCCAAATTGTTGTTCTGGTACCATGCCAGGGGATCCTGCTTCAGGCGGTCGGTCATCGCGGGCAGGGTGTCCATCAGGCGGTGCTGTGGCTCCCAGCCCAGCAGCTCACGGGCCCGGGAGATGTCCAGCTCATAATGGTCCTCGGCACGGTCGATCATCCAGGGCTTGATGAAGGTGTCGCCAATGCCTGTCTTTGTCTGTGCCCAGGCCCCTGTCTTTGCAATGGGCCTGGGCACCATGATGGTCTGCCAGTCTTTGCCGTACAGCAGGTTGCCGATTTTGTCCTGCAGCTCCTGGTAGCTTGGGGTTTCGGGCTCCCCGATGTTGATGATGGCCTCCGGGGGCAGCTCCTTACGGCGTTTCACGGCCTTCACAAAGGCATCCAGCATGTCATCCAGATGGATGAACACGTTGCCGTGGGTCTTGTCGCCCGAGTAGAGGTGGCTGGTGAGGGTCTTCTCGTAGATCCGCTGTATCTGATGGGCCAGGGGAATGGAGTTGCCACTTTCGTCGTAGGCTCCTGCCATGCGCAGGATCACCACGGGAATCTCACCCCGTCGCTGACTGATCACATGCTCGGTGTTGACCTTCGACTCGGGGTATTCCCAGTTAGGCTCCAGGGGGGCCTCCTCGTTGATCGCCTTGCCGGGCTCGGTAGGCTTATAGATGAGGTTGGTGCTGGAAAACACAAACTGCTCCACCTCAAACTCATGCAGCTGCCTGAGCAGCTTTTCGGTGCCTTTCACGGTTACCTCCTCATACAGGGGGCTGGGTTCGCCCGAGAAGTCGTAATAGGCTGCCAGGTGTATCACCGAGGCAATGCGGTTGCCATAGGCATACCGGATGCGCCGGAAGGCCTGGCGGATGCTCTCCTTGCTGGTAATGTCGAAGATGATGTTCTCGGCCTTCTCCGGGGGGAAGGGGTTCCCCTGCTTGTCGAGCCCTACCACCTGGTATTCGTCCTGCAGCAGCTCAATGAGCCGCGTTCCGATCAGCCCGCTGCTTCCTGTGATCAGCACCAGGGGACGGGTTTTTTCTTCTATTTGTTGATTCATCTTCAGTTGCTTTTAAGGTAACACAGGTTTATTTCTTTTTCCGATGCCGGCCACTATCTTCCGTGGGGCATTCGCTGGTGACTCTTTCCTTTCAGCCAGCTGTAGATATCCTCCACATCCTGCCGGCGGCATAGCTCGGTGCCGGGGGTCATGGTAGCGGCAGTGCCGGCAGCCACGCCCCAGTTGATGGCATCCATGAGCTCATCGCCCCTCGATAGGGAGAGGATGATTCCCCCCAGCATGGAGTCGCCGGCACCCACGGTGCTCTTCTGCTTCACGGTGGGTGGCACCACGTAATCGATGCCGTCGCGGGTGGCTACCATGGCCCCGCGTGCTCCCAGCGAGACCACCAGGATGTCGGCCTTGCCTTCGTTGAGCATCCGGGTGGCAATCTTTTCCTGCTCCATGCCCGAGATCTCCTCCTGGCCGGCCAGGCTGCTGAGCTCCCCCAGGTTGGGTTTCATCAGGCACAGGCCCATATCGGCTGCTTTCTTCAGGGCAGCCCCCGAGGTATCTACCGCACATTTGATCCCTTTCTTCTGTGCGATCTTAGCCACCTTGCCGTAGAAATCATCATCCACCCCCGGGGGCAGACTGCCACTGGCCACCAGGTACCGGATGCTATCGGGCAGGGCTTCCACGGCATCCAGGCAATACTGCTGCTCCTGCTGGCTCAGCTCATAGCCCGGCATGCCAAAGCGGTAATGATTGCCCGTAGAACGTTCCATCACCATGAGGTTCTCGCGGGTGGGGTTTTGGGTGCCGATCACCTGCTGTTTAATGCCTTCCTTGTCGAGCAGCTCCCCGATCTTGTCACCGGTGGGGCCTCCGGCAGCATAGATGGCCAGCGACCGCCCGCCCATGATCCTGATGGCCCGCGACACATTCAGGCCCCCGCCGCCCGGATCGTACGAGGGGTATTCACTGCGCAACTTCTTTGAAGGCTGCAGCCGTTCGGTGGTGGTGCTTTTATCAAGGGCCGGGTTCAGGGTCAGGGTTGCAATATTCATAAGGTTTTTCTTTTTACATGTGATAAACAAGGATAAAGATAGCAATTTTGCATGACTTAATGAAGGGTAAATGTTATCAGGCGTGGTAAATTTATGACTAAATGAGGTGTCAGGTGTCAGGTGTCAGGTGTCAGGCATTAGGTTTTAGGTGTATGGAAAAAAAGGATCTCCACCAATTCCCCAAATTCTTAGAACAATTTATTGGCGATGATTCATTCAGAAAAAACAAGCTGGCACAACCAGTTTGTAATAATTATCTTCTAATAATTTGTCTGGAACAGGATGAATAATCTTTGAAAATTGTCTTCTTAAAATTTGAGGAATTTGTGGAAAATCTTTTATCCCTGACATCCAAGGCATTTCGCCATTTCAACAATTTTTCGTATCTTTGTACCCACAAAACCACGGGGCTGACTTGGATTAGACAGCAAGTTTAGTGGAATTGTAAGCATGTCGAGCGTCGTGAATGTGGCTCGTTAATCCCAGTTCTCAAAGCCTTTAAACGGCGACAATCACAATTACGCACTCGCAGCTTAGTAGTAGCTACTAAGTTGGTGCTGTTTCCAGGGAAGCTACTCCCGGTTGCGTCCCCTTCGGAAACATCGACAAAGTCCGGGATAAGGCAGGTAATGCTTCGGTGCCTGCCCGACAATCACAGAAGCTCAGGCTGAGGATAGGGCCGCCTTTTCCCGGTCCAAAGCCGAAACACCAACTAAAGGATAAGCATGTAGAAAGCAGTTTTGCTGCTTGTTTGGACCAGGGTTCGAAACCCTGCAGCTCCACAAGATAAAAACCCGGACCTGAGGAGGTCCGGGTTTTTTGTTTAAAGGAGAAAAAAGAACCAAATTGCGTTCCTCATTCCGGCAGGTTGAACCTCATGCCTGAATCACCCTCTCAAAGCCCTTCCGGATGCCTTTTTCGGGCACGGAACAAGCTTCCGGTATGCTGGTGCCACTCAAAAACAGGCCTCTGAAAGGTGCCTTAAAATGCGAAATTTCAGGTGTCAGGTTTTAGGTATTAGGTTTTTAGGCAAAAAAGAATCTCCACAAATTCCTCAAATTTTAAGAAGACAATTCGCACAAATTATTCATCCTGTTCCAGCCAGCAGCACAACTAATTTGTGTCAATCGCCCGAAAAGGGCTCAGAGAATCAACGTCATCATTTCTGCCTGAAAGGCATTCAGTTGCTTACAATTCATTGTCTTCTGATAATTTGTGTAATTTGTGGATAAGTATTTTTTAATACTTTTTTAAGAATCAGAACGCGGATGACGCGGAAAACAGGGATTTACGCGGATTTCAAAATATTTGATCCTTCTGAAGCTTATGAAAAAAATCTGCTAATCTTCAAATCCTCAAATCTGCTAATCTGCTAATCTGCTCATCTACTAATCTGCTAATCCGCTAATCTTCTCAAAGACCTCGTACACCACGGGGCATATTCATCCTGTTCCAGCCAGCAGCACAACTAATTTGTGTCAATCGCCCGAAAAGGGCTCAGAGAATCAACGTCATCATTTCTGCCTGAAAGGCATTCAGTTGCTTACAATCAATTGTCTTCTGATAATTTGTGTAATTTGTGGATAAGTCTTTTTTAATACTTTTTTAAATATCAGAACGCGGATGACGCGGAAAACAGGGATTTACGCGGATTTCAAAGTATTTGATCCTTCTGAAGCTTATGAAAAAAATCTGCTAATCTTCAAATCCTCAAATCTGCTAATCTGCTCATCTGCTAATCCGCTAATCTATTAAAGATTTCGTACACCACAGGGCAGGTCTCGGTATTTTTGATGCACAGGGTCAGGATGGTTCGTATGTTTTTCTGGTCGGTGTGGGGGTATTCGCGGCAGGCCCTGGGGCGTGCCTCATACACCATGCAGTGGTTGTCGGGCAGCAGGAAGGGGCAGGGCATGGAGCAAAACACCAGGTCGCCATCTTCGTCACGCAGCAGGTACTCCTGCATGAAGGCTGCGGTTTTCATCTTCAGGCGGGCTGCCATTCGTTCCACATCTTTGGGCAGCAGGCGGGGTCCCAGTGTACGGCAGCAGTTGGCACATTCCAGGCAGTCGATGTGGCGGAAGGCCTCCTCATGCAGGCCACCCACCAGCTGATCCAGCTGCCGGCCCTTCATGGCCCGCAGCCGGGCAACTGCCAGCCTGAAGTCGCGTTTGCGGCTCTGTGCCCGCGAGAATAATGATTCGGGATTCATGGGGGCAAAGGTAAGGAAAGTTGTCTCCCCCTCGCCAGGTCTCCCCCTCGCCAGGTCTCCCCCTCTCCGTTTCTTTCTATCAATCCATCAATCTGCTCATCTGCTAATCCTCAAATCTGCTCTTCTTCTTCGCCCGGATCACCACAAAGCCACCTTTGCCGGAGCCTTCAACAGGATCTTCAGGCGTGTCGGCATTGATGTCGATGAGGGTCTGAACCATTCCGGTGATTTCAAAGTGGCTGTTTTCAATCAATGAAACCATTTCTGTAACAGAATAGAACCGGGCATCTTTGTAAAACCTACTCTCTTCTTTCACCTTCCCAAGCGATTTTCCCAGCGGGCTCTCTTTGTCGATAATAGCGACAATCAGGTCTCCCCGGCTTTTCACCACCCGGTATGCTTCACGCAGGGCCTGGAGGGGATGCTCAATAAAGCACAGGGAGGTGATGAACGCCGCATAGTCGAAGCTGCTGTCAGCAAAGGGCAGCTCTTCGGCCGTTCCCTTCACCACCTTCAGCCCTCTGTCTCTTGCCAGCTGGAGCATGTTGCCGGAGGGGTCGATGCCCTGTGCGATGCCCAGCTCCCGGGCAAATATCCCGCTGCCAATGCCTATTTCCAGGCCATTCTTCCCCGGAGGGATCATCTGCTTTAATGCCAGCAGCTCCGACCGGAAAGCCACCTCGTTTTCTTTGAACCATTCTTCGTATTCGTGGGTGTATTGCTCGAAAGGGTTGTTTTTCATGGGGGTTGGTGGGGGTTTCAAGTGTCAGGTTTCAGGTATTAGGTGCGAGGTCAAAAAAGAATCTCCACCAATTCCCCAAATTTTAAGAAGACAATTTACACAAATTATTCATTCATTCTCCAGGTTCTGATTCTTTCCAAACCGCTTAACTACTTTATTAGAACGCAATGACGCGGAAAACAGTGATTTACAAGGAACTTTTCTGAATGTTTGCAGCTGACTGAAGCTTTTTGAAAAACCCATCTGTTTGAATCTTATCCGCGACCATCCGCGCTCGCGCAGCGATCCGTGGCATCCGCGTTCTGATTATTAGAGAAGGGTGAAAGCATTCTTTCAATCTGCTCATCTGCTCATCTGCTAATCTGCTAATCCTCAAATCTGCTAATCTGCTAATCCTCAAATCTGCTAATCCTCAAATCCCCTTCCGCTCAGATCAGCACACCCGTAATCATCCTGTTGGAACAACAGGTTGACGAAATCCTTTTCAAAAAAGCAGGGGTCAAAGTCCCTGTGTGTCCTCAGCATCACGTCATCATACAATGCATGAAAAGGGTTGGTGAGGATTGCCAGCAGGCTGGTATAGCCCTGCGCCCCGCCACAGCCTTCGGGCGGACAGTTTCTTGCCCCTGCCAGGCAGGTGGGTACACTGTGGTGCCGGCCGGCCGGGAGTATCTTTTCCAGGATGATGTCGTGCTTCCATTGGTCGGTGTAGTCATACTCATACACCATCTTCTCCCCTTCCTCTTCCAGCAGGCTGCTCACCGCCATGGTATACCAGAAGTCATCAGGGTCGATCTTCATAAAAAAAGAGGGATAACACCTGATGAACCGGTGCTCCAGGCGGTTTTCCCAGCCCATGGCCGACTGAATGATCTTGTGGAAATCCCTCAGCAACAACCCCGATGGGATCAGCAGCCGCCGCCAGATGCGGGGCACAATGCCCCGCAGGGCAAACTGAACCTGGTAAACGTCATCATTCATATCTTTTTTTTTCAAATATAGGAAAAATATGATATATACAAATTATTATAACTTTTATTTCTTTTATTAAGAATTTCGAACACGGATCCTACGGATTATGACGGGATTTTCACGGATCTTCTCTTCCCGGGCTCCCCCTTTCCAGGTCTCCTGTCTTCTTCTCAACCCCTCAACATTTTTAAGATTTCTCCACCAATTACACAAATTTTAAGAAGACAATTAAAACGTAAGCATCTCAATTCCTTTAATATAAAAGGACGACGTTGATTGTCTGAACCCTTTGAGAAATGGATGGGAGGATTGGAAGATAAGGACTGGGAGACTCGGAGAAATGGAGACTTGGAGAAAGAAAACGGATTCTACGGATTAAAACTGATCTTTTCAGAATGCTAGCCACGGCCGGATGCTTCGGCATGCTCAGCATCCGCTAATCCTCAAATCCTCAAATCTGCTAATCCGCTAATCTGCTAATCCTCTTCTTCTTTTATTAACTTTGAACAGCTCAAAAGCCCAACCCATGAAAAAAGCAACTTCTCCCGATGAGCGGATGGCGCAGATGACCTTCGCCTCGGTATTTCCACATTACGTGGCCAAAGTGGAAAAGAAAGGCCGGTCACGCCAGGAGCTCCTGCTGGTCATTGAATGGCTGACGGGGTACGATGAAAAAAAGCTGCAGCAACTCATTGAAGAACAGGCAACCTTTGAAACCTTCTTTCAGCAGGCCACCCTGAACCCAAAGGCACCCCTCATCACCGGGATGATCTGCGGCTACCGGGTCGAAGACATCGAAAATCCACTCACCCGGCAGGTCCGGTATCTCGACAAGCTGGTCGACGAGCTGGCCAAAGGCCGCAAGATGGAAAAGATTCTGCGGGAGTGAAAGGGAGAGGGGGAGACTTGGAGACTTGGAGAGGGGGAGACTTGGAGACTTGGAGATGACTCGTCCTGAAATAGGTTTACGCAAAAAGTAAACAAAAATCAGGATTATGAAACAAAACAAAAACCTTATTCCGGACGAAGTAAAACTCCAGGTGGTTCAGGAGTATGTAAGCACTGATATCACCATTGCCCAGCTCCAGGAAAAATATGGATT
>JAWOCF010000019.1:0-2678 GCA_046483935.1 Bacteroidales bacterium | reverse complement strand
AAGAAAAACAACCTTGACATAGACCTTTCCAAATTAAAAAAAC
The DNA here is from genome assembly GCA_046483935.1 of Bacteroidales bacterium. GTDB lineage: Bacteria > Bacteroidota > Bacteroidia > Bacteroidales > UBA7960 > JAWOCF01. The sequence continues at coordinate 2,635 of JAWOCF010000019.1, read as the reverse complement.
AAAAATCCCACCATACAATGCCCCAATCAAAAGAGACTCATTCGCACGATCATCCGCACAATCACAATCATTCGCACGGCCATCAGCAAGGCGGTGGCTGCCCGGGCTCACGCATGATGACCTTTGCTGCCGAACCCCAGGCCGGGCTCCAGGCTGAACGCAATCAAAATGGGCACGATCAACCCTCAGCCCTCAGGCAATGGCCGGTGCAGCTGCATCTGGTGAATCCCCAGGCACCCTATTTTCAAAATGCCGACGTGCTGCTGGCAGCCGACTGTGTGGCCTTTTCGATGGGTAATTTCCATAGCAAGTACCTGAAAGGGAAAGGCCTTGCCATTGCCTGCCCCAAGCTGGATACAGGAAAAGATATTTATGTGGAAAAACTCACTGCCATGATCGACAATGCACAAATCAACACCATGACCGTGATGACCATGGAAGTGCCCTGCTGCTCGGGATTGGTTCAGATGGCCAAAATGGCTGTTCAGAATGCTACCCGCAAGGTCCCGGTGAAGAAAATGGTGGTTGGCATAGATGGCCAGATCCGCAGCGAAGAATGGATATAGAGATCAAGTCAGAAAAGACCAATAACGTTCCTAAGAAGTAAGTACATTTATTTTACAACCAAAAAAAAAATCAATTATGAGTATGTTTTGTTTTCAATGTCAGGAAGCCGCTAAAGGCACAGGTTGCACCATCAAAGGAGTATGTGGGAAAACCCCCGAGGTGGCTGGCATCCAGGATGTATTGATGTATCAGCTGCGCGGCATCTCCGTATATGGAGAGATCGCCCGCAAACATGGAGTGGACATTCCGGAAGTAGATCGTTTTATCTTCGAAGGATTGTTTATGACCATTACCAACGCCAACTTCGACCATCAGCGCTTCATCGATAAGATCCGTGAGGGTTTTGCCGTGCGCATCGCCCTGGAAAATCAGCTGGAAGAAGCCGGTATTGAAATTGACAAGGACAAGCTGCCCGAGGCAGCCCTCTGGTATGCCTATACTCCTGTAGAATACGAAAGAAAAGCCCAACAGGTAGGGGTGCTGCAGATGTCGGAAAATGAAGATGTGCGTTCCTTGCGCGAACTGCTTATTTATGGCATTAAAGGGATGGCCGCCTATGCCGAGCATGCTTTTAACCTCAAAGAGGAAAACCCCGAAATCTTTGCCTTTATGCAAAAAGGCCTGGCAGCCACCCTCGACGACAGCCTCTCGGTAGATGAGCTGGTAGCCCTGGTGCTGGAATGTGGAAAGTATGGCGTGGAAGTGATGGCCCTGCTGGATAAAGCCAACACCACTGCCTATGGCAATCCCGAGATCACCAAAGTAAACATCGGAGTACGCAACAACCCCGCCATCCTGATCAGTGGTCACGACCTGCGCGACATGGAAGACCTGCTGGTGCAAACCCAGGGAACCGGCGTTGATGTGTATACCCACAGCGAAATGCTTCCTGCCAACTACTACCCTGCCTTTAAAAAGTACGAACATTTTGTGGGCAACTATGGCAATGCCTGGTGGAAACAACGTGAGGAGTTCACATCTTTCAATGGCCCGATCCTGTTTACCACCAACTGCATTGTGCCTCCCGCGAATAATGCTTCTTACACCGACCGTATTTATACCACCGGATCATCAGGTCTTGAAGGAGCCATCCACGTGCCGGATCGTCAGAACGGAGGCCGCAAGGACTTCAGCGCCATCATTGAACATGCCAGGAAATGTGAGGCACCCATTGAAATCGAAAAAGGAGAAATTATCGGTGGCTTTGCCCACAACCAGGTCATGCAACTGGCCGACAAGGTGGTAGATGCCGTTAAATCAGGCGCCATCCGTAAGTTCTTTGTCATGGCAGGCTGCGATGGCCGCATGAAGAGCCGCGACTACTACACCGAATTTGCGGAACAACTTCCAAAAGACACCGTGATCCTTACTGCAGGTTGTGCCAAATACCGTTACAACAAACTTCAGCTGGGCGATATTGGCGGCATTCCCAGAGTGCTGGATGCTGGTCAGTGCAACGACTCCTATTCCCTGGCCGTGATTGCCCTGAAACTGAAGGAAGTTTTTGAGCTGAACGACATCAACGAATTGCCCATTGCCTACAACATTGCATGGTATGAGCAGAAAGCCGTGATTGTTTTGCTGGCCCTGCTTTCGCTGGGAGTGAAAAACATCCACCTGGGGCCAACCTTGCCTGCCTTCCTCTCGCCCAATGTGGCCAAGGTGCTGGTAGAAAACTTTGGCATTGCCGGCATTGATACTGTTGATGAAGACATGAAAATGTTCCTGAACTAGTATTTTCTGAAGAATGAAGCAAAGCCTGCCGGATCAGTTTGTTCCGGCAGGCTTTTTTAAAACAGGGAATCCTGAAAGCATCTCAAACCACGCATTTTTTGTAACTTGAAGATTATTTACCAACCCTTCTGTCATGGAAAAAGATCCCATCATCTGCACCTGTCTGGAGATCAGAAAAAGTGTTATTGAAAAGGCCATTGTCGAACAAGGACTAACAACCATCGAACAGGTGCAGGATGAAACTACTGCAGGCACTTTTTGCGGGGCCTGCGTGGATGATATTTATCTGATGCTGGAGGCCATACACGGCAAAGTAGAACTGTAGGATTTGCAG
>JAWOCF010000262.1:0-2978 GCA_046483935.1 Bacteroidales bacterium | reverse complement strand
GAAGCCTCCATTGCTGCCTTCAGCGCTATATATAACAAGGACTGCAATTGATTGTCTTCCATTTTTAAATACTTTGAGATGACCACAAAGGTCTGATTTATTCTTTCTTTGTAAAACTGGTGGTGTAGATTATTAAAAACGCTATTCACTTCATCTGAAGCTTGCACTTAGAACAACTTTTTCAGGGTGCATGTTCAACCATCCTTCCAGCCCGTTTTCTATGTTTTTAGGGAAGTCCTTTCAGACAAACAAAAATAAGGTACCCTGCAAACAAATACCCTTAAAGTTTGTTTTGTAGAATGTTGTCAAATAAGACATATGTTATTATCCATCTAAATAATTCTTAAAATGAACAAATTAACCCAAAGGGTCTTCCTGAATAATATTTCTATTGCCGTGGTGGCTGTTTTTCTGATGATCTCATCATCAGCAGCCTACGGACAAAAAAATGCTTCAACAACATTCCATGACTTTCAGGTGGAAACCATCACAGGCGAACAGCTTGATCTTTCTTCTTTCGAAGGGAAAAAAGTGATGGTCGTGAATACTGCCTCCAAATGTGGTTTTACCCCTCAGTATGAGGTTCTGGAGGAGCTGTACCAGAAATATGCTGACCAGGGATTTGTCGTAATTGGTTTTCCGGCCAACAACTTTAACAATCAGGAACCAGGCACTGACGAAGAGATCATGGAATTCTGCCAGAACACTTTTCAGGTTACATTTCCCATGATGTCAAAGATATCGGTTAAGGGAGAGGATCAGGCTCCCCTGTATCGGTGGCTGACCAATAAGGAATACAATGGGAAAGTGGATGCTGAAGTGGCCTGGAATTTTCAGAAATTCCTGATTGATGAGCAGGGACAACTGGTTGATTTCCTTCCTCCCCGCGAGAGCCCAATGTCTGAGCGGGTGATTCGTTGGATTGAGGAAGAGTAACCCCCGCTTTTTAAAATTAAAAAGAGGCGCTGCGGCAGGTTGACCCCACCGGGAAATCTGTTACATTTGTAGCTTAGGCTTTTTGTAACAATTTCTTTTTAATGAAGGCAATGAAATCAACGCTTGCTGATGCTTCTCTTCAATTTGTTTTTGCCTGGGTGGTTCACCCGGTGCTGGGAAATGTGATAGAGGCCTATGCCCTGCACAGACTGCCCAGTGGGCATTTCAGCTATGAGTATTACCGGATCACCGCAGTGACCGTGGATGACTATTTTCCCGGCGCTACCGATGCTCAGCGTCAGATTCTTGCCCTCACGGATAAATATTCAGAAGAGGTTCTTCAAAAGAAATTCCGGCCGGGAAAACAAAAGTCACGTACTTTTTACGAGACCCTGGAGGCTGACTTTGTGGAAGAACACATCCGTCCCTATATCGACAGGTACCTGTACCAGGCCGCAGGGTTGTTGTTTGAACATCAGATTCCCTTATATTTTAAAGGCGCTAAAAACGAACGCATCCAGGAACAGGAGTTGTATGTGATGCCTGAGATGGCTGAAGCATTATTTATTTTTGACCGCCAGGAACAGGAAACTCATTACTCGCTGCAGATGCTTTATCAGGGGGAGCCGGTGGCCCTGAACGATGTTGAGGCCTTGTTGCTGGCCAAAAAGCCGTGCCTGTTGAAGATCGATGACAGGATCTTCCGGTTCCTGCCTGAGTGGAATGGCCGTAAGTTGGTGCCTTTCTTTAATAAAGAATATATTGTGATCCCCAAAAGTTCTGAGAAAAAGTACTTTCAGTCTTTTGTGTTAAATGCGGTAAAGAAATACCCGGTGAAGGCAATGGGGTTCACCATCCAGGAAGTTAATAAGGCACCGGTGCCATGGCTGTCGGTCGAAACCAATTGGAAAGGCCATTGGGTCTTTCAGTTATATTTTAACTATCCCTATAAGGTGAAGTTTCATGCCTATGATTCTTCAGTCCTCAGCCATACCCTGTTCCATGAGGATGGTGACCAGTACATTTTCAGCAAGGTCTGGCGCAGCAAAAAGGAAGAACAGAATGCCATCAGTTTCCTTGGCAGGCTTGGCCTTACCAATACAGCCAGTGAGGGTTTTTATCTGGAGGCCCCTGAGAATGAAGCTCCGGAAAAAGATGCTGCCGAATCAAACCATCAGTTGTGGGAGTTGGTAGAATGGTTGGGTAACAACAAGGATATACTTGAAGAACAACGATTCGTTATTGAGCAGCAAACCGGCAAGGAGCCTTTTCATATCGGCATTCCTGATCTGATTGTTGACGTGAGTGAGCAAACAGACTGGTTTGATCTGAAAGCTACCGTATGCTTCGGGGAGCACCGCATCCCTTTTCTACGGCTGAAGAATGTGATCCTGCAAGGCAAGCGTGAATTCCTGTTGCCTGATGGCACCATTGGATTGATCCCCCTGCAATGGATTGAGAAATTTACCGAGGTATTCCGGTTTGCAACAGCAAAAGGTGATACCATCTCTCTGAAGAAGCATCATTTTCCCTTACTCGAACAAATCAGCGATCAGGGGTTGCAGGTCCCTGACCTGTCAACAGCTCTCGAGCGTTTTCATCCCCCTGAGTTGCCTGCCAGTCTGCAGGCGGAGCTAAGGCCCTATCAGGTGCAAGGGTACCGCTGGTTGTGTTTCCTGCATGAACACAACCTGGGTGGATGCCTGGCTGACGACATGGGTCTGGGGAAAACCATACAGACTTTGGCATTGCTGGCAAGGGTGCACCAAGGACAGAAAGATGAAAGTCCTTTTTTCATGGAGACTCATCCCGACGATACCCATGCCTTGCAACCTCCCTATCAACTTGACCTGTTCGTGCAGCCAGATCATGGTGCTCAACGCAAACACAAAGCCCTTACCCTGATCATTATGCCCCTGTCGCTGATCCATAACTGGATTCAGGAAATCAGGCGTTTTACCCCTTCTCTTAGGGTGCTGCAACATACCGGTTCAGCACGTGCCAGCAGCATAACCGCTTTTGCAGGATACGATCTTGTGCTG
>JAWOCF010000013.1:0-3973 GCA_046483935.1 Bacteroidales bacterium | reverse complement strand
CAGACCTCATCGTCAGCGGCATCAATACCGGGCTGAACCTCGGGTGTAACGTCTTCTATAGCGGCACCGTGGCGGCCGCGTTGGAGGGGGCACTGTGCGGCTGGCATCATATCCTTCAGGACGCAGGGTGCGGATAAAGTCATCGCCAAACTGGTAGTAAGCACCATTAACGTTGTAAGTATACCTGGCCAATGCCGGATAGTCGTTGGCGGTAATGGCCTGCTGGCCTGTAACACCATAACCCAGGCGCAGCTTCATCTGAGAAATGACAGCTACATCATCCATGAACGACTCGTTGTCGATCCTCCAGGCAAAGGCAAAAGAAGGAAACAAGCCCCATTTGTTGTCGCCAATAAATTTGGAGGAGCCATCATTCCTTAATGTGGCGGTAAACAGGTAACGGTCGAGCAGGGCATAATTGATCCTTCCGAAGAAAGAGATCAGATAGCTTTCGGTGGCGTACGATGTGCGGTCTTCCAGGTAGTCGGTTCCGGCAATGTTGCCCTGGATGTTGCGGTTAATATCTGAGCCCTGTCTCCAGAAGTGCTGCCAGGAATACCCGGCCATTACATCAATACGATTGGAGGCATTAATATCGGTAGCATAGTTCAGATAAAAGTCCAGCAGTTCATTTTTCTTTTCCTGGGTGTAATTGTTATCAACGCCACCCTCAACATAAGCCCAGGCAGCATAATCAGGAACGAATATCGAACCATCTGTTTCGGAGTAGTCATAGGCCAGGTTCAGGTTGGCATGCAGATCGGGCAGAAAATGGAACTGATAATCGGTCTGCAAGCTTCCCAGAAAACGGTTGACGGTAGACTTATCTTCACGCAGCTCCAGCAGCGCCACGGGGTTGGTGGTGGCCACAGGCCTTGGCAGGTTGGTGGCAGGGTCTACCCATGCAAAATATCCGCCAAACATGCCGGCAGGATCATCCATACTGACCCTGATGGGCTTTGTAGGGTCAAACTGCAAAGCGCCCCCGATGGCTCCATTGTCAGCAAACATGTTGTTCACCTGTATACCGCGGGCATTGAGATTAATTTTCAGGTGATCATCCAGGAATGAGGGGTTCAGGGTCACTGCCGCACTCATGCGTTCCATGTTATCATTGAGCAACATACCCTGGAAATCGGAGTAGCCCAGCGACACCCGGTAAGGCATCACGCTGACAGCCCCCGACATCACCAGGTTATGGTCTTGCCCATAAGCATCACGATAGATCTGATCCTGCCAGTTGGTATTATCAGTTCCCAACAAACCGGTAACATTGGGGCGGTCGGCAAATCGTTGGTTAATCGTCTCGCGGAACTGGTCGGCGCCCAGCACCTCCATTTTTTGAGCAATGGTGGAAACAGAAGCTTTCCCCACATAATCTACGGTGAAAGGGGCGCCTTCAGCACCTTGCTTGGTAGTAATGATAATTACCCCGTTGGAGGCCCTGGAGCCATAAATGGCAGTAGCAGAAGCATCTTTCAGGACAGTGAACGATTCAATGTCGTTGGGATTGATCATACTCAGAGGGTTTCGCATGCCCACAATGCCTTCGGTATCCACGGGCACGCCATCGATCACGATCAGGGGATCATTACTGGCCTGTAGTGATGAGCCGCCGCGAATCCTGATGGTGGCGCTGCTACCAGGGGCACCCCCGGCAGAAGTGATTTGTACTCCGGGGATCTTCCCGGCAAGCAGCTCGGAAGGGGTGGTGATGTTCCCCTGATTAAAATCACGGGTGTCAACGACCGAAACAGAACCGGTGGCATCTTCACGCCGCTGGATACCATATCCGATCACAACAAACTCCTCGAGCAAGGACACATCCTGCCCCAGGGTGAAGTTTACTACAACGGTTTCACCGGCAACGATAGTGGCTTCCTGAGCAGTAACCTCATAACCAATAAAGCTGGCTTCCAGGGTAACGGTTCCTGCCGGAGCAGTAAAGCGGTAACGGCCGTCCATATCCGTGACGGCTCCTGTGGTGGTGCCCTGAATCAAGACATTGGCTCCGGGCAGCGTTTCTCCTGTGTTGCCATCTGTTACCACACCTGTAACGGTACCCGTCTGGGCCATTACCTGGGTGAAAAACAGACTAAAAAACAAGAAGACCAGGTGTAATTTTCCCATAGACTTATATTTTAAAGTATTATAAATGAGTGATTGAACTTTAGGGTAAATTTAACGAAATTTTTGCATCCTTAACAATAATAACCTAATATTCAATGCAAACGTCTCCGCAAACCGTTGCATTTGTAAAAAAAAACTAAATTTGTTGGCCGTTAAAAAGACAAAGAAGTTGTCTTTTACCGTATCCTGATCATATAACTTTCTATGAATAATAGGCCATGAAATCCCAGATCTTCTCCATTAATGATATCGCCCGCGAGCTGGGGGTGTCAGCATCAACCGTATCCCGGGCGCTGAAAGACCATCCTGACATCAGCCAGGGAACCAAACAGATCGTGAAGGAGTTCGCACAGAAAGTCAATTACCGGCCCAATTTTCTGGCCCTGAGCCTGCGAAACCGTCGCAGCAACACCCTGGGGCTGATCATCCCCGAAATAGCACATCATTTTTTCTCCTCCGTGATCAGTGGCATCGAAGAGCTGGCTTATGGCAATTCCTTCAGGCTGATTATCTGCCAGAGCAACGAGGACCAGGCCCGCGAGACATTGAATCTGCAGGCACTGGTAGACCACCGGGTGGATGGCATCCTGGTATCAGTGAGCAAAAACACCAATACCTTCGATCATTTCCGGGAAGTGCTGGAACGTGACATTCCCATCGTGTTTTTCGACCGCATCAGCGATGAGTTACCTACTGACCGGGTGATCACCGATGATTTTGAGGGAGCCCGTGCCCTGACGCGCCACCTGCTGGAAAGAGGCCGGCGCAGGATCATGCACCTTGGGGCTCCCCGCAACATGCTGCTTGGAAAAGACCGCTACAGGGGGTACCTGCAGGCCCTGGCCGATTTTCAGGTTGACCCCGTGCAGGAGCATGTTCTGCAATGTGATACCAGCGACGATGTGATCCGGCACAGGGAGCAGATCCTGAAAGTGGCGCCTGAAATAGATGCCATCTTTGCGGTGAATGACTTCACGGCCATCGCTGCCATGCAGCTGCTGCAAAAAAACGGGTATGCCATCCCGCACGACATCTCGGTGGCTGGTTTTGGCAACGACCCCATCGCGGCCATCGTGAATCCCTCGCTCACGACCGTCGACCAGAAAGGCTATCAGATGGGGCATGAAAGTGCCCGCCTGCTGATTGAACGGATCGAAAATCCGGAATCCTCATTCTATCCACGCACCAAGGTGTTTGAAAGCTCGCTGATTGTCAGGAATTCCTCCTGATCAGCGGGTTGAGAGGTTGAGGGGTTGAGAGGTTGGATTTTCAAGAACAACCAGCAGAAACCATTCCACTGTAACCACACGGATTTTAAGCCCCTTTCTCAGGGGGCAAGATCGGGCGTACCTTACCCTCCACCCATCGCCGAAAGGCTGAAATAAAGCATCCTGAGTGTCTGTATCGGCATGTTTTTTAATGGGGATGGCAACCACCCGGTCGCTGAGGTTTTAGGTATTAGGTGCGGGATGGCGCTGAGCCTTGTCAGGCGAAAACTTCCATCACAATGGCACCCTGATACTCCATGGCCCTGTCTGCTCCCAGACAAGGCCTGCCCGGACGGCCCAACCAAACCCTGAACAAACCTTGAACAAACCCTGAACAAACCCTGAATAAAAGAAGAAGTTCTCCTTCCGGAGATATGACACCTTTTGGTTTGCTTTGCTGAGGCTCAAATTTCAGGTTTCAGGTATTAGCTATTAGGTGTGGGGTGTGGGGTGTGAGGTGCGGGGTGCGGAGTGCGGGGTGCGGGGTATTATTAAAATCCGACACCTCTTAAATTTCTTATCAGTAAGAATCGGTAACATCCGTTAAATCTGTGTTCAGAATACTTGTTTTTCTT
>JAWOCF010000251.1:0-11820 GCA_046483935.1 Bacteroidales bacterium | reverse complement strand
CCGTATTTTATAAAGGGATTAAGCTGCAAGGCAGTAAGCTTGGTAAACCGGGCATTGAACCGACCGTCAAAGTCTCCCCCGCCATCCTCTATGGTATGAAGCACGGAATAATATCTAGACCCTGCACGGTCGCCACCATACAACCAAGTTCCGCTGGTGGTCCCCTGGTTTATATACCAGGATCCGGTAAGGCGTATCCTGAGGTTGTCATCAAGCTGCTGGTCATAGCCTAGTTTTCCATAAAAAGAAGGCTGATTATCGGTATTGGGATTAACCACAACATTCTGATTCAGCTTGCCATTGGTCAGGCCCACAACACCAAGAAAACCATTGTCAAGCATCACGGTCAACTCCCCAAAGGCTTCCGTGGAATAAGAGTCCATGATGTAATTACCCACAAACGGATTAAAGATGGTTCTTGCATTATCACTCCTGCGGAAGTGGGCATCTCCGTAGTTGAACTCATCAAGACCCACCGTAACATAAATGTACTGCATCAGGTTTTCCAGTAATCCCTCACTAATAAAGTTCAGGTTACTAATCTGCATGTGCCCCCCCTTGATCCAGGCTTCGGTATGGTGGCGGGAAGAAAGAAACATTCTGAGGTGCATCCTCATGCCCTCCATCAGCTGAACATCCATATTCAGGTTGGCCACCGGAAGGTTAAAATCACTACCCAGTTCTACCAAATCGCCCGCATCATTTGATTGACTCAACCCCTGAAACTGCATGGCAAAATCGCCTCCGATACGCACCAGAAATCCTTCATAAGCCACCGTATCTGCCACGGGATCTTCATAAACATTCAGTCCTCTTTTATCATTGGGTCTCCAGTTTTCCAGCAGGGGGCGTCGCTCTCCCCACTGGGCTGATACCGTCAGGCTCATGGCAAGAAATATCAACATTGTAATCTTTAGCTTTTTCATTACTCCTGGTTTTTAGTGAATAAATTGGTTTTTATAAGCCTGCCACTTTCCACTAACAATATTGGTAGTCCTGATTGTAAATGGCATTAATGGCATGCGTTCATTCATCATTAACACTCAACCACTTAAATTGTTAGTTAAAAATTGTTAACAGGCATTCAAAGGACCTATTGGGGGAGGTTCTTATCATATGATCCCCAAAAAAGCGTCTTTTTCTCTGAAAAACACCTGACATCCTTCACAATTTTACATACTTTTAGGCCCACCTTTTAATTCACCCAATCAAATCAACTCTCAAATCAACACCTATGCGTTCTTTATTACATTCGAATGCCAGAATCGTGAGCCTGACCATGCTGATGTCTCTGGCCATGTTTTTTTCTGTATTAAAAGCTGAAACACCTGGTCCGGTATCCTGGCAGGACGTAGCTTCCTGGAAACACATCCCCGGCCGGGTACCCACCTTATCGGCCGACGGCCAATGGTTTGCTTATTGGTACAGCCCCAATGACGGCCCCTCAGAGCTGATTCTGCAAAGCACCACCGATGAGACCCGCAAAACATGGGACATCGGCCAGACCCCCTCCTCAGGCGCCCCCGGCGCCATTCGTTTCAGTGCCGACTCCCGGTTCCTGGCATTCACTGTTTTTCCTGAAAAGGAAAAACAGGAAAATGACAAAGCAACTAACAAGCTGACCTTGGTTGATCTACAGAATGACCAGGAAAGCAGTTTCGAAAATGTGAAAGGATTCACCTTTGCAGAAGAAAACCCCCTGTGGCTGGCCGTTCACCTGAATACCCCCAAATCAAAGGAAGATAAACAAGCTGGCAAAGGCTCCAACCTGTTGCTGGTAGAACTGCAGACAGGCAATCAACTGAGCTTTGGCAACGTGTCGGACTTCTCTTTCAACAAAAAAGGCCATTGGCTGGCCATGGTCATTGATGCTTATGCCCAGGCAGGCAATGGTTTACAACTACGCAACATGAATACCGGCGCACTGCTATCACCCGAAAATGATCAGGCTGAATACAGCCGGCTGTCATGGACACAAGAAGGTGATGGACTCACCCTGCTGAAGGGCACCAAAAGTGAGGACTTTGAAGAGGACGTGTATTCAGTAATTGCTCTTAAAGGTTTTGAAAAAGGCAGCCCCAAAAAGGTTGTTTTCAATCCTCATGAGGTAGCTGACTTTCCTGAAGACATGACCATCAGCCCCAATTATTCTCCACGCTGGAGTGACAACCTGAACACCTTATTTTTCGGCATTCATCGCAATGAAATAAAAGAAAAAGAAGAAGTTGCTGACAGCCTTCAGCAGGTAGAGAATTTCTTTTTCCAGGCCAATGGCAATTCCCCCGATAAGAAAAAAGAGGAGAAAACAGATGTCATCATATGGCATTGGCAGGACAGCCGCCTGCAGTCGGTGCAAAGAACCCGCGAAACGCAGGACAAAAACTTCAGCTACCTCTCTCTGTATCATGTAGAGGAAGATCAGTTCATCCGCCTGGCCGATGATAATCTTCGGACCATTAACATAGCCCCAAAACAAAAGTATGGCATTGGCATGGACAACAATTCCTATGAGTTGCTGGCCGGCATGAGTGGAAAACAATATGCCGACATCTATACCGTAGATCTGCTTACGGGCCAGCGAGAATTAATCCTTGAGAGGTTTCAGACCCTGGGCAGGCCCATTGCCAGCCCCGATGGACTGAAGTTTGCCTTTTACAATCAGGGCCATTATTACTCCTGCGACATGACTACCGGTCAGATCACTCCCCTGACCACTGAGATCCCTTCCTCTTTTGTAGATCAAACCAGCGATCATAATATCGAGCTGCCTCCTACTCCCTTCATCGGATGGAGCAGCGATAGCAAGGAAGTTTTGATCCGCGACAACTGGAATATCTGGAAGATCAGCCAGGATGGCAAACGCTATACCAATCTTACCATCGATGGCACTGAGAATGGGAAGCAGTATCAGGGCCGTTACACCCTTGAGGAAGATGAGCAGGGCATAGACATGCGTCAGCCCTTGTTCCTCAGGGTAATGGATCAAAACACCAAAGAAACAGGCATTGCCCGCATCGACAGGGGACGCCCCGGCACTACCCTGCTGATGCAGGATGCCGCCGTATTTGGCAACCTCAGAAAAGCAAAAGACCAGGACATCTATTTGTTCACCCGCGAAACCGTTACTGAGGCCCCCGATTATTACATGGCCAATAATGCTGAGCTGAAAAACCCCAAAAAGATTACCAACATCTACCCCGACCAGGAGAACTTCCTGCTCTCGCCCGGTTCCCAGCTGATCACCTATGTGAGCGATCGTGGTGACACCCTGCAGGCTGCATTGTTTTTGCCGGCAGGATATGAAGAAGGCAAGCAGTATCCCACGGTGGTATACATCTATGAGAGGCTGACCCAGGGACTCAATAGTTATGCCCGTCCCTCATTCCCGGGCGGAGGCTTCAACAGGGCCATGTATACTTCCAATGGCTATGCCGTGCTGATGCCCGACATTACATATACCCTGAATGATCCGGGCATGTCGGCGGTATGGTGTGTACTGCCTGCGGTTGATGCTGCCGTGGCTACCGGAGTGGTAGATAACGACAACGTGGCCATTCATGGCCACTCATGGGGAGGCTACCAGACCTCTTTCCTGATTACCCAAACCGACAGGTTTAAGGCAGCAGTGGCAGGGGCTCCCCTCACCAACATGATCAGCATGTACAGCCTGATCTACTGGAACTCAGGAAATTCAAACCAGTCGATCTTCGAAAGCAGCCAGGGCCGCCTGGCTCCCGGATATTGGGACAACATGGATGCCTTCGAACGTAACTCGCCGGTTTATTTTGCCAAGAATGTCAATACACCCCTGCTGCTGATGCACAATGACAAGGATGGGGCTGTCGACTTCACCCAGGGCATCGAATACTACAACACCCTGCGGCGCCAGAACAAACCCGTGATCATGCTTCAATATGAAGGCGAAAATCATGGCTTGCGCAAACAACCCAATCAGCTGGATTATGCGTTGCGCATGATGGAGTTTCTTGATTTTCATCTCAAGGGAAAAGAAGCAGCTGAATGGATCCTCAAAGGGGTACCCCGGCTGCAGATGGAGGAACATCTTGACGAAAGAGCCAAACTGATGGAGTAATGGATGAAGTAATTTTCTCTGGCTGAATATTCATCCGGAGAAATTCTTCTTCTGAATCAAAAAAACGGACAATCCGATGGTTGTCCGTTTTTTTTATATGAGTGGTTAATGACTTATCGGTTAAAAATCATTAAATTGCATGATAAACATACACAACATGAAAGTTCTACGACCACATTTGTTTTTTCCTGTTTTTTTATGCCTGCTGATGTGGGTCATTCCGGCTGTTGGGCAGCCTCAGGAAGGGCCACAAACAGGGGCCAACATCCCTGAATGGGCAAAGAATGTGGTATGGTACCAGATTTTTCCCGAACGATTTAATAATGCAGATCCCGGGAATGACCCGGTGGCTGCGCGCATCGGCGATCCTCATGGCTGGGATCTGGCCGCACCCCAGGGCTGGGCTGTTACTCCCTGGACAGGCGACTGGTACCAGCGGGCGGCCTGGGAACAACGAATCGGTCCTTCCTTCTACGATCTGGTATTTTCACGAAGATATGGAGGCGACCTGCAGGGTGTGATTGACAAGATGGATTACCTGGCAGAACTGGGCGTCACCGCCATCTATTTCAATCCTATATTTGATGCCGTATCGCTTCATAAATACGATGCCAGTTATTATCACCATATCGACAGGTTTTTCGGGCCCGACCCGCAAGGCGATCTGGCCATGATGCAACAGGAAGACCCCAATGATCCTGACACCTGGCAATGGACCGCTGCCGACAGATTGTTCCTGGAGCTGCTGGAACAAGCCCACCAAAGAGGCATCAGGGTGATCATCGATGGGGTTTGGAATCATACCGGGCGCGACTTCTGGGCCTTCCGCGACATCCGCCAACGCGGGCAGCAATCACCTTACCGCAATTGGTACAAAATCACGGAATTTGACTCTTCTTTAGAAGATGGTTTTGAATATGAGGGATGGTGGGGCTACAAGGGATTGCCTGAGTTTAATGAAACCAATAATGACCTGCATCCCCAGGTGAAGGCTCACATTTTTGATGTTACCCGTCGCTGGATGGCTCCTGAGGGAGATGTCAGCAAAGGAATAGACGGCTGGCGGCTGGATGTGGCCGAAGAGGTTGGAACCGGATTCTGGAAAGACTGGCACCAGCTGGTGCACGACATCAACCCCCAGGCCCTCACTGTGGCTGAAATATGGACCGATGCTGCCACCGAATACATTACCGACGAACTCTTTGGCGTGGTAATGAACTACCGCTGGGCTTATGCCACACATGCCTTCTTTATTCACCAGAGTCTTACGGCCAGTGAATTCACTCAAAGAATGAATCAGCTGCAGGAAGATTTCCCCCATCAGGTTAATGTTGCTTTGCAAAACCTGATGGATGGTCACGACACCGAACGGCTGGCCAGCATGATCGTAAATGACACGCTACCATACAAGGAAAACAGCAAGATCAGGGAGCCGGATCACACTTATGATGTGCGGGCACCTTTGCCTGCCGAACGCCAGCTCCAACGGCTGATTGCCCTGTTTCAGTACACTTGGGTAGGTGCGCCCATGATCTTTTATGGCACCGAAGCCGGAATGTGGGGTGCCGATGACCCCGATGACCGCAAACCCATGATCTGGCCGGAACTGGATTATGATGATGAGATCAACCATCCCTTTTCCAGGCAAAGGCCCCGCGACAAAGTGGCTTTTGATCACGACCTTCACCAATGGTACAGCATGCTTGGTGCCCTCAGGGCTCAAAGCCCGGCATTACGTTCCGGAAGGTACACCTTTGTGGCTGCCGACGACCAGGCACAGGCTCTTGCCTTCGTCCGCCACACACAGGATGATCTAGCCCTGGTGCTGATCAACCGCGGAACAGAACCCTATACCATGAAGATTACCCTGGAGCATCCCCGTAATCTGCCTGAGCAGCTTACCGATGTCATCAGCGGCCTTAAAATACGTGTTACCGGGCAGACAGTGCAGATAGAGGTACCCCCGGTAACGGGAATGATTTTCAGATAACAGTGTTACATGCTTTTTTTTTACCGGTTATGTTTTAATCTTATTATGATGTCAGAACCTTTTTGATTGCACCTTCAAACAACACCCGCTTTGCCTCAGAAAACCAGAGTATCCACAGGCCGAAATGGCCATTGCAAAGCAGGTGTCAGGGCTTTGCTTCATAGTGTATTAACACTTCTGCTTACCGGCATCACCACATCGGCCACCGGCATCAATTACCGGCAGGACTTTTCCGGCTTTACTTTTGAAACAGGTACCAGGATCACTTCCTTCGGCCAGCAGGGTGAATGGACTGTTTCGGCCAATGGCAATGCAGAAACCCGTTTGGATTATAAAGGTGACTGGGGTTCGGGAACGGCAGCAGGCTTCCGTGGCAATGACCTGGTACTGGGCTATCAACACACCACCACCACGGGAGAATTGAAGATCACACTTACCCTTCCTAACCTGACAGATGAATATATCGGCCTGGTAAACATTGCTTATACCGGCAGGGTCATGCGGCCCACCATGGGACGATCCCCTGTATGGAAAGTAACGGTGAATGGTCAGGTGATTTCTGATTTGTCATATTCCACAGCAGAAGCAGAGGATGCTGACAGAAATGCCCCGGTGCAGGTGAACGTTGCTGCGGGTGAAAACCTGGTGATACAATGGTCGTGCGATAATGGAGAAGGCAGCGGGTACAGCAGGCAGATCGGGATTGCCGGGGTGGAGGTCATTGCGGGGCAAGCCACTCAGGCGGCAGCCCCGGCATTTAACCCTCCTCCCGGAGCTTTTGATGCTCCGGTAGAAGTGCAGATTACCGCCCCCACGCCCGGCTCCATGATCTTTTACACTCTGAACGGCAGCTCCCCGACCCCTGCTGACAATCATTATGAGGGGGATGCTGTTTCCCTGGAAAAAAGCACCACATTAAGGGCGGTAGCTTTTCATGAAGAACTGCAAGCCAGTGCCATCACCACGGGCATCTATAGTATTGCCGAACAATCTATCGCCATCACCGGGGTTGAAGATCCTGAAGGGCTCACAGTAGATCAGGGCACCCCTTTTGAAGACCTGGAACTGCCCCTGCAGGTATTCACCCATTTTGAAAGTGCTGCATCCTGCAGCCTTTCTGTCGACTGGCTGAAGGGCGAGTATAATGGCGGGGTGGCCGCTGCTTATACCCTGACTGGAAATCTCAGGCCTCAGGAAGGAATTATCAATCCCTCCAACATACAACCCCGGATCATGGTGACTGTTCAGGAAGTGATCGTAACATACAGCGTGACCTTTGAGCTGTTGCTGGAGAGCAGTCTGGGATATGACCCCCAACAGGATAAGGTATTCATCACAGGTAGCATGTTCGAGTGGGCTGTTCCCGGAACCATGCCAGAGCAGCAAATGATGGAGCATCAAGGGGCACTGAATTTTTCGAAAACCATGGAACTGGAACCCGGCAGTTACAACTACCGGTATTACTTCAATGCAGGCATTTCGCATCCCGAAGCAGGTCCCGAAAGAAACATCCTGGTGGAAGGTTCCATGCAGGTTACTGATCTGTGGGGATCCACCCCAGTGCATATTGTTGAAGATGATGCCCTGACAGCATATCCCAATCCGGCATCTTCATTTATCATCCTTGAAGCAGCTGTTCCCATTGACTCGATGATTATTTACGGCATCCACGGCGACAAATACTTTGACCTCCGGCCCGGGCA
Source organism: Bacteroidales bacterium (assembly GCA_046483935.1). Classification (GTDB taxonomy): domain Bacteria; phylum Bacteroidota; class Bacteroidia; order Bacteroidales; family UBA7960; genus JAWOCF01. Next base: position 4,034 of record JAWOCF010000251.1, on the reverse strand, counting down.
AAGACAGGTTACCCTGAATGCCTCCGCGATGCCCTGTGGCCTTTATCTGGCCTGTGTGGTAATGAACCGTCACGTGCAGGTGATAAAGATCAGGATTTGCCGGTAGCAACGGCTAACCCCTTTCTTTATGGTCGCCGGCGAATATTTGAACATCGGACAATAAGTCTCTTTTCAAAGGTTTTATCTACATTTGCCTGAAAAGTCTTACTACATGATGAAATCAATAACCTTCAGTTATCCCGGCCTCCTGATCTTTTTACTGACCGCAATTGCCTTTAATACTCCGTCGGCCTTCGGCCAGCAAGGCAGTATCAGCCTCTCGCAATCACAACTACCTGATTTCCGGGAAGTGGTTACGGGTCATTTCTCCGATGTGCAGTTTTATGAGGTGTCTGCCCAGGGCATTTCCGGCTCGCTGGAACTCTCAGCGGAGCCGCCCTTCCGCATCTCGCGGGAATGCCATACAGGGTATGCTGCCAGCCTGACGCTGAACTCCAGCCAGGGAGAGGTGTCCTCAACACGCATCTATGTCAGGATGTTTCCAGAAAGCACCGGCAACAACCAGGGGGTTATCACCCATCAGGCTACTGACCTTCAACCGGTAACCCTTGCAGTGAGCGGCACCGGCATAGAATCGCTGATTCCGGATAATTATTACCCTGCAGACACAGACACGGGCAGCCAGCTGAAAACCCAGCTGCACCAGATCATTTCTGGCCATCAGGTACAAAGCTACACTTCGATATGGACCCATATCCTCAGCACCGATGCTACTTTCAGCGGAGCGGTATGGGATATTTACTCAGACATCCCTTGCGATGTGCCCCCTTATTCTTTTACTTTCGGTGATGATCAGGACAGGGGTTCTGGAGGCAGCCAGGAAGGACAATATTACAACCGCGAGCATACCATGCCCCAGTCCTGGTTTGACAAAGCATCACCCATGGTCACCGACTTGTTCCACATTTATCCTACCGACAAGCTGGTGAATTCCAAACGGGGCAACGAACCTTATGGAGTAGTCAGTAATGCATCATGGACATCACTCAATGGCAGCAAGCTGGGAGCCAACACCGCAGGGAGCTATTCGGGAACCGCTTTCGAACCGATTGACGAATACAAAGGAGACCTGGCCAGGGTTTATTTTTATATGATCACCCGCTATGAAGACCGGATAGAAACCTGGAACTCTAACTCCACCATGCTTGACCACAATAAATATCCGGGTTACGAGCCCTGGGCCATCGACATGCTTATGGCATGGCATGACCAGGATCCGGTCAGTCAGAAGGAGATTCTGCGCAATCATGAAATATACCAGATCCAGGGAAACCGCAACCCCTATGTTGATCATCCTGAATATGTGGAAGCGATCTGGGGCAACCCGAATGTAAGTGCCGGAGGCCTGCCTCCGAATGCTGCCTTAAAAATATTTCCCAATCCTGTAACCGACCATGTGAAGCTGGAATCATCCATTGAAATCTTGAAGCTGGAGGTCGTTTCCATCAGCGGAAAACGCATGAGGGTATTCTATCCGCAGGCTACCTCCGCGACCTTTTCGGCCCGTAGCCTGGCTCCCGGCCTGTACTTCGTAGTAATACATACCAGTGAGGGCATCTTCCGCAAAAAAATGATTAAACAGTAATTGTTTATTTCAAAGGTTAATGACAAGGATTTTGCCTTTAAAATTTGTAAATTAGCAAGAAAAAATTTTCCAATGAAAAAGCGTTTGCATAAAACCAGCGACAGGATGATTTTTGGAGTGTGTGGTGCCCTGGCCGAATATTTCAATCTGGATCCCACCATTGTCAGGATAGCATTTGTCGTTGCCGCTTTGCTGTTTGGCTCGGGAATACTTTTATATCTGATCCTTGCGATAGTGATTCCCAATGAATAACCGTAATGGGTGATGTATTGCTGATCATTCTGGCGATTATATTGCTGCTGGGTGGCATCCTGGGATCCTTTCTTCCGGTATTGCCCGGGCCGCCGTTAAGCTTTGCCGGCCTGATGGTCATGCATTTCACTTCGCAGGCCGGTTTTTCGCTGCGTTTTATACTGATTGCGCTCTTACTGACTATCGTGGTGACGGTGGCCGACCTGGTGCTTCCTTCTTATGCCACCCGCCGCACCGGGGGCTCCCGCAGGGGGATGGTTGGTGCAGCCATCGGGCTGGCTGCCGGCCTGTTCCTGTTTCCTCCCGTTGGGATCATTTTAGGGCCCTTTCTGGGGGCTTTTTTGGCCGAACTGACCCACAACAACAATGCCAACAGGGCCTTCAAAGCAGCCCTGGGAAGTTTTCTGGGCCTGATATGGGGGACGGTGCTAAAGCTGGCCTTTTCGCTGGTGATTACCTGGTACACCCTCAAACCGTTGTTCTATTCTGTGTCCTGATTTTTTTTGCCGGATCCGGAAAAAACCTTTACTTTTGCCACACACATCTAAATACCTACTTATATGAAAATTGATCAGTTCTCACAAGCCATCACCAAACGCTACGACCAGCTCTCGGGCCAGGAATGCTGCCTCTCATGCGGGGGTGCTTTTTCGCTGGCCACCATAGAAGAAGGCTTTGTTTGCGTGGATCTGGGAGCGGGCAAAGGCCTGGATGTTTTGCGCATGGCCTCACTGGCTGGTGACAAGGGATTTGCCTATGGGGTTGATATTTCCGACAAAATGATGGAAGTAGCCCTGCAGAATGCAGAACGATTAAAGATCAGCAACGTGAAATTCATCAAAAGCCCTCTTGAACAGATTGACCTGGAGCCAGGCATTGCCGATGTGATCATTTCTAATTGCACCCTGAATCATTCGCTGGACCAGGCAAAAGTGTGGAAAGAAATATCCCGTATTCTGAAGCCGGGAGGCACCTTCGTAGTCAGCGACATATATGCCCTGGAGGACATTCCCGGAGAGTATCGCAATGACCCCCAGGCTGTTTCAGAATGCTGGGCCGGTGCTGTCACCCGTGAAAAATACATCGATAACATCCTGCAGGCGGGCCTCTCAGGCATAGAGATGCTGGAGGAATCAACCCCTTACGAAAAAGGGAAAACCCGCGTGGCCAGTTTTACAGTGAAAGGCAACAAAAGCCACTGATAGTTGTTTATTTATATTAACAACAACCGGAGGCTCCCGATTTTTGAAATTTTTTCATTCAACCATTAGAAACATATAATTTATTCAAAACATGAAAAGTCTGATAAAAAAAGAAAAGCCACAACAGCAAGAAAAGCAGGCACAGTGCTGTGCCAAAGTATCCTCTATCGTGGCAGGCTGCCACGATTAAGCAATTCATTTCTTTAACCTAATTCGTTGGGGTATTCCATGATTCCTTCCAGACACAACATCATCTCCAGGATCAAAGATTCTGATCATTATTTTATTGTAAATGTCCTGTCGGGACATGCCGATATCATCACCTCCGGGGAATACCGGGCGCTGGAAGCCGGGGGCGATGACATTCCTTCCGATTTTACAGAAAAGGGGTATTATACCACCAAACAGCAGGAAGATACAACCTTCCGCATGAAGTACATCGACCATCTGGAACAACTTCAGCAGGAAGAAGTACAGGTATTTTTTGCCCCTACCTATCAATGCAATTTCAAGTGTTCATACTGTTATCAATCGGGTTATCATGTGCCTGCTGAAAGACTCTCGGAACAAGTCATTGATTCCTTTTTTGGTTTTGTCAACACCCAGCTCCACGATCGGCGCAAGTACATCACCCTGTTCGGAGGTGAGCCGCTGCTGCCCGGAAAACAATACCGCGAATCGCTGGGCCATTTCTTCAGCAAGTGTCATGAACAAGGCCTGGAATTAGCCATTGTCACCAATGGATACCTGCTGGATGAATATTTTGATTTGCTGGAACAAGTCAACATCCGTGAAATACAGATCACCCTCGACGGGCCGCAGGCGGTTCACGACCAGCGCCGGCCCCATCAGAGCGGCAAGAGCACCTTCGGGCGTATTGCCGCCAATGTTACTGAATGTCTCAAACGAGGCTATCCTGTGAATCTTCGCGTGGT
>JAWOCF010000169.1:0-14055 GCA_046483935.1 Bacteroidales bacterium | reverse complement strand
GTCGGAGAGGGGGCCCAGGTCCACACCCACCCTCCGGTCCACCGTGCCCTCGCCCTCCGGTCCCAGGGGCTCCCTGGAGGTCACCACCAACATCATCCGGCCCAGCTCCGGCGGGCGGTCCAGCAGAGCGCCAAGGATGTCCATGGAGGTGCGGTCTATCCAGTGGTGATAACCTTTGAAACCTCCGGGGGGTCGTTTGAAGTATGCCAGGGCATCAGGTTTACCATTACAGGGTATGCCAATGGAGGTACCGGCGAGTACAGTGATTACACCTGGACTGCAGCTCCCGGCATGATTTTTAGTACCACTTTCGATGACGTTGTGGTTTTCAACACAGATTACTTTACTGCTCCAGGCAGTTATGAGATCAACCTGACTGTCACCGACACAGAAGGAAATACAGGAACCGGCAGCATCACTATCCAGCTGAAGAAAACAGATCGCGTCACTATTTCCACAGGCGACGCAACCACTTTTTGTGCACCAGGCTCCGCCTTACTGGTAGCCGACCCTGCAGATGGCTTTTCTTATCAATGGAGGCTGAACCTGGTAAACATCCCCGGTGCTGAGGCATTTAGCTATGAAGCTACCCAAAGTGGATCCTACCGGGTAAGAATGACTTCCGAAAATGGATGCTCTCATACTTCTTCCGATATAGTTATTCAGACCAATGAGCCTCCCCAGGTAACAGCTTCCAATGACGGACCGGTTTGCGAAGGCAACGACCTGCAGCTTACCGGTGGCCCCGACGGGGCAGCTTCCTATTTGTGGAGCCACGAAACTGATACTGACTTCAGCTCCACTTTGCAAAATCCGCTGCTGTCGTCTGTCACCGCTGCCCAGGCAGGCAACTACACCCTTTTTGTTGAAGATGCCGATGGCTGCAGCAATACTGCCACAACCCAGGTAATCGTGCATAATGCACCAGTGGCCCCGCTATCGGCAGAGGCCGATATGAACAGTATTTGTCAGGGCACCGAAGGCAACATCACCCTAAGCGCAACCGGCGGTTCGGGGCAAACACTCAACTGGTATACCGGCAGTTGCCAGGAAACACTCATCGGACAAGGCACCCCCCTGGTTATTCCTTCTCCGCAAACCACCACCACCTATTATGCTTCATGGGAATCAGAAAGCTGTGGCAGTTCAGAGTGTGTCAGTGTAACGGTAACAGTCAACCCCACTCCGGTGGCCATGATACAGACCACCGACATCAGCTGTTTTGGTGCCAGTGATGGTACTGCCTCGGTTACCATCTCTGATGGCACATCCCCCTATTCAATAGTATGGAGCAATGGCTCCGACCAGTTAACGGCAGAAAATCTGGACGCCGGCATCCACAGTGTTACCGTAACCGACAGCAATGGCTGTGTGGCAACCGCCCAGGATACCATTGCCGAACCCGAACTGCTGGTAGTAAATATTGCTGAACATGTGAATGTAAGTTGTTATGAATTGCAGGACGGATTGTTAACGGTTGAAGCCACGGGTGGCACCACACCATATACCTTTGAATGGAGTCATGGGGTTACAGGCCCAACAGCTGCTGAACTTGCTGCAGGACTCTATCAGGTACAGGTTACCGATGCCTCAGGGTGTACAGCTGAACTGGAAATAGAAATAACACAGCCTGATCCGATCGTAATCCAGATCACTGAAATCACTCATATTGATTGTTTTAGTGATGATATTGGAACAGCTACCGTGGAAGCCTCTGAAGGGCTCGCTCCTTACACTTACGCATGGAGCAACGGACAAACAGGCCCCACTGCCGAGAATCTGGGTGCCGGGACTTACCTGGTCACGGCTACCGATGCCAATGGTTGTTCTCAGAGTCTGGAAGTAACCATCAACGGCTTCTCTGAAATTGTACCCGAAATCACCGACCAGCAGAACCTGCTTTGCTTTGGTGATTCTACCGGTACGGCTACCGTGGAGGTTTCGGGAGGCAGCCCCGGTTATAGTTTTTTATGGAGCAACGGCCAGACCAGCCATATCGCTACCGGACTGCCAGCCGGTGAACATACCGTTCAGATCACGGATGCTGCGGGATGCACTGCTACAGCAACTGTTGAAATATTATCACCTGAAGAATTGATCATATCTGTTGTGGATAGCCAGGATGCAGGTTGCCCGGGTGGCAACGATGCATGGGTTACTGTAGCAGCCACTGGTGGCACCCCAGGTTATTCTTACCTCTGGGATGACGGACAAACCGGAGAAACAGCATCAGGACTGGCAGCCGGTGAATATGTGGTAGAAGCCACTGACAACAACGGGTGCCTGGCCCGGGATACCGTGACGGTAGCTGAGCCTGAACCCATCACCATCACCTTTACCGATATCATTACCACCTCCTGCACCGGCACCAGCGATGGCGGGGCTACGGCAGTGGCCCAGGGAGGAACTCCCGGATATACTTTCGCATGGGACGACGGACAAACCGGAGAGACAGCCGTGAACCTTGCTGTTGGATCTTACACGGTAACCGTTACCGATGCCAATGGATGTGAGCAAACCAGCCAGGTAGACATTGAATCGACCAACGAACTGCTGGTCGTATCTGCCGGAGACGATATCCAGGCATGCGATCCGGCCAATAGTGCCGGAGTGCAGTTACAGTTACAAATCAGTGGTGGCTCCGACACCCTGCAGTCGGTTGAATGGTCACCCGCCCTGGGCCTGGATGATCATACCATCCCCAACCCCACGGCCTCTCCTGCTGTCACCACAACCTATACAGTGACAATAACCGACACCCAGGGATGTGTGGCAACCGACGAAATCATCGTGGAAGTGCTTCCTGAGTTGTTTGCCGATGCAGGTGATGACATTACAACCTGCTATGGCATTCCGGTAGTACTGGGTGGACAACCCGCAGCATGGGGAGGAACAGGATCGGATTATACTTATCAATGGACTCCTTCAGAGGGGCTTCTGGACCCTGAGGCTGCAAACCCCATGGCCTTCTCGCCCTCCGACACAACAACCTATACCCTTACGGTTACCAATAGTGATGGTTGTGTGGCAACCGATGAGATGACGCTCAATGTGACCCCTCAAATCATTGTTGATGCCGGGCTGGATCAAAATGTATGTGCAGGCAGTGAAGTAACCCTGGGTGGTGATCCTACTGCCTCCGGTGGTCAGCCCCCCTACCTGCATTACTGGTGGATACATCCTAACCAGCCTGTAAGCACTTCGCCCAATCCTGTAGTGCAGATCAATCAGGATACCGAATACCATCTGACCGTCTCCGACATGTATGGTTGTTTTTCAGGAGCAAAAGTGATGATCACTGCCAATGAGCCGGTGAATATTGATGCCGGCGAAGACCAGATGATCTGTCAGGGACAGAGCACCACGCTCATGGCTACCGGAGGCACCAGCTACCTGTGGGATACAGGCGAAACCACTGCGTCTGTTGAAGTGGCTCCCCAGCAAACCACAACCTACAGTGTCACGGCATCCAGTGCCTGTGGCCAGCAAACCGATTCGGTAACCGTTGAGGTTGAGGAACCCCTGCTGATGGACCTGGGCCCTGATATGAAGATTTGTGAAGGAGATACCCTGCTGATTGGTCTGGAAAATGCACCCACAGGATATACCTATTCATGGGAATCCAACCCCGCAGGCCTCACCAGCGATCAACCCACTGTACTGGTGAACCCCTCTTCAACCACCACCTACACCCTGACAGCTGAAAGCATCAATGGATGTATCAGCCAGGCCACTGTTAATGTAGTGGTACATGCTACACCGCGTCCACAGGTGATTGACGACCTGCTGTTCTGCTCCAAATGGCATGTTGAACCTGTATATCTGGGTGCCGATCCCGTGGAAGGATATTCCTATGAATGGTCTTCATCACCCGAAGGATTTACTTCAGAGTCATCAAATCCCATGGCCTTTATAGGAGATGAAACCACCATCACTTATTTTGTTCAGGTAACCTCAGAAGAAGGATGTTCAGGTTTCGACACGGTAACTGTTTCCGTTTCCGACTTCCTGATCTCCTCTACCGATCCTGTTTCCATCTGTTCGGATGTTCAGCAGTTGTCAATTGCCGATTATGCAGAGGTTACTGGCGGCACGCCGCCTTACACCTACAAGTGGATGAACCCTCAGGGGGATGTCATCTCCGAAGAAAGCCATCCGGTGATTGCCGCTCCTTTTGAAGCGTTTTACCAGCTGGCCGTACAGGATGCCTCAGGATGTCTGCTCACGCATAACATTCCGGTAAGTGTCATTCCCGAGCCGGCAGCGGTGCTGCAAGCCAACCCTGAAGGCACTGCCTTTATCGGGCAAACAGTAACCTATACTGCCATCCCCGAAGGATACCATACTTATGAGTTCAGGGTAAACGGCACGATGGTTCAGACCGGTTCGTCGAACACCTATGCCACCAACGACCTGAAAAACGGACAGGAAGTATCGGTGGTGATCACCAACCTGGGTTGTTCGTATACTACAAATATTGTAGTGAGCAAGGTAAACGGGCTGCCCACAGCCTTCACCCCCGACGGGGATGGCATCAATGACGTATTTGGCATCGGCTATGATCTGATCATTTTCAACCGCTGGGGCCAGAAGGTACACCAGGGAACCCAGGGATGGGATGGCAGAAATGATGGCAGGTATGTCAGCGCCGGCACCTACTACTATATCATGAATATGGTCAATGAGAACAACCGCGAAGTAACCCTGAAGGGCTCGGTAACGGTTATCCGGTAGAGAAAACGGATCTTTTCAGGATGGTAACCCATTGTGAGATTCATCCGTAAAAGAAAAAAATACTGGTTTGTCATGACGTTTTAACCACACAAGAACAACGGGATGAAAAAACTGATCATTGTAGCAATCTTCATCATGCTGGCCGTTCCCCTAATGGGCCAGCGTGTAGAAAGGCTCATGCAGGCCGGGGACGAACATTTTCAGAAAGAAGAATACACCAAGGCCATTGAGATGTACGACAAGATCCTGAGCCGCGACCGCGATCAGGAAATACGCCAGGAAGTCTCTTTTAAGCTGGCTGAAAGCCATCGCAATTTGCTGAATTATGCTGAAGCCTGGAAATGGTATACCCTGGCCCTGAACGTGGGGCATCAGGATCCGGTGATCTATCTCTATCTGAGTGAAATGGGACTAGGATTGGAAGATTTTGAAAATTCCATCAGGTATGCCCGCAAATACCTGGAACAAAATCCCGAAGACCCTATGGGCGAAAAGATCCTGGAGTCTGCTTTGTTCTCAAAGGAAAACTATTATCTGGAGTCGCTGATTGAAGTGAGCAATGAACAGGGCCTGAATACCGATGACCAGGAATGGGGCGTTGGGTTTTTTAACCACATCCCTGTGTTTGTCAATGATCCCGCAAAGAGGGAAAACCAGTTTGATACAGAAATTAGTCTGAGGTACAATAACATCATTTACTGGGCGATGCCTTCGCGCATCCCCAGGGAGAAAATTGTCTTTTCCTCCACCAAAGATGAAACAGGAAGACTCGACAGCCGCACCGGTACAGGGTATTCCAACATCTATCAGGCTACCTACAACCGCAGCCAGGGACAATGGGAATCTCCTTCCATGTTGCAGGGAGGCATCAATTCTGATTTCTATGAAGGTTTTCTGTCTTTTGATCAGAATACCAATACCGCCTATTACATGAACTGCGGAGGGTATCAAGGAACCAGGGCATCCTGCGACATCTATACGGCATCATACGATCCTGCTACCGATCAATGGGGGGATCCGGTTTTATTTGACTTGAACAGTGATGCGTTTAACATCGGGTATCCTTCCATTGCTGAGGATGGAAACACTATGTTCTTTGCTTCCGACATGCCGGGAGGATTTGGAGGATATGACCTTTATAAGATCGAAAGAGACCCTGCTACCAGCCAATGGGGAGAGCCGGTGAACCTGGGGGCAGTGGTCAACACCCCTTATAATGATGCTTATCCTTACATTGCCGGAAACATCCTTTATTTCTCTTCCTTTGGCCACCCGGGCTTCGGGGGCTTCGACATCTTCTATACTGAGATCGATGCCCAGGGTAATTATTCGCAACCCGAAAACATGAGCGCCCCCATCAACAGCAGTGCCGATGATTTCAGTTTTATCATCAACAATGAGTATACCAGGGGTTACTTTTCCTCAAACCGTCCGGGAGGATCAGGCAAGGATGATATTTATTCCTTCAGGGTGACTCCTGAAACTTTTGTGCTCAGTGGAAAGGTGATTGATAGTAACACACAGCAGCCTGTAGCAGATGCCGAATTCCTGATCCTGGATGATGACCAGCAAGAGCTTCAGATCTCTGTGGATTCCTTAGGCAATTTCCACACCGGAGAACTCAGCGCGCTGAATGACTATCAGATCAACGTGATGCATCCTGAATATCAACCTTATCAAGAATACTTTACGGTCAGTGACAAACTGATTGCCAGCCGCTTTCTGGTGGTGGATGCTTTAGAGAAAGATATCCGGTTGGCCCCTAAAGACTCCCTGGCAGAACAACATCAATCAGAGATAACAGAGGCTGACACTGGTACTGAAAAGATTATTCCCCTGGGCTCTGATATACAAAGACAACAGGATGGTTTGCCCGTGATATATTTTGACTACGGGAGTTACCGCCTGAAGGAAAAAGAAAAACAAAAGGCTGATCAGGTGGTGGAGTTTCTAAATGAAATCACTGATGTTGGTTTTGTGATTCATGGACATACTGATGAACGCAGCGGTTATTTGTTTAACCTCTATCTTTCTCAACAGCGCGCCCAGGCCATTATTAATTATCTGGTAAGTAAGGGCATTGACAAAAACCGGCTGTTTCCTTTCGGACATGGCAAGATGGACCTGGCAGTAGTGAATGCACAGACTGACGAGGAACATCAACTGAACAGAAGGGGTACTTTCGAAATATATGAAGCCGATCAATTCTCCAGGTTCCTGGATCAGGCACCTCAACACAGCTTCAGGTATCTGAATTCTCCACAAAAAGAAGCCCACCTGCCTCAGGACATTGAGTTTATGGTTCAGTTTGCCGCCTCGCGCAAACCATTACACCCCAGCAATTACAACCCGATCATGAAGGTCTTCGCGGGTCATGACATCATTTATTACTACGACAAAGACCGCTTCCACCATTATGCGGTGGGTAGCTTCCCTGACCTGGACAGTGCCGTGGAGATGCACCGCAAGATGCGTCAACAGGGTTTTGACACCTATATTGTTGCCTTTCACAAGGGCCAAAGAATCAATGTGGCAGAAGCCAATCGTATGTTAAAAAACAGATAAATAGTTTAAAGAAGAAAATGATGTTGGGCTTACGCTCCTCAGTTAATACAAAATGGACGTTATGAAAAAAATACTGATTTCCTGTCTTTTGTTTATTGGCCTCTTTCAGGGTACGGTTGCTCAGAATGATGCCAGCTTTACCCAGTACATGTTCAATGAGTCGATTTTCAACCCGGCATCCATCAGCATCAGCAACACCTTGAATGCCTCGCTGGTAGCCCGTCAGCAGTGGGTGGGTTTTGACAATGCTCCGGCCTCACAAATGCTCAATATCAACACTTATCTGCAGCAAATCTTTGGCGGGGTAGGATTAAATGTGATCCACGACCAACTGGGCTATGAGCGTTTTCTTACCATCAGGGGGCATTATGCCTTTCCGGTGCAGCTTACCGAAGCTGCACATCTTACCTTCGGACTGGGCGCCGGAGTAATGAGCCGAACCCTCGACGGTACAGGACTAACCTATGAGGATATGAATGATCCCAATGCCTATTTGGGTTCTGAAACTTTTACCCGGCCGGATTTCAACTTCGGAATGGAGTATGTTGACTCCAATCTTACTGCGGGATTTGCCGTGAACCATCTGTATCGCTCCTCGCGCAATGCCGGAATTGATTATCCCCCCAGGCATTATTACTTCTATGCCAAATACCGGATCATGGAAGTGGCCGAAGATATAGATATCGAACCCTATATATTATTAAAAAGCAGCTGGAGAAGCACCCAGCTGGATATTAATGTGATCGGCTATTACGACAATACCGTCTGGGCAGGGTTTTCATACCGAACCGGCGATGCCGTTGCCGCCATGCTGGGATACTACATCTCGCCCGGCATCCGGGTAGGATACTCTTATGATTATAGTGTGGGGGTGAACCGAAGATACAGTGGTGGCTCGCATGAGATCATGCTGCTTACCACCTTCGGCGGCTTTAATAAAGATAAAATTTCCCCCCAAACCCCAAGAATTTTCAACTAACCAACCCATAAACGACAAAAAAGGCCGGATTTATCCGGCTTTTTTTTTATATTTACCTGAACTTCAACCTTCAGGTCATGAAAAACCAAACAGCCCGCCCCTCCGGTAAATCGCTGCCAAAATTGCAGCGAACCCTGTTACAGACACGCATCATTGATGATGTATTTACCGATGCTGTAGAAAGCATGAAACCGCGCTTCCAGGTAGATATTGAAGCCTATGTAAGCCGGTTGTGGGAAGCCAATCAGGAGATTTACACCATACTCTCCGGGGCTGACACCCTGGAGCAGGCCCGCGAAGGTTTGTATGATTATCTGGATAAAGCCGAACGCAAGGTCTTTCAACTGGATAACGACCTTCACATCCTGGAGAAGTCCACCGTACGCGAAGCCATCAGGGTATTCAAAAGCATTATCGGCCCCATCAACGAACACCGTACGGAAGTCTCAGCCCTTGACTATCTGTGGAAGATGGCCCGCGGACAAATGGATGCCCTGAAACATCAGATATCGCCGGGTTTTATCATGGAGTTCATCAACTTGTTCCGTGGGGTCGACGGACGCTCCAACATCTATTTCGAGACCCGCCAGGCCAAAAAAGGCATCCCCGACTTCCTGCAGTTACAAGGCCGCAAAGCCTCTGAGGCCCGCACTGAGATTCTGAATGAAGCCTCGGCCAACATGCATAAATACCTGCGCAAATACCCCAGCGGCCTGGAGCCAGAGGTCATTGGCTGGCGTAACAGCAATAAGAAACGCATCCTGAAATATTTTAATGCCACTGAAAAAGACTGGAACAACTACCAGTGGCATCTGAAAAATGTGATTAAGGATGGAAAGCCACTGGTTGACCTCATTGAACTGACTGAACAGCAGCTGCAGGCCATTGATCTGGCCACCCGGTATAAAATCCCCTTCGGCATCACCCCCTACTATCTGAGCCTGATGGACAGCAAGCTCAACATCGGGTATGACCATGCGGTGCGCGCACAGGTAATCCCTCCCCCTGAGTATGTAGAGAAAATGGTGGAAAATCGGGAGAACCGGCTTCTTCAATTTGATTTTATGGGCGAGCATGATACTTCGCCGATCGATCTGATTACCCGCCGTTATCCGGGGATAGCCATTATCAAGCCCTTCAACACCTGTGCCCAGATCTGCGTGTATTGCCAGCGCAACTGGGAAATCAGCGGGGTGCTGGATCCCAGAGCCATGGCCGGAAAGGAAGATTTACACCATGCCCTGGACTGGCTGGACGAAAATCCTTCGATTGGTGATGTGCTGGTCACTGGCGGCGACCCCCTGGTGATGCGCAATGAGCCCTTGAAGGCCCTGTTGGAGGCCCTCGCAGCCAAGAAGCAGGTGTACCGCATCCGCATTGGCTCCCGAACCCCCGTGGTGCTGCCCCAACGACTGACCCAGGAAACCGTGGAGCTGCTGGCCTCTTTTGTTGAATATGGCCGGCGGCAGATCAGCCTCATCACGCATTTTGAGCATTCCTACGAGATTACCCCTGAGGCCATGGAAGCCATCGAACGAATCAGGGCGGCCGGCATCATGGTATACAATCAACAGGTATTCACCGTTGAAAACTCACGCCGCTTCGAGACTGTAAAACTGCGCCTGGACCTGAAGGCCATCGGCATAGACCCCTATTATACTTTCAATATGAAAGGCAAGGAAGAAACCAGCAAGTATATGGTTCCGGTGGCACGCATCCTGCAGGAGCGCAAGGAAGAGGCCCGACTGCTGCCTGGCCTGGACCGTACGGATGAACCGGTATTTAATGTGCCCAAGCTGGGTAAGAACCAGCTGATGGCCTGGCAAGACCACCGCCTGGTAATGATCATGCCCAATGGCTCGCGGGTTTATGAATTTCATCCCTGGGAAAAGAATATCCTGCCGGTGCCCCCCTATAATTATGTTGATGTGCCTATTTATGACTATCTGGAAGAACTCGCCTCGCGTGGCGAGAACATCAGGGATTACCGCACCATCTGGTTTTATTACTGACTTTTGCACCCTGCCCGGTTTCCTTTTTCATCTTCTGTCGCAAACATTTTATATTCCCGAAAAAATTCTCTGAATGCTGAATGCAGGACAGTTTTTTTTTGGTATGTTTGCCTTTATTAGTTCCATAAGATGAAAATATAATATAAAGTAATATGAGCATCCTGATCGGCATCCGCCATGAAGACAAATATAAGATGGAGCTTCGTGCACCGCTTACCCCTGCCCACATCCAACGCCTGGGAAAAGCGCATGGGCTGAAATTCGTGGTTCAAACTTCTGACAAACGTATCTTCTCTGATGCTGAATATCAACAGGTTGGTTGCCGCATTGCCCACGACCTGAAAGACTGCCAGGTAATCTTCGGGGTGAAAGAAATCCCTGAGGCATTCTTTGAACCGCAAAAGACTTACATCTTCTTCAGTCATGTCATTAAAGGGCAATCCTACAACATGCCCATGTTGCGCAGGATGATGGAGCTAAAATGCAACCTGATTGATTACGAGCGCATTGCCGATGAACAAAACAAACGGATGATATTCTTTGGCAGGTTTGCCGGCCTGGCTGGCATGATCAATTCATTGTGGAGTGTGGGCCAGCGCCTGAAACACCTGGGCCAGCCCGACAATGTCTTTCTGCCCATCAAACAGGCCCATCATTATCATTCGCTGGAGGAGGCCCGTGTGGCCATCTCGAAGGTAGGCCAGGAGATTGCCCGCAAGGGATTGCCCAAAGAGATCCAACCCTTTACAATTGGCTTCACCGGCTATGGCAATGTGTCGCAAGGGGCACAGGAGATCGTGAACCTGTTACCCTCCCAGGAAATCAGCCCCCGGGAGCTCAAAGAGCTGCAACGGCGCGACAATACCCCCGGCAACGTGATCTACAAAGTGATTTTCAAAGAACAGCACCTTGTGCGGCCTAAAGATGGCAGCACCTTCGAGCTGCAGGATTATTATGATCATCCTGAAAAGTATGAAAGTAAATTTGAGCAGTACCTGCCCCATCTTTCTGTATTGATGAATTGCATGTACTGGGATGGCCGTTATTCGCGGATCGTGACCAGAGAGTATATGCGCAGGGAATTTCTTAAATCACAGCACAGGCTTCTTGTTATTGGTGATGTGACATGTGATCCTGAGGGATCGGTGGAAATAACCCACAAGGGAACAGCCATTGAAGACCCCGTGTTTGTATACGATCCTGCTACCGACCAACCCACCATGGGGTTTGAAGGAAGAGGCGTGCTGGTGATGGCTGTAGACATCCTGCCCAGCGAATTGCCCCGCGATGCCTCGGTAGCTTTTGCCGATGTGCTGGAAAAATTTGTGAAACCCATTGCAACGGCTGACTTTAGTCTGCCTTTTGATCAACTGCAGCTGCCGGCCCCTATAAAAAAAGCGTTGATCCTTCACCAGGGGCAGCTTACTCCCGATTATGAATACCTGAATGAATATCTTAACCAATAAATTGTTGTTCAATCCATTTAATCCTTGTTATTTATGAAGAAAGTTTTGATTCTTGGTGCTGGTATGGTGGTCAAACCCATCGTTACCTACCTTCTGGATAAGGGATACCAGGTGACTGTTGCTTCCCGGACCAAATCAAAGGCAGATGCCATGATCGGCAACCATCCCAACGGCCAATCGGTAGCATGGACTATCGACGACCTGACCACCCTGGATGAGATGATTGCTTCGCATGACCTGACGGTTTCCCTGCTTCCATGGGTTCACCACATTATGGTAGCCAAACATTGCATCAGCCATAAAAAGAACATGGTCACCACCTCTTATGTCAAGCCCGAGATGCAGGCACTGGATCAGCAAGCCAGAGATGCCGGCATCATCATATTGAACGAACTGGGCCTGGACCCCGGCATCGATCACATGTCGGCCATGCGTATTATTGACAACGTGCACGAAAAAGGAGGCAAGATTGAAGAATTCTACAGCGTCTGTGGTGCTTTGCCGGCTCCCGAGGCTGCCAACAATCCTTTCAAATATAAGTTTTCATGGAGCCCTAAAGGGGTGGTCATGGCCGGCAATAATGACGGCAAGTTCCTTCGTCACGAAAAGGTGAGCTGCGTACCCACCCAAAATCTGTTCAGGGATCCCTTATCCGTGGAGTTTCCTGAGGTGGGCACCCTGGAAATCTATCCCAACCGCGACAGCATCCCATACATCGACCTCTATGGCATTCCCGAAACCAAAACCATGATGCGGGGCACCTTCCGCTACCCGGGCTGGTGCGAAAGCCTTCATGCCATGAAGGCCATCAA
Source organism: Bacteroidales bacterium (assembly GCA_046483935.1). GTDB lineage: Bacteria > Bacteroidota > Bacteroidia > Bacteroidales > UBA7960 > JAWOCF01. The sequence goes on along the minus strand of JAWOCF010000169.1, from coordinate 1,487 downwards.
GTTGCTCACCACCGACACCTATGACTTCACCGGGAAGACCTATGCCGAAATGGTAGCCATGCTTATCGGAGTCGAAAGCGCCGACAACATCCGTCAGAAGGTAGCCGACTATCTGCAACTGGATCAGGATGCGCATGCCTTGCAGGCCATGGAGTGGCTGGGTCTGTTTACCGACACGCCCATGAAGCGGCAGCAGGATACTCCTTTTGAAATTGTATCCGATCTGATGATCGACAAGATGGAACTGGGCTCGCAGCAACGCGATATGGTGGCCATGCAACATGTTTTTATGGCTTCTTATCCTGATGGAAAAAAAGAAGTGATCAAGTCGACCATGCTTGATTTTGGCACACCTGCTACCGATACTGCCGTGGCACGTACCGTGGCATTGCCGGCGGCCGTAGGGGTAGAAATGATCTTGTCGGGGCAGATCCAGGAAAAAGGGGTTCATATCCCTGTGCTGCCAGGCATCTACAACCCCATCCTCGACAAGCTGGAGGAAATGGACATCCGCATGGTGGAGGAATATGGTCTGCCAACCAGCGAAATCATCAAATAATCTTTTCCCGCAAGGGAATTGATAAAGAGGCTGTCTGAATCCATTGACAGCCTCTTTTTTTTGGGTAAAGACAGGCTGTCAAACCAGCCGCACCTGATCTTATCAGTCCCTGCTCTTTTCTGATTCTTCGCTATATCAAATTCGCATCAAATTCGGATCAAACTCGGACTAAATTCGGACCAAATTCGGTCACGACTGAATTAAGTCCGAATTTAGTCCGAATTTGGTGCGAATTTGATGCGAATTTGATGCGAGTTTGCTACGGCAATTGATAGCACGAAGGTAAGTTCGGGAGTATTCAGAAAAGTGTGTCAGTCATTAACCAACAAAATCTTTTCTATAATCTGCTAATCCGCTAATTTGCTAATCTGCTAATCATTATTTGATCACTTTCTCCCATCCGGTGCGCGAGAGGTTATAATAGATTATCCCGCCAGCAAGAATGGCCACCCCCAGGTAGAGACCGGCCGACAGATATTGCCCGAAGATCAGCCTGCCGATGCCAAACAAGCTGAACATCACCAGGAAGCATCCGGCAATATAATTGACCATCAGGCTCATAAAGCCCTTGTCGCCCTCTACATGGGGCAGGCGGGCAGCGATATGTTTCCAGCCCGGCCCTCCGGGATGCACCCGGGTATAAAAGGCCAGCAGCTTCTCATCACTGCTGGGCCGGGTCAGAAACGTTACCGTCAGCCATACAACTGTCGACCAGCCTACAATAATGATCAGGATGGCTTCATACGTAAAATCAAAATAGAAAACCAGCACGGGATATACGGCATAGGGAGCCAGCATGGCCGCAATTTCCGACCAGGCGTTGATGCGCCACCAGTACCAGCGCAACAGCAGCACCAGCCCGATGCCTCCACTGCAGGCCAGGATGAAGCGCCAGGCATCGCTGATCTGTTCAAACTGGGTGGTGATG
>JAWOCF010000039.1:0-15460 GCA_046483935.1 Bacteroidales bacterium | reverse complement strand
ATTTTGAGTTGTGGTCCATCAACATTTTCAGCCGTGAGAGCCGGAAAATAGCGGCTATCCCTGATGATTTCCTCAATATTTCCTTTCACCCCGATGGAAAAACTTCCGTTTTTAACATGGGCCTCCGTAATAATCCCTGCGAAATCTGGGCGATCGACAACCTGCTTCCCTGAAAATCCGGAAGGTGTCAGGTGCGCGATGTGGGGTGTAATCCGTAAAACTTTTCACTCTTAACTTGCATGGATCCTCAGACCTGAGGCCTGACACCCATATTTTAAAGGGAAAAAACCGGATTTAGAGATTAACTTCTCAACCCCTTGACTTCTCAACTTCTCAACCCCTCAACCCTAAGACCTCTGGGTAAATCTTGACAATTCCTGACATAATCTTCACCCTCTTGACATTTCAAGGTCGTAATTTTAGTATGGATTTTCATTCGTCTTGAAAATAAATACTTATAAAAAACAAAAACTGGAGGGATTCTTATGAAAACAAAAATCTTTATGATGGCTTTGGCCACATTGCTAACCGGCAGCGTTTTTTTTGTAGCCTGCCAGAAAGATCTTGACATAAAAGAGTCGGAGGATGCCTTCGAAAAAGATGCAACTGCTGCTCTTGAGGAAGAAATTGCTGAGGGCTATTTGATCGGATTTCATAATACCCCCGATCCTGCATTAATCCTGAGAGCAGGTGGAAGTATTATTAGATCATATAATAACTTTCCTGTCTTGCACGTCAACCTGCCGGAGCAGGCTTTAGCCGGTTTAAGCAGGGCACCGGGCATTTCCTTTATCGAACGCAACCAGGTAAGAAGTATCTCAGGTACTTTTTCTCAAAACTGCCCGGAGGACAATCTGGTTTGTGCTGAAGGACAGATCAAAACTTTCCATATGTCGCGCATTGGAGTGCAGGCAGCCTGGAGATCAGGTGTCACCGGTCAGGGCTTACGAATGGCCGTTCTCGATACAGGAATAGATGGCAACCATAAAGATCTGAAAGACAATTTAGCTTCCGATGGGTTTACGGTAATAAAAACAGGCTCTCCGACCAGCCGGCATTGGCTGGTCGATCCGAAGGGGCACGGCACACATGTAGCCGGCACCGCTGGTGCCAGTGGTAATCTGAATGAGAGTCCCAATGCACTGCTTGGTGTAGCACCCGACGTAACTCTGGTATCAGTAAGGGTGCTTAATGCTGATGGGTATGGCAGTGTTGCCGATATTGCAGCCGGCATTGATTGGTGTATCAATAATAATATTGATATCATTAATATGAGCCTGGGAGGCAGCTATTCTCATGCCGAGTATGTGGTTGTTGAAACAGCCTGGAACGCCGGCCTTTTAACAATTGCATGTGCCGGAAATTCAGGAAATGATGAAGGGACAGGTGAAAATGTTTGGTATCCGGCTGCATATGATGAAGTTATTGCTGTAGCAGCCACAAACCAGCAGGTTGATGGAAGAAGGCTCACCTCATCAACGGGCCCTTCTGTAGAGCTGATTGCTCCGGGAACTCAGGTTTTCTCAACTTATATTAACGAATCGGGTTACGATTATATGAGTGGCACGTCCATGGCAACTCCTCATGTTTCTGGTGTGGCGGCACTGATATGGTCATCAAATTCATCATTAACCAATCAGCAAGTCCGTGATTTGCTCAGGAATAATACTGAATGCCTTGGACTTCCAACCGACCATCAAGGGCATGGGCTGGTTCGTGCAGACAAAGCCATGGGTATTGAAACGGGCAGGGTAATGGGGTTGGTTTATGCTGACAATCAACCCGTATATGCAGCTAATTTAACATTCTCAAACGGTAGCAGTACTTTTAAAACTACCAGTTCCGGTCAGATCGGTTATACCATCATTGTTCCTCCCGGCACCTATACCGCAACTGCTTCATTCAATTATGGATATGAGCCAGTCAGCAACGTAGTTACCGTAAATGCTGATGATATAATAGGAACCGACTTTTCATTCACAGGGGAAGGCCCTGATCCGGATCCCGTATATACGATAACGGGTATCGTTACAGATGCCGAAGACAACAGCGCCCTGCCCGGTGCTACTGTGTCAATCGATGAAACGAATTATTCGGTTATTACAGGCAGCGATGGGAGCTTTGAAATATTAAATGTGAACCAGAATGATTATTTTATTACCGCTTCTTTGGCAGGATATATCAGTGAGAAAAAAAGCATTTCGGTTTTTGATAATACCAGTGTAGATTTTGCACTTGCGAAAGATGCAATCGAACCTCCGCCGAATGACCCGCCGGTGGCCAACTATACTTACACAACCTCGGGGCTGATGGTAAACTTTACCGATACGAGCACTGACAGCGACGGTACTATCGTGGGCTGGGCCTGGGAGTTCGAGGTGGGTAGCACATCTGGCGACCAGAATCCGGCACACACCTACGCTGCACCAGGGACTTATCCCGTAACACTGACCGTAACGGACAATGGGGGCGAGATGGCCACTGCATCGCAGGATGTGACGGTCACGGACGGCAATGCCGGGGAACCCGAACTTTCCATTGATTTGTTTGCCCTTGCCAACACCAGCAACCCGCAGTTTGCCCGCGTAATGGTTAACTGGGAGGTATCGGGTCAGGATCTAAGTGAGGTTACATTGTCAATAACAGGTCCCAACAATGATTCCAGAACCTGGAGTGTGAGCGGCAGCAGTGCATCGGGACAGCATGAGTTCAGTTTCCGCCGTGGGCATGGAGATTATACTGTAACCCTTACGGTGACAGATGCAAGTGGCAATCTTACAGAGACCAGGGAAATAACACTTTGAGCCTTTGGTAACTATGGCATCAAACCAGAGTGGCCGGTCAGCCTTGTCAAAGCGGGCCGGCACCTCTGGTGCATACCTTTGCAACGAATGCCGGCCAATGCATCCCAATACCCCCCAATGGCCTTCAAGCGTGTAAATGGTGAAACTAAAAACCGCCAAAGGAAATGCCAGTCATTTCATTTCTGTAATGCAGCATTTATTCTTTGTGACAGGAGGGACAATAGTGCAATCCCTTTTGCCTCTTTTGTCCCCAATGTCCCTGGTTCAACCCCCATTCCTGCCCCATTCAAATTCGTAGTTCAAACGTAGTTCAGACGTAGTTCAAACGTATTTCAAACGTATTTTAAACGTTTCAAGACGTCTATGATACGTTTATGATACGTCTATGATACGTCTATGATACGTTTATGATACGTTTAAACTACGGCCAGGAATAGGCTTTGAATCCTCTTTGGCATATAGGAGAAAAGGCTGAATTTTCAGGAAAGATCATAGAATGTGCGCCATGTTGAGGGCATGCCGTGCAGCAGGGGGAATGATGTGATCAGAACAATGAATGGCAGGATGGTCTGTTGCTGAAGCGTGAAGCTTAACCCTTTAATGATTCAGCAATAATCTGCGAGGCACCTCCGTCGCCATAGAGTCCTTTGCGGAAGGTGATGTTTCGTTCAATCATTTGTGCGAAGGCCCGCAGAATGGTGTGCTGGTTGCTGCCGGCCACCATGTTGTAACCTGCATCAACCAGCTCGGTCCATTCGGTTTGCTCGCGCATGGTTACACAGGGCTTTTCGAAGAAATAGGCTTCCTTCTGGAGCCCGCCGCTGTCGGTAAGCACCATGCTGCAGTGTTGAAGCAGGTAAATCATCTCCAGGTAACCCACAGGGGGGATCAGGATTACCCGGGGGTGAAAGGTAATCTGTGGATCAGCTTCCAGGAGTTTGCGGGTGCGCGGATGAACGGGGATGACGACAGGCAGCTGCTGCGAAATCTGATTCAGGGCCTGTACAATATCTCTGAGGTTGGCTGCCACGTCGGTATTCTCGGCCCGGTGGATGCTGGCCAGCACAAATTTTTCAGGAACCTGCAGGCTGGCCGGAGGGATGCTTTTTTTGGAAAACAAGAGCGAGGCATCATACATCACATCGCCCGTCTGAATAATCTCGGCAGGGAAATTCAAATATCCTTCCTCCAGCAGGTTGTTCACCGCCACCGGGGTGGGGCAGAACAGCAGGTTGCTGATCCTGTCGGTCAGAATGCGGTTTGTTTCTTCGGGCATGTTCATGTTGAACGAACGCAGGCCTGCTTCCACATGGGCAACCTTAATTCCCAGCTTGCGGGCTGCCAGGGCCCCGGCCAGGGTGGAGTTGGTGTCGCCGTAAACCATCACCCAGTCAGGTTTCTCGTCCATCATCACCTTTTCGGCTGCCTGCAGCATCTGCCCGGTCATGGCGCCATGGGGCAGGCTGTGGATGTTCAGGTTGTAGGCCGGGCGGGGGATGCCCATCTGGTCGAAAAACACCTGGCTCATCTCCGGGTCAAAATGTTGCCCCGTATGCACCAGCACTTCCTGCATGCCTTCCAGGGCTGCAATGGCCCTGCTTACCGGGGCAGCCTTAATAAACTGTGGGCGTGCACCCAGTATGGTCAGTATCCTTGACATGTTGCTTCATTTTTTTATGGGTTATCAGATTCATCGGCCGCAGGCTGTTGGCCCAGGTTGCGGTGGTACTTCCTGACGATCCTCCAGACCAGCCCAAAGTTAATGATATAGGCGAAAACCTCAATGGCCGTGAGGATGATCAGAAAATGCATGACCGGCAAGTGGCGGAAAAACACCAGGGAAACAATCATCAGGAAGTACAGGATCTGCCAGGCGGCCTGGGTTTTCAGCCGGCGCATGCCAATGTATACCATGGTCATGGGCGAGACGATGATCCGGGCAAAGGTGCCCCATACCAGGATCTGTGCAAACTGCCCTGCGATATGGTAGGAGGGGCCTGCATACCATGCCAGCAGCTGTGGCCCGGCCAGGGTAAGCACCAGTGCCATGACCAGTGCCAGCAGCGAGAGGATGCCCGTAAGTTGAAAAAAATCCTGCATAAACGACAATCCTTCTCTCTTCTTCTGCGAGATGTTTTGCAGGAATACCTGCCCCACGCTCACGGTCAGCAGTGCCGAGGGGATGATCAGCACCAGGCGGGTAATATCGAAATAGCCTGCTGTTTCGGTTGAATAAAACTTATTGATGAACAGCAGGGGAGCCATCAGGCAGACCACGTTGAGCGACATGGGCAACATGTAATACAAAGGGAAATCAGCATACTGCCTGAAGAGTTTTTTCTGAAGGCTTAATGAATGATCAGCAAAGGAAAAAGATGCCTTGCGCATCTGGCGAAAGCCACTCATCACGTTGGCCAGATGACCGGCCACATCGCCCAGTACCAGGCCTGCAGGCCATTTGATGCTTCCTCCGAATAGCTGGACGGCCCCTTCTGAGGCCCTTCGTATCCCTTTGTTGACCGAAATGGCCCCGAAGGCCTTTTCGCGGATCAGGTAATAATTCATCACCTGGTAGGTACCCAGCATCAGCACGCTGGCCGGCAAAAACAGCAACCACCAGTGATATCCTGCTGCCAGGTTCAGGAAAGCAGCCAGGGGATTCAGAAAAATAATCACCACCAGGAAAAGGAGAAGGCTGAAGATCAAATTAATATAAAAAGCCAGGAAGAAAAGATTGATGGCATCGGCTTTTTGTTCGGGTTGCACGATGGCAGGTTCATACCGCAGGGTCGATAAGGAAGAGAGAATCAATACCAGGCTGGTGTAAACACCCATGGCTCCAAAATCTTCGGGCAAAAACATCCGGCGCAATACCGGTTGAAGCAGGATGGCAATCAATTGTGCGGCCGCCGTGCCACTCATTAAAGTGATGATGCTTTTGAACAACCCCTTGTTGATGGTAATTTTCAATGGCATGGGCCTTTGCGTTATCAATATGTTGGCAAAGATAATGCAAATATGCTATTTTCACTGTTGGATCCCCTCATCACCACGCAATGTGTGCGCCTTCACCAGTGAAGGTCGTTGGGCTGTATAGCTTTTCCCAATCCTGCTTCCTGAAGGGGCAACCCGGCAATGAGCAGGCAAATTCTTTGGGAGTCATTCCTTTTACTGCCTGCTTTTTTATAATTTCGTATTAAATACTACTATGTCATGCGCATCTACCTGATCGGATTTATGGGAAGCGGGAAAAGCACCCTGGGCAAACGCCTGGCGCGCCGCCTGGATTATGGGTTTCAGGATCTTGACCATGAGGTGGAAAAGAATCAGGGCATGAGTGTAGGGGAGATCTTCAGTAAGCATGGCGAGGCGTACTTCCGCAAGCTGGAACAGAAGCAGCTCCATGAAACTGCCTTGCACGACAATATGGTGATAGCCACTGGTGGTGGCACCCCCTGTTTCTTCGACAATATGGATTTTATCATCCGCAGCGGGATGTCGGTATATCTGCGCATGAGCCACCTGAGCCTGGCCCATCGTCTGGAAAATGCCTTTACCAGGCGTCCGCTGCTTGACGACCTGCAGGGAGAACCCTTGCAGCAATATATTGCTCAGAAACTTCAGGAAAGGGAGCCTTATTACCTGCAGGCGCATTGTATCATCAAGGGCGAAACCGTGAAGCCCGACCATATCATCTCACTGGTATTTGGCGAATCGTAAGGCAGGGAAATTTAATTCAGCATCGGATTGGCCGGGTAATTGGCCCAGATGGCATAATCGTTGCCCATCTCCTTGAGCATATTGCCCCAGAGGGCCTCGGGGGTGCGTTCCATGATAGATTTGGTACAGCATTGGGTCACGATCCAGGAGTTTTCCTCCAGTTCCTGATTAAGTTGGTCGGGATCCCACCCCGAATAGCCGATAAAGAAACGCACCTGCCCGGGGGTTACCAGTTTCAGTTCAATCATCTCCATGAGCTTCTGAATGTCACCGCCCCAGTACAGGCCTTTGATCACCTCGATACTGCCGGGAACAGAATCTCCCAGGGTATGCAGGTAGAACAGTCGCTCGGGGTGCACCGGTCCTCCCAGAAAAAGTGGGAAGTCATTGTCGGGGAACTCTTTAACCACCTCCCTTAGCTTCAGGTTTATGGGCTTGTTGAGAATCAACCCGATGGTGCCTTCTTCTTCGGTATGCTCGGTAAGTAATACCACACTGCGGGTGAAGTAGAAGTCGCGCAGGGAGGGCTCACTGATCAGGAGTTTTCCGCAGCCGGGTATCGTATTGGGGTTTTTCATAAGAGTGCATTAAACAGGATATTCGTAATATGTTTTCGTTGTTCAGGTTTTTTTTACTTTTGATCTGCAATTCACAAGCTAAACAACAAAAACTTTACCATTGTTCAAATGGAAAACCCCGGTCAACAGCAGCATTATGAGGCCCTGAGGAAGAAATATCCTCTTTTTGTATATGAATCATGTTCCTTTGTCAGAAAATCGGATGTGCTGGAATTACATTTTGAATTTTCTGTGGGCGATGAATATTTTTTCAAGCCCCGGATCAGCATTCCATATCACGGCGCTTTCTCTGCCAGTTTGTCTGATGAGCTGCTTTATTCACTGACTTTTCATGTTGGCATGGTCGAAATGATCAGTTACTGGAAAGCCTTCTGCAGCCCGCGCATCCTGGTAAAACCCTTTGGGTTGAATCCCGGCCAGCAGCAATGGTGGAAAAAGTTGTTCCGCTACGGGTTGGGAGAGTTCTTTTATACCAATGGCATTACCATTCCCGGCATTGAGGTGTTTTCTTTCGAGTTCCCCCGTCAGGTGTCTTTCCTGAAAAAGGTGACCCCTCCGCCACTGAACGAGAAAGTGCTGATCCCCGTTGGGGGAGGCAAAGATTCGGTAGTGAGCCTGGAATTGCTGAAACAATTTTCGCACGACAACCTGGCCGTGGTGGTCAATCACCGCGGCGCCACCCGGCAGGTGCTGGAGGTGGCGGGCTTTGGGCAGGAAAAGGTGCTGGAGGTAAAAAGAACCATCGATCCCCTGCTGCTTCAACTCAATGAACAGGGATTCCTGAACGGGCACACGCCCTTTTCGGCCCTGCTGGCTTTTGTTACTTCATTGAGTGCCTGCCTGTCGGGATCACGTTACATCGCCCTTTCCAACGAGTCGAGCGCCAATGAGGTCACCATACCCGGCACCATTGTCAACCATCAGTATTCCAAATCACTGGAGTTTGAGCGGGATTTCAGGGAATATTTTGCCGACAACATCTTTATGGGGCTTGAATACTTCAGCTTCCTGAGGCCGTTGAATGAGTTGCAGATTGCGGCCCTGTTTTCGCAGATGAAGCCTTACCACCCGGTATTCAAAAGCTGTAACGCAGGCAGCAAAACTGATTCCTGGTGTGGCACCTGCTCCAAATGCCTCTTTACCTGGATCATCCTGTCGCCTTTTATTCCGGAGGAACAGATGAGGCGTATTTTCGGGAAGGATCTTTTTGAAGATCCTGCTTTGCGCGGGCTGATGGATCAACTGACCGGGGCCTCCGTGAATAAGCCTTTCGAATGTGTGGGTACCCTGGAAGAGGTGAATGTTGCCATGGCCACTGTTGCCGGCCAACGCACCACCGGGCAGTCCGGGCAGCTGCCTGTTTTGCTGGAGCATTATGTTGAAGGAGATCTTTTTGAAAAGTACAAACAGCAGGATCTGCAGGCCGTATTGGAGGGGTTTCATCAACCTCATTTTCTGGCAAAGGATTTTGAAATCATCCTGCAAAAGGCCCTTGATCAGATTCGTCAGTAATGCCTTTGGCTGTAGAAATAATTTTCTTTTAAGTGCTTGCTGCTATCAAAAGTGATCCCATGAATCATCAGATCCTTGAACAGTATCTTACCGGAAAAAAAGTTGCCATCCTGGGCTTCGGCAAGGAGGGGCAATCATCATATGCCGCCATCCGCAGGATGTTGCCCGGGTTTCCGTTGCTGATCTGCGATCAGAATGAGAGCCTGAACCAGCAGGCCGGCTTCCTTACAGGCGATGACAATACCCACAGCTTCTTCGGGAGTCATTATCTGCAGGGGCTTCAGCAGGCCGACCTGATTATCCGATCACCGGGCATTTCCTTCAAATCACTGGAAGCACAGGCCCTGAAGGCAAAAATTACTTCGCAGACAGAGATCTTTCTGGAGCTTTTTGGCCGGCAGGTTACCGGCATCACCGGAACCAAAGGAAAGAGCACCACCTCAAGCCTGCTGCTCCACATCTTGCAGCATTGCGGGATTGAGGCTGTGCTTGCAGGAAATATCGGCGTTCCGCCCTTCGACCTGCTGCCGCAAATCACACCATCCACCCGGATCGTGTTTGAGATGAGCAGCCATCAGCTGGAAAACATTCAGGTGTCACCTCACGTGGCCATTCTGCTGAACATCTTCCAGGAGCATCTCGACCATTATCATTCTTATGAGCATTATCAGCAGGCAAAGCTTAACATTGCCCGCTGGCAGCTACCCGAAGATTTTTTCCTGTATAATAGCAATAATGAAATGGTGGCCCGAGGGGTGCAGCAGCTTTCGCTGTCCTCACAGCCGGTTGCCCTGGGGTGCCAGCCTGCTCGCGCAGCGCAGGCCTGTTTCAATGAAGATGATCTGCTGGTGGTCCTGCCCCGGGGGTCTTACCGCATTGAAGGCGTGCGCACAAACCGTTTGCTGGCCGGTGAGCACAACCTGTTGAATATTGCAGCGGCCGGGGCGGCAGCCTTGCTGGCCGGGGCTTCTGAAAAAGGGATTGCCCGGGCAGTGGCTTCTTTCAAAGGATTGCCACACCGCCTGGAGTATGTTGGAAACATCCGGGGCATCCATTTCTATAACGACTCCATTGCCACCATTCCCGAGGCGGTTCTGGAGGCTTTAAAGGCATGCCCTGATGCCTTTACCCTGATTCTGGGAGGCCATGACCGGGGAGTGGATTACGGGCCCTTTATGGATGCCCTGCAGGGCTCACACCTGCGTAACCTGGTGATGATGGGGGCAGCAGGCCAGCGTATGCTGCAGCTAGCCAGAGACAAGTCCGGCTTTGCCGGCAAGACCCTGGTGGAGGTTCGCAATTTGCACGAAGCCTTCCAGTGGGCCTTAATGAATACCCCGCCGGGAAAAGCCTGCCTGCTCTCGCCGGCAGCATCCAGCTACGATGCCTTCCGCAACTTCGAAGAACGTGGCGACTTGTTTCGCCTGCTGGTGAATCAGGCACAACAAAAATAAGAACCGTTTTTTTCTGCTCTGCAATATCCGGCTGCTGAGCCTGTCAGTTCGGGTGGCTGAACTGAGCCTGTCGGTTCTGGTTGCTGAGTTTGACGAAGCGACAGAGAGCTGAAAAAAGAAGATTCACAAACCCCCTTGTTTTGTGAATCTTAATGATGATAGATCATGATGAATGCTCCTGTGTGGTTGAGATCATCCAGGAGGTTTCTTGCGGGGTTCTTTCTGCATGGGGTGGGCGTGGGGAGTAACATTAAGGGGTCTTTTCCCTTTGCGGCGGGGCCGCAGTTTGCCAAAGCTTCCTTTAAAAAGTTTACCACGACGGGTTTTTATGTCTCCTTTTCCCATAATAATAAATTTTAGATTCAACGTAAATTTTATATAAAAGTATAAAATTATTACGTCATATCATAGGATTAAGCGACAGATTCCTTTTCCACGAAGTGACGGATCAGGGGATCAGGGTTACGCAATGTTTTCTGCATCCAGTCGAGCAGCAGGTCTGCGCCTTCTTCATCAGAGAGCTGCCAGGAGCTGCCCTCACGGCGGATGGCATGGCTCAGGTGGTTCAGGCAGATGGCTGCCGACACCGAGATGTTGAAACTCTCGGTAAAGCCTCGCATGGGAATGTGCATATGGCCGTCAGCCAGTTCTATGGCCTGTGGTGACAGGCCATTGAGTTCATTGCCAAACAGGATGGCTGTTTTCTGGTCAACAGGCAATTCTTCCAGTGCTACGCCCGAAGGCAGGGGTGAAGTGGCAATCAGCCGGTAGCCTTGTTGCTTCAGCGATTGCAGGCAGTGCAGGGTGTTGTCTTTCTGTTGATTATACTGGTGCAGGGTGAGCCATTTGGAAGCCCCCATTACAATGTCGGGGTGAATGTCAAACTGGTTCTCATTCTCTATGATGTGCACATCCTGGATGCCGGTGCACTCACAGGTGCGCAATACAGCACTGGCATTCTGCGACTGGAAGATGTCTTCCAGCACGATCGTGATGTGTCGGGTACGCCCATCGAGTACCGACCTGAACTTCTGCATTCTGGCATCCAGAATGAATTGTTCCAGAAATTCAACCAGGCGGTATTTGGTAGAGAGATCCAAAATGAAGGGAGTTTAATGAAAAAAGGATGGTTACATGTTGCTTTTAATGAGCATGCCCGCCAGGCGGTATAGAATGCGGGTGGAGATGATGCCGTCGATGCTGCCGGGGCCTGTTTCCACCAGGTCGGCACCAATGATCTTCTTTCCCTTTGCCAGGATGGTTTCCAGCAGATAGAGGGCCTGGTTGTAGGACAGCCCGCCGGGGACAGGGGTTCCTGTGCCGGGGCACAGGGCAGGAGTCAGCCCGTCGACGTCAAAAGAGACATATACCTTTTCGGGAAGCTTTCCGGCAATTTCCTCGCAGATGTCCATCCAGGTTTCCCCTTCAAACATCCGGTGGTTGATGTCGCGGTCAAAATAGGTCTTTATTTTCCTGGGATTTTGTGTGATGACTTTGATTTCCTCATGGCACAACTCGCGGATGCCTACCTGAACGATCTGCTCAAGACCTTCTGTTTGCAAGGCATTGTGCATAATGGAAGCATGCGAATACTCAAACCCCTGGTAGCTCTGGCGCATGTCGGCATGGGCATCGATCTGCAGGATGCCAAAGCCCGGGTTTTCGCGGGCCAGGGCCCTGATCAACCCCAATGATATACTGTGCTCGCCCCCTACCATGCAGGGAATCTGGTCGTTCTCCAGGTACTGCAGGGCCTTCATTTCCAGCTCCAGGCACAGGGTCTCGCAGGCGTCATTGATCTCATCAAGGATCTCCAGCATGGGGCCGTTGGTATAGGGGTCACCGCCCTGTTCCAGAAAGTTGATGTAACGGGCAGCTTTCTTGCGAAGCACCTTGTTACGGGCTACCATGCCGGGATCGAAGGCCTCCATGGCCATGCCCTGCTTCCAGGCGCCGGGAATCAGCGGATCGAACAGGTCGATCTGAAAGGAATTCTCAAAGATGTTGGCCGGCCCCTGTGAAGTGCCTTCATGATTGGAAACGGTGACATCCCAGGGCACAGGAATAAATACCACCCGCGACTCTGATACCTCGAAGGGTAAACCGAAAATGTTGTTGGAGGTGTTGCCCACTCCATTGGGATCGAAATCACGGATTTTGTCTTCCAGGCTCATAGCAGTTTGGTTTGGAGATTCTTGATATCACAAAAGTATAAAAAAAAAGCTCCGGATGGGCTCCGGAGCTTTATGGGTCACTGAATCTTTGTGTTATTTGACAACGTCAGACAATTCAGCGCCAGGCTTGAATTTCACAACCTTTTTGGCGGGGATGGTGATTTCTTTTCCAGTCTGAGGATTACGTCCTTTGCGGGCTTCTCTGTTTGATACTGAGTAAGAACCGAAACCAACCAAAGATACACGGTCTCCTTTTTTCAGTGCATTTGTCGTGGCTGCGATATAAGCATCCAGAGCTTTTTTTGCGTCAGCTTTTGTCAAGCCTGATTCTGATGCCATAGCATCAATTAATTCTGCTTTGTTCATTTTTTTGGTTTTTAGTTAAACGAGATATTGAAAAGCTTCCATTAATCAATGCAAATATAGGTTATTTAATAAAAAATGCAAGGCCAAACTCCGAAAAGTGTTGATTTTGTTGATAAAATGGAAGGTTTGTTAATAACTGTATATATTAAATCCCTGTGAGACAAAGACTTAGTAAAAACGGGAAAATGAAGAAATTTTTTCAAAAAGAGTGGCCACGGAGCACTTCTTCAGTATTCATGCGGCGTTTACCGGGTAGCTGAAGGCTTTTTACCCATATAATTCCGTCGGGTGTGGTAAAGCCCAACTGTTTTTTATTGTCAGAAATCAGGGTGCCGGGTGCATCATGATGAACCACCCGTTCAGGAACCACTTCGTAGATTTTGAGGGTCATGGGGAGTTGCCCTGCCGTTTCTATCGTGGTGAAGGCTCCCGGGTGAGGGCTCAGACCATGAATATGATTGGCCACCTGCTGTACAGGCTGGTTCCAATCGATGCGGCAATCCTCCTTAAAGATTTTAGGTGCCTTTTTCAGGATGGGTTGCTCACTGGTGAGTGCTTGCTGATCCAGCGGCCTGATGTTGCCATGGGCAATGGCATCCAGGGTTCGCATCACCAGTTTGCTGCCTTCATGTTTTACTTTCTCGTGCAGACTGCCTGCTGTCTCGTCGGGCTCCAGGTTGATGGGCTCGCGGAACAGGATCTTCCCGGTATCTATCAGATGATCCAGCAGAAAGGTCGTTACGCCCGACTGCTGCTCGCCGTTGATGACGGCCCAGTTGATGGGGGCAGCACCACGGTATTGTGGCAGCAGGGAGGCATGCATATTAAAGGTACCTAACGGGGGCAGGCTCCATACCTGTTCGGGCAGCATGCGAAAAGCCACCACCACCTGTACATCGGGGCGCACTGCTTTTAGTTGATCCAGAAAATCAGAAGATTTGAGGTTCTGTGGTTGTAATACCTTCAGATTCTGCTGTAAGGCATATTCCTTAACCGGCGGGCCTGTCAGCTTGCGGCCACGCCCGGCAGGCTTATCAGGCGCTGTTACTACGGCCACCACCTGGTAACCGTTTTCAACAAGGTCTTTGAGCGACTGAACTGCCACCTCGGGAGTGCCCATGAAAACGATACGTAGCTCTTTTGGTTCCAATACAAGGATCTTTACATCAGCTTTTTTTGCAGGGCTGCCATTTTGATGGCGGTGATGGCTGCTTCATCGCCTTTGTTGCCGTGAAGGCCTCCGGCACGATCCAGGGCCTGCTGCATGGTGTCGGTGGTGAGTACCCCGAAGATTACCGGGCGGCTGTAATTCAGGGCAACCTGATTCAGCCCCTGCGACACGGCCTGACAGATAAACTCGAAATGGCGGGTCTCTCCCTGTATCACGCAGCCCAGGCAGATGACGGCATCGGGCTGTGTGCCTTCAATCACCATGGCGGCTCCGCTGGTGAGCTCATAGCTGCCCGGAACAAAATGGACGTGGATGTTCTGTTGTTGCATGCCATGACGCTTCAGGGTGGCTACAGCAGCCTCCAGCAGCGACAGGGTCACCTTAGGGTTCCACTCGGCCACCACCACCCCAATGGTCATCTGTGAGGCATCAGGCACCTCCTGGGGGGCATAATCCGAAAGATTCTGCTTCTTGTCAGACATGTAATCAGTTTTTACTATAACATGGCGTTTACCCTGCCAATGAACCGGTCAATATTGCGACCTTCATTCGATTCGGGATACTCCGAGCGGATGCGCTCGTACAATTCCAGTGCCTGGTCATAATCACCCTGTTGCTCGAACAGCAGACCTGCTTTATAAAGAAACAACGGAGTGGTAAATTCGTTTGGCTCGTATTCATAAGCCTTGCGGTAGAACCTGCCGGCCTGTTGAACATCGCCCAGCTCCAGGTGAGCATCTGCAACGGCCCCATTGGCCATGGCTCCCAGAAACTGATCCTTGGGGCTGAACTCTTTGAGCATTTCAATGGCGTCCTCAAACTGAGCCAGTTTCAGGTAGCTGATGCCTGCATAATATTTTGAAAGGTTGGCTGCATTGGTCATGCCATATTCATCGATGATATCAAGAAAGCCCAGGTATTGGCCATCGCCCTCGAGTGCCATCTGAAAATTCTCCTGTTCAAAATACTTCTCGGCCATAAACATCTCAGTGCTGGCTTCCTGCTGGCGGGGGGCCAGGAAAAAGCGGGTGAACCCGATGTATCCTGCAATCACCAGCACCACCACAGCCACTGACCACAAGATGAGATTCTGGTTGCGCTCAATGAACTGTTCTGATTTGCTTAAAGCTTCCTCTACAGCAACAATGTTCTTTTCTTCGTGAAGGTTCTTTTTCTTTTTTGCCATTTTTGGTTTATTTAGGCTGCAAAATTAAATTATTTTTACTTGTTACAAGTACTTTTCAGGTTTTTTTTGGCAGGGGAACACCCCCGGCAGGGCTTTTATATTTTCATGGAACGCATTGGGGGGTTTTATTTTATATTTTTGCATAACATATGGGCCAAGCCGGCCGTTATTTATCGTATATCTTTCAAAGGACCATGGTGCGACTTTTCCGCTTTCTGTTGACTGCTTTTTTCCTGGGGGCCCTTTCTTCTGGCTTTTTTTCCTGCCGTGAAGAGGGCTTTGACACCGATCCGGGAGTTCGCTTGTCTTTCTCGGCCGACTCGGTGCTTTTTGATACTGTCTTTACCTCCCTGGGATCTTCTACCCGTGCCCTGAAGGTATACAATGACCACCACCGCAGAATCAGCATTTCCTCCTTCTCCCTGGCCGGGGGAGGCAGCTCTTATTTCCGCCTCAATGTGGATGGCCGCCCCGCATCGGTATTGCGCGATGTGG
>JAWOCF010000268.1:0-3454 GCA_046483935.1 Bacteroidales bacterium | reverse complement strand
TAGAGAGAGGCATCTTCAGGGGTTCCGTCGGCATGACGATGATCGTGCTGAAAACGCAGCTTCCCATCTTCAATCAAAAAGACCCAGGTGCGCGAAATATCATCCCCCACCCTGAAAGGGATCTGTATGTGGTCATCCCGACACTCTTGCACGTGAATCACCATTTCTTGTGCTTCCCAGCTCTGGCCATGGGCGCTGCGGTAAATCTGGGTGCCCTGGTAGCTTTCGCCGCACAGGCTGGCCAGCTTTTCAAAAAAGGCCTGCTGCACGGGTGACTCCGCCTGCTCGGCATGCTGCTGAGTTCCCGGAGCCTTCCCTCGCTGACAGGCTACCACCATAAAAATCATTGCCAAAAGAATGAATGCCTTATTTTTCATAGAGATCTCTTTTTTGAAATAAACGTATACAGAATGATAGCAAATGTAGCAAAATAACCCCAATAGCAGATAATAAGATCTCGCAAGAGAGAAAGAAAATAAAATTTTATAAATGAATTGTTTACTATTTGGTCATAATTCAGCGCACTTAAGTCGGCATGATGCGAAAAAAAAGAATGATACCCATTCTTTCCAAAAACCAACATTGCAGAATTCTGTTATTTTTGTAGCTTCAACTCAAACAATCAACTTTAAACTTCTATGAGAAAAAAGACATTTTCAGTATTCGGCATCGTACTTTTCCTGCTGGCCGGAATCGCCTCCCCGGGATATGCCTGCACCAACGTACTGGTATCAAAAGGGGCCAGTGCCGATGGTAGTGTAATGATCAGTTATCTGGCTGATGCCGGCGGCTTTATGGATCCATTATATTTCTATCCGGGAGGAACCTATGCCCCCGGCGACACCCTGGCCGTCTATAACTGGGACTCAGGCAAGTATTCCGGAAACATTGCCCAGGTAGAACGCACCTACAAGGTGATCGGCAACATGAACGAACACCAGGTGGCCATTGGAGAGACCACCTTTACCGGGCGTGCCGAATTGGGCGATTCTAACGGGATCATAGATTATGGGTCGATGATATATATCGCCCTGCAACGCTCCCGGACAGCCCGGGAAGCCATCCAGGTGATGACCGGCCTGGTAGAAGAATATGGTTATAACAGCACCGGAGAGTCCTTTTCCATTGCCGACAAGCACGAGGTATGGATTATGGAGTTCATTGGCAAAGGCAAGCATGGCAAAGGGGGTGTATGGGTAGCTGCCAGAGTTCCCGACGGATACATGGCAGCACATGCCAACCAGGCCCGGATCCGCAAGATCGACTGGAAGGACACCGAAAACTGGATGTGGTCGTCCGACCTGGTAGACTTCGCCCGCGATATGGGATGGTTCGAAGGCCGCAAGGAAGATTTCAGCTTTGTAGAGGCCTATGCACCTGTTACCCCTCGTTCATTATTGTTATGCGAAGGCAGGGTATGGAGCATCTTTAACCGGGCAGCACCCTCCGAGGCATTTCCTGCCGATTACTGGCGTTGCGTTGAGGGAGCTGAGCCTTACCCTTTGTTTATCAAGCCCGACAGGCCTGTAACCACCAAAGACATGATCGCCCTGGTACGCGACCATTTTAATGACACTCCTTTTTACACTGGCGAAGGAATTGCTTCCGGACCTTTTAACAATCCTTATCGCTGGCGCCCGCTGACCTTCAAACTGGAAGGTGATGACACCCAGTATTCTTTCGAGCGCACCATCTCGCAGGTTCAGACCGGCTTTTCTTTCATTTCCCAGTCGCGCGACTGGCTGCCCGATGCCATTGGCGGTATCTTCTGGTACGGCCTGGACGACACCTACTCAAACGCCTATATGCCTTTGTATATGGGCATGAACCGTGCGCCCCAATCACTGGCTACAGGCAACATCATTGATTTTGACTGGGACTCAGCCTTCTGGGTATTCAGCCATGTGGCCAATTATGCCTATGGGTTGTACAACCACATGATTGTCGACATCCAGCAAGTGCAGAAAGAGGTGGAAGACCGGGCCCATGCCATGACCAGAGCGGTTGATATTGCAGCAGGCGAACTGCATAAAACCAATCCTGAGTTGGCGCAGGAATACCTGACCGATTTCAGTGTCAACAATGCAGAATACACTGTTGAGCGCTGGAGGGAACTGGGTTACCATCTGTTCTCGAAATACAATGACCGTTACATCCGCACTGAGGAAAGCCTGCGCCCCTGGCCCGAAGGCATTGGCTATCCCGAGGAATTTCTGAAAAGAGCCGTCGAAGAGCGTCCCGGGTATTATGACGTTAAATGGCGCGAGCCTTCTGAAGCCATTCAGTAAAAATATCTCACCAAAAAAAAGCCACCCTCAGCGGTGGCTTTTTTTGTATGTTTGTGTCCCTAAAATCATATTGTGGCACAACACCCTCTCCTAAGCATTGAAAACCTTTCGGTAGATTTTACCACCGAAGAGGGGGTGGTACGTGCTGTGGAGAACATCAGCTTTGAATTGCAGGGCGCCCAGACCCTGGGCATCGTGGGTGAATCAGGATCAGGCAAGTCAGTCACTGCGCTGGCCATTATGGGGCTTCTTTCGCGCCAGCATGCCCGGGTGAGCAGTGGGTGCATCTGGTTTGACCATCCGCAATGGGGCAGGATCAACTTGCTGGAACAACCCCCTGGAAAGTTGCAATCCATCCGCGGGCAGTTTATCTCCATGGTATTCCAGGAACCCATGACGGCACTGAATCCGGTGCAGCGATGCGGCCGCCAGGTGATGGAGTCATTGCTGTGGCACCAGAAAGCCAATGCTTCACAGGCCCGTCGAAGGGTTCTTGAGTTGTTTGAAGAAGTCAGGCTTCCGGATCCCCAAAAGGCTTTTGAGGCATACCCCCACGAGCTGTCGGGGGGACAACGCCAACGGGTGATGATCGCTATGGCCATGGCCTGCAAGCCCTTGTTGCTGATTGCCGACGAACCGACCACCGCCCTGGATGTTACGGTGCAAAAGAACATCCTGGAGCTGATGGCCCAGCTACAGAAAAAACACCAGATGGCAATCATCTTCATATCGCACGATCTGGGGGTGGTGGGCCAGGTAGCCAGCCAGGTAGCTGTAATGCTCAAGGGCAGGATTGTGGAATCAGGGCCGGTGAAAGAACTTTTTCACCAGCCTACCCATCCATACACCAAAGGACTTATTGCCTGCCGCCCCCGCCTGGACATCCGCCCCTTGGTATTGCCTGTGATCAGCGACTTTATTCAAAAAGATGGAAAAAAGCCAGGTAGTGCTTCTCCGGAAATGAAAGAGGCAGATGTTGCTCTGGCTGAACGCCAGAAAAACCATCAACGCATCTATTCTCATCCGCCCATATTGAAGGTACAGGGATTAACAACCTCGTTTGCTACCCAAAGAAGCTGGCTGGGCAAAGTGCGTTCCTGGGTTCATGCCGTCGACAATGTAAGTTTCTCGGTATATAAGGGCGAAACCCTGGGCCTGGTGGGAGA
>JAWOCF010000242.1:0-3714 GCA_046483935.1 Bacteroidales bacterium | reverse complement strand
GAATCACTGAAATTCAAACAACGGTTTCTTGCCAATATGAGCCATGAAATCCGCACTCCACTTACCGGCGTCCTGGGTATGATAGAGATTCTGGAGCGTACAAAGCTGAACAAAGAACAGGAAGATTACCTCGACATCCTGAAACTTTCAGGCGAAAATCTCAGGACAATCATTAACCAGGTGCTGGATTATTCACAGATCGAAGCAGGCAAGTTAATCCTTGCCCCATCGCCCTTTGCTTTCAATACCCTTTTTTCCGAAATCACGGCACAATTCAAAGAAAGGATAAAAAAAGGGGTGTCATTTAAAACCCAGACCGACCCGGGTATCCCTGAAATTATTAATGCCGACAAAGAACGCATCGGGCAGATCATCACCAATTTTGTGTCAAATGCCATCAAATTTACTTCCCGGGGCTCCATCATACTACGAAGCCAGATAGCAACGCCCGGGGCCACCGGCAATCATCTGCAGATTAAGATTTCAGTTACCGATACCGGCATTGGCATCCCTGAAGAAATGCAGGACAAGCTTTTTGTTCCTTTTTCGCAAATCGACAACAAGGATGCCCGTAATTACGAAGGCACCGGCCTGGGCCTGTCTATTTGTAAGGAGCTTGCCACACTGCTGGGGGGTGAAATCGGGTTTGAAAGCGAACATCACAAAGGAAGCACTTTCTGGTTCACTTTCCCGGCCCAGGTCAGCGAACCAGTGCAGAATCTTCCCAATACCAGTCAGGAGGATGAACCAGAAGATGAAGCCAAATCAAACGGCAGTCTGCGTATTCTTTTTGCTGATGATAAAGTAGTGAACCAGAAAGTAGTCAGCCTGATGCTTCAATCGATCGGCCATGATGTCAGCCTTGCCAGCAATGGCCAGGAAGCCCTGAATGCATTCAAGCCCGGCAAGTTCGACCTGATCCTGATGGACATTCAGATGCCCGTGATGGATGGCATTACCGCAACACAAATCCTGAAGCAGAAATATAAAAATCCGCCGCCCATCGTAGGGCTCAGTGCCAATGCCTTTGAAGGCGACCGCGAGAAATACCTGGCCATGGGTATCGACGACTACCTGACCAAACCCCTGAGCATCGTGGAGTTTAAAAAAATGACAGACCGGTTGTTTTAGTAATGCCCTTTATGCTTTTCCTGCGGGCATGGCAGGTTTAAGCTGCAGCCTGATGCGCAGGGCCGTATCAACTTAAATCCCTGTTTTAAAATGGCAAAAGCAAAGCAAACAGTAAAAAATAAAGCCAGATCAAAAGCTGCCCCAGCCAGTAAAGAGGCTCCCATTGAACAGGCATCGTTTCCGGTTGTAGGCATTGGTGCCTCGGCAGGGGGCCTGGAAGCCATGGAGCAGTTTCTGAGAAATGTGCCCCCCAACAGCGGGATGGCTTATGTAATAGTACAACACCTGGATCCCACGCATAAAGGGATGCTTCCTGAGCTGTTGCAACGATATACCGGGATGGAGGTTCATCAGGCCGCTGACGGAATGCAGGTGAGCCCCGATTGCGTGTATGTGATCCCCCCCAACAAAAGCATGTCGATTGTTCAGGGCAAACTACAGCTGTTTAAGTCTGTGAAAACAAAGGGGCTGCGTTTGCCTGTCGATTTTTTTCTTCGTTCCCTGGCCCTTGAGCGCCGGGAAATGAGTGTCGGGCTCATCCTTTCAGGGATGGGTTCGGATGGCAGCCAAGGGGTGCGCGACATCAAAGAAAATAACGGGACTGTGATGGTACAGGACCCCGACAGTTCGGAATACGACTCCATGCCCCGCAGTGCCCTGGAAGCGGTTCAGGTTGATATTGTGGCCCCACCCAATGAGTTGCCTAAAAAAATGATTGCTTTTTTAAAGCACATCCCTGCTATAAAAACCATTCCTGACAGCGCACCCGAAGATCCTTCCGCCCTGGAAAGAATTATCCTGCTGTTGCGCACCTATACCGGCAACGACTTTTCGCTTTATAAGAAAAGCACCATGTATCGAAGGATTGAAAGAAGAATGGGGGTGCACAAAATTGATAAAATTGCCGCCTATGCCGATCTGTTACAGCAAAACCCCAGGGAAGGTGAAATTCTCTTTAAAGAGATGATGATTGGGGTCACCCACTTTTTTCGCGACCCCAAAGTATGGGAGAAACTCTCTGAGACGATTGTCTCCAATTTTGGGGAGGCTCAGTTGAAAAACAAAACATTGCGGGCCTGGGTGCCGGGGTGTTCCACAGGGGAAGAAGCCTACAGCCTTGCTATCATTTTTAAAGAAGCAATGGAGAAGATCAACCCACCCCCGGAAATTTCATTACAAATATTTGCTACCGACCTGGATCCTGACACGGTTGAAATGGCCAGAAAAGGTAAATTTCATCAAAATATTGTTAATGATGTTACCCCCGAACGCCTTACACGGTTTTTTGTAAAAAAAGGAGACGACTTTCAGATCACCAATGAAATCAGAGAGATGGTTGTATTTGCCCAACACAACCTCATCACCCAACCCCCGTTTATCAATATCGACATTCTTTCGTGCCGCAACCTGCTGATTTACCTGAATTCGGAGCTTCAGAGAAAGTTACTCAGGGTTTTTTATGTTAGCCTGAATCCCAATGGCCTGCTGGTGCTGGGCAGCTCAGAAGGCCTTGGGACCATGAAGGCCCTTTTCGACCCATTAGACACCAGATTAAAAATATTTAAGCGGGCAGAAAACGCCACACTTCCCCCTCTGGCCGATCTGCCAACCTCCCATTCAAAACCCCAGCCTGCCATGGCCCAAAAACCAGCAGCAGTGGCCAAATCACCCAATATTCAATCCCTGGCCGAACAACTGCTTTTGCAGCAATTCGCCCCTCCCGGTGTCATCGTGAATCAAAGCGGAGATATCATATATATCAGCGGGCGCACCGGCAAATACCTTGAGCCAGCTGCAGGCAAGGCCAACCTGAATATTTTCGCCATGCTGCGTGATGGGTTACGACAGGAATTTCAATTTGCTTTTCACCAGGCGATATCAAAAAAAAGCCCCGTCTTAATAAAAAATCTGAAGGTAGGAACAAACGGTACCAAACAAACCCTGAATATCAACATTCAATACATCGACAAACCAGGTGCCCTGAAAGAACACCTGATGGTAATTTTCATTGATGTACCCACTGTGGCAAGTGCGAAACCCAAATCAAAAACCACCGGGAAATCTTCAGGTAGCATCAGAGAATCGGAGCTGGAGAATGAATTGAACCAAACCCGTGAAGAGATGCAAAGCACCCTCGAGGAAATGCAAACCTCGCAGGAAGAACTCAAGTCGACAAACGAAGAACTGCAGTCAGCCAATGAAGAGCTTCAATCAACCAACGAGGAGCTTACCAGTTCGAAGGAGGAAATGCAAAGCCTGAACGAAGAACTCCAGACCGTCAATGCCGAACTGATTACCAAAGTTGAAGATTTTGCAAGGGTAGACAACGACATGAAGAACCTGCTCAACAGCACCGATATTGCCACCCTTTTTCTGGACAAGGAGCTCAAAATACGTCGTTATACAATCCAGGCAACCAAAATTTTCAAACTGATAAAAACAGACATCGGAAGGCCCTTTACCGACCTGGTGTCTGATATTGATTACCCCGAAATGGCTGAAGATGCCCACGAAGTGTTAAGAACCCTGATTTTTGTTGAAAAACAGATCCCGCGCAGCAACGGTCAGTGGTTTCTCATCCGC
>JAWOCF010000241.1:0-7563 GCA_046483935.1 Bacteroidales bacterium | reverse complement strand
TTATACAAAGGAAAAGCCAGTGTGATGGACGGAGAATTCTCCTTCTCTTTTGTCGTTCCCAAAGACATTGCTTATAACTACGGCGACGGCAAGATCAGCTATTACCTGGATAACGGAGCAGTGGACGGTCACGGGTATTTTGATGGTTTCAAAATCGGGGGAACCCTTCAGGATTATACCCCTGATGATAGTGGGCCTCAGGTGCAGCTGTTTATGAACGACACCACCTTCCTGTCAGGGGGAATCACCAATGAGAATCCGGTATTGCTGGCACTGATCAACGACCACAGTGGAATCAATATCACCGGGCGTATCGGACATGATATCGTGGCCTTTCTCGACGGCGACCTGTCGAGCCCCTATGTGCTGAATCAATATTTTCAGGCCGACCAGGATGCTTACCAAAGCGGAAAGGTAATATTCCCCTTCTTTAACCTGGAAGATGGACCCCACACCCTGTCGCTGAGGGTTTGGGATATCCATAACAACCCAACCCTGGAAACCCTGGACTTCATCGTGCAGTCATCGGCACAGCTGGCCCTGAAGGATTTGATGAATTATCCCAACCCCTTCAGCAGTCATACCCGCTTTGTGTTTTCACACAATCAATCATCCCAGCCCATGGAAGTGCAGATTGATATCTTCGACATGAACGGGCGGTTGCTGCAATCCCTGCATTCGCAGATGCAATCGGCAGGCTATCAGTCACCACCTGTTAGCTGGGATGGGAGGGATCATGCAGGAAAGCCCCTGGGAAACGGGATATATATCTACCGGCTGACGCTCAATGCCCCTTCGGGTGAAGTGTTGCAACAAACCCGTAAGCTGGTGATCCTGAGATGATCATATGCTGACGAAGTGGCTTCGGCAAACTTGTAAGTAAGGAAGGAAGTGAGCAATGAATATTTTTCACCCGAAAGGGGGAATTTAATATACAATAACCAAGTTTTTAATTCGTTATATTTGCATTCTTGACGAAATCAATTTTTTGCACCACAAGGCAATTGTTACGCTAAAACTATATAGCAATAGTTCAAACCAAATTTTTCATCTGATGAAGCACCTTTTTTCCGGAATTCTATTTACCGCACTAACTATGGTCTTCTGGCTGCCGGCCAGTGGACAGGAAGGACCAGGCTATGAAGATGTACTGGGGCAGCAGTCGCAGAACACCATCACCACGGCAGTCCCTTTTCTGATGATCGCTCCCGATGCCCGGGCCGGGGCATTAGGCGATGCAGGGGTGTCTTCCTCTCCTGATGGCAATTCCATGCACTGGAACCCGGCCAAATTTGCCTTTATCGATCAGGAAATGGGGCTCGCTCTGAGTTATACCCCCTGGCTGCGCACCCTGGTCAACGACATCAACCTCTCGTACCTGAGTGGCTTCCGCCGGCTTGATGAGCTGCAAACCATCGCCTTCTCCCTGGTATATTTTTCTTTGGGAGAAATTAACTTTACCGACGACCAGGGCAACTTTATGGGCATTGTCAAGCCCAATGAGTTTGCCGTCGATGCTGCCTATGCCCGCAAGCTGAGTGATAACTTTTCGGGTGCCATCGCCGTGCGATATATTTACAGCAACCTAACCCAGGGACAGTTTGTCGGAAGTGTGGAAACAAAACCCGGCATGTCGGTGGCTGCCGACGTATCGGCCTATTATACCAAAGAATTAAACTGGGAGAATACCCCGGCTACCCTGTCGGCGGGGGTGAATATTTCAAATATCGGGAACAAGATCTCCTATACCGATGAAATCAACGCCGATTTTATCCCCATCAACCTGCGGTTCGGCCCTTCACTGACGTTCGATCTGGACGACTTCAACCAGGTGACCTTCATGTTGGATATCAATAAGCTGTTGGTACCTACTCCTCCGATCTATGCAACCAATGAAGAAGGTCAGCCCGTTTTTGATGACGATGGCAACCGGGTGATCGCCGAGGGCAGAGATCCCAACCGGTCGGTGGTGGCGGGCATGTTCGGCTCTTTTGCCGATGCCCCCGGTGGCTTCAGTGAAGAGTTTAATGAGCTGACCTACTCTGGTGGGGTTGAATACTGGTACGATCAGCAGTTCGCCTTGCGGGGTGGTTATTTTCATGAGCATGGCTCAAAGGGAAACCGTAAGTTTTTTACCCTCGGGCTGGGATTGAAGTATAATGTCTTTGGAATGGACTTTGCTTACCTGGTGCCTGTGGCTCAGCGCAGCCCCCTGGAAAACGTGCTGCGATTCTCCCTGTATCTTGACTTCGCTGCCATCAGTTCACAATAGCAGGGTTTGAAGAATTTTTTGTATTAATTGCCTGTCATGGTTATTTTTGTTTCAGACAAGAATAACCATGATTTTATAAAAGTTCTCTTGTATGGATTTTAGAGTAGGTTTTGGATACGATGTTCACCGCTTCAGCCCCAGAGGCCGGCTGATGCTGGGAGGCGTGCATATACCTTATGAAAAGGGATTACAAGGGCATTCGGATGCCGATGTGCTGATCCATGCCATGATGGATGCCTTGCTGGGGGCTGCCGGCCTGCGTGATATCGGGTTTTATTTCCCCGATACCGATGCTGCCCTTGAAGGCGCCGACAGCAAATTGCTGCTTGCCAAAGTGGTAGAGATGCTGCAGCAGAACGGATTCACCATCGGAAACATTGACTGTACCATCTGTCTGCAGAAACCTAAAATTTCAGGGCACATCCCAGCCATGTTACAGACCCTCTCAGGGCTGCTGGGGCTGGCTCCCGGCCAGCTCTCCATCAAGGCTACCACCACCGAATACCTGGGCTTTGTGGGCCGCGAAGAGGGCGCTGCGGCATATGCAGTGGCACTCATTAAAAAGTAATGAGGGGGAGACCTGGAGAGGGGGAGACTTGGAGAGGGGGAGACCTGGAGACTTGGAGACCTGGAGAAGATGGATAGATTGATTGATTGATTGAATAGTGCCTGCCCCAGGACACCAAAACCCTAAAACCTTTCATTTAACAAACTTGTAATGTACCTGAAATCAGGGAGCTGCCTGATGTCTGACCCCCGTACCCCACACCCCGTACCTCACACCCTGTGCCTAATACCTGAAACCTGAAACCTGATACCAGGCTCTACCATGGCTCTTTCAAAGCCGTACCATAGACGTATCATAAACGTATCATAAACGTATCATAGACGTATCATAGACGTCTTGAAACGTCTGAAATACGTTTGAACTACGTCTGAACTACGTTTGAACTACGTCTGAACTACGTCTGAACTATGTTTCTGATATGACCCGGACAAGGGGTTGAACAGGCGGGAAAAATGACTGGCTGCAGCAGAATCCGGAAAATGTGATTGGGCATGTAGGAAGAATTCAAAAAAAAAGAGCCACGATGGGCTCTTTTTATGTTATTCTATAAGCTGGGAAGGGGCTAGCGGCGAAGCTGGAAATTGGTGCCCAGGTATACTTTGCGTACCTGCTCATCCATGGCCAGTTCTTCGGAGGTGCCCGCTTTAAGAATTGACCCTTCGAACAGCAGGTATGCCCTGTCTGTAATGTTCAGGGTTTCATGCACATTATGGTCGGTGATCAATACCCCGATATTTTTGGCCTTCAACCTGGTAACAATCGCCTGGATGTCCTCCACCGCAATGGGGTCGACCCCGGCAAAGGGTTCATCAAGCAAAATGAATAATGGATCAACAGCCAGGGAGCGGGCTATTTCGGTGCGCCGGCGTTCACCCCCCGAAAGGGTGTTCCCTTTGCTGGCCCTTATTGACTGTAAGCCGAATTCATCAATCAGTTCCTCCAGCTTTTCTTTTTGCTCTTGTTTGGTGTATTTGGTAAACTCAAGCACGGCTTTGATGTTGTCTTCCACGCTCAGGTTTCTGAACACACTGGCTTCCTGGGCCAGATAGCCAATGCCGCGTTGTGCCCTTTTGTACATGGGTTCGCCGGTAATTTCCTCATTTTCCAGGAAGATCTTGCCACCGTTGGGCTTGATCAATCCTACCATCATGTAAAAGGTGGTGGTTTTGCCTGCCCCGTTGGGGCCCAGCAGCCCCACAATCTCTCCGCGGTTCACCTCAACAGAAACCTGATTGACAACCGTTCGTTTTTTATAAATCTTTACCAGATCCTTGGTGTGAAGCTTCATGCTTTATTCGTTTTTTGTGTGTTGCTCCAGGGCTTCCCAGAATTCTACCGCCCTGCGCAGATGAGGAATAACAATGGTGCCCCCGATAATGTTGGAAATGGCAAACACCTCGAAGACTTCTTCTTTTGAAACACCCAGCTGGAAGCATTTCTGCAGATGATATTTTACACAATCGTCGCAACGCAACACCATGGAGGCCGACAGGCCTATCATCTCTTTTGTTTTTTCGGGTAAAGCACCCTCGGAATAGGTATTGGTATCCAGGTTGAACAGGCGCTTGATCACCAGGTTGTCAGCCTCCATGATCTTCTGATTCATGCGCTGGCGGTATTCATTAAATTGTTCTATCGGATCATTCATGGGGTTTTGGGTTTAAAGGATTCCTTCATTCAGAATGTCATGCAGGTGCACCATGCCCAGGTAATCATCGTCTTCAACCACCAGTAGTTGGTTCATATTCCTTTGGCGCATTATCTGCAGGGCTTCAACAGCCAGGGTTTGAGGGGTAATGGTTTTAGGAAGCTCGCTCATGATGTCGGAGGCTTTCAGGCTGGCAATGTCGGCAGTGCCCTGCAGCATACGGCGCAGGTCGCCATCGGTGATGATGCCCGCCAGTTGGCCATTGCGGGTCACTGCCGTGGCTCCCAGCCGCTTGGCTGAGATCTCACGGGTCACGGTTTCAATATCGGCCATCACATCCACTTCGGGGCGTTCATTACGGGGATAAAGCCTGGCGGCATTCAGATACATCTGGTTTGCCAGGGAGCCACCCGGGTGGTAGCGGGCAAAATCTTCAATGGTAAAGCCTCGTGCCTCCAGCAAGGCTACCGCCAGGGCATCACCCATCACCAGCTGGGCGGTGGTGCTGGCCGTGGGCACCTGATTGCCTGAGATGGCTTCCGGTTCTACCGTAGTATTGATGACAAGATCGGCCTGTTTGGCCAGATAAGACTCCAGGTTGCCGGCCATGGCCACCAGAAAAGCACCCAAACTCCTGAGCATGGGGATCAACACTCTTATTTCAGGGGTATTGCCGCTATTGCTCATGCAGATTACCACATCTTTCTTGCGGATCATCCCCAGATCTCCCTGAATAGCGTCGCCAACATGCATGAACAGGGCAGGGGTACCCGTTGAATTTAAGGTTGCTACAATTTTTTTGGCTATAATGGCACTCTGACCCTGACCCAGGATGACAACCCTTCCTGTAGAAAAAAGTATCTTTTCTATGCAATCTGCAAAACTAATATCAATGTGCGATTTTATTTTGTTTATCGCTTCCCCTTCCATGTTGATAGTTGAGATCGCTATATCAATGATTTGTTGCTTTGTTTTCAAGGGTTTGATATCAAAAAAATATTTCTTTCCTAAACTTTAATGTGCTAAATTTACAATACAAACCTACAATATTTTCTCGCATCTGCCGTCTGAAAACTGGGTTATTGAAGGTTTATAATAAACTGTAAAATTATCTATTTATTTCAATTATTATTCTCAATAATGAATATTGAAAGCACGGTATCCATAAAAACACTACTAAAGGAAATCTTTGGCTATACTCATTTTAAAGGAGACCAGGAAAAAGTCATTGAAAACCTGCTTTCAGGAAAGGATACCTTTGTGATCATGCCCACCGGCGGGGGCAAGTCTATGTGTTACCAGCTTCCGGCATTAATCCGCCCGGGAACGGCTATTATAGTCTCTCCCTTAATCGCATTGATGAAGAACCAGGTAGATGCCATCCGTAATTTTGCTTCCTACAATGCCATTGCCCATGTGCTGAATTCCTCGCTGACCAAAGCCGAGATCGTGCAGGTGAAAAAGGATCTCAGTTCAGGCCTTACCAAGCTGTTGTATGTGGCGCCCGAATCGCTTACCAAAGAAGAAAATGTAGAGTTTCTCAAGGAGATCGATATTTCTTTCTTTGCCGTCGATGAGGCGCATTGTATTTCGGAATGGGGCCATGATTTCAGGCCCGAATACCGGCGCCTGAGGCCTATTATCGATGCCTTCGAGAAAAAGGTTCCTGTAATCGCCCTCACGGCCACGGCCACCCCGAAAGTGCAACAGGATATCATCAAAAATTTGGGAATGACCCGGGCCACCACCTTTAAATCGTCATTCAACCGTCAGAATCTGTATTACGAGATCCGGCCCAAGTCGGAGAATTCCATCAAGGATATCATCCGTTATGTAAAGAGCCAGGAAGGCAAATCAGGCATCATCTATTGCCTGAGCCGCAAAAAGGTGGAAGAACTGGCCTGTACCCTGCAGGTGAATGGCATTAAGGCCTTGCCCTATCATGCCGGACTGGAAAACTCCCTGAGGGTCAGAAACCAGGACCGGTTCATTATGGAAGATGTGGATGTGATTGTGGCTACCATTGCTTTTGGCATGGGAATTGACAAACCCGATGTGCGGTTTGTAATTCACTACGATATCCCCAAGAGCCTGGAAGGTTATTACCAGGAAACGGGGCGTGCCGGCCGCGATGGGGGAGAAGGCAATTGTATTACTTATTACTCGTTTGCCGATATCCAGAAGCTCGAGAAGTTTTTAAAAGGCAAGCCCGTGGCTGAACAGGAGATTGGCAATCAGCTGTTGCTGGAAACAGTAACCTATGCCGAGTCCTCAGTGTGCCGTCGCAGAACCTTGCTGAATTATTTCGGGGAAGGCTTTTCCCTGGAAAATTGTGGCGCCTGCGATAATTGTTTAAATCCCAAAGAAAAGTTTGAGGGAAAAGAATATATTTGCCAGGTATTAGAAACGGTTCTGGCCGTGAAGCAACTCTTTAAACCTAAACATGTAATAAACGTACTCATGGGAAAAAATACAGCTACCGTC
Source organism: Bacteroidales bacterium (assembly GCA_046483935.1). Lineage (GTDB taxonomy): Bacteria > Bacteroidota > Bacteroidia > Bacteroidales > UBA7960 > JAWOCF01. The sequence continues at coordinate 591 of JAWOCF010000241.1, read as the reverse complement.
AAGTCCTGCAAGCATGATTTGCTTGAGGTTTTTGGGAAGGGTGCTGATCAGGATGAAAAATTCTGGAATGCGGTCATCCGCCAAAGTGTGGTTGAACGATTGCTGGAAAAAGAAATTGAAGATTATGGCACCCTGAAGCTCACCAAAGCAGGGAAAGAATTTCTTGACAAGCCCCGTTCGGTGAAGATGAGTAAGGATCATGATTATGAAAACAATCCTGACGAATCGGGCCCTGGGGGCACAGGCCAGAAAACCAGCGCCACCGATAAGGTGCTTTTTGCCTTGCTCAAGGATTTGCGTAAAGAAATCGCCCGGAAGAACAACCTGCCTCCCTTTGTGATCTTTCAGGATCCCTCTTTGGAGGATATGGCGATACAGTACCCCGTAACCCTGGAGGAGTTAAAGCAAATCACAGGCGTGGGCAGTGGTAAAGCCGAACGCTTCGGCAAATCTTTTGTGGAATTAATCACCCGTTATGTTGAAGAAAATGAGATTGAACGGCCAATGGACATGGTTGTGAAGTCGGTGGTGAATAAATCGGGGATGAAAGTCTTCATCATTCAAAACATCGACCGTAAAATCCCCCTGGAG
>JAWOCF010000221.1:0-6995 GCA_046483935.1 Bacteroidales bacterium | reverse complement strand
CCTTGTCAGGGAATGATCACCGATTGTGCCTACAGTGTAGAGACGTTGCATGCAACGTCTCTACCAGGCCCCGTAGGCGTTCAGGCCGGAAAGGTATTTATGAATATATCCGTGAGCACTCGTGCTGAGCATGCCGAAGTATCCGTAGCATCCGTGTCATCCGTTTTCAGAATTCTTAAAAGCAGGCCCTTTCATTTCAGGCGTTTCTTTTTAAATATTCCGAACACGGATTTTGACGGGTTGATACGGATTTAAACGGATCTCTCCATTTCTCCATTTCTCCAAGTCTCCAAGTCTCCAAGTCTCCTTTTCTCCCCCTCTCCCCTTCTCCCAGTCTCCCCCTCTCCAAGTCTTCCCCTCTCCAACTCACCAATTCTCCATACTTCCATTAAGCCCCTTTACAGTCCCCTGGCGAGGTCCTTTTTTGAGTGGCACCGGATATCGCCTGATGGTTTTTGGTGCAGCAGCAGCCTCCGCAGGGGCCTTTTACAGGGAAATTTGAACGAGCCTGGTGAGAGGATTGATAGATTGATAGATTGATAGAGGTTGAGAAGTTGAGACACAGCGTTTAAGATGAGTCGCACAGCGTTTTAATGCAATATTATTTTTTTACCAGGGGAAAATTTTCCTGCATGGAGTAGAAAGAAACGTTTGGGACCATTTTTTCAAAGTCTTCCACCAAAAAACGAGTCAAAATAATAAAGCTTTTGTCCAGTAATACTACTTTGTAAAAATAAAAGTAACGCCAGGGTGCAGTAGTCGAATACTTATAAGACCTGGATGGCACCATGCCTGTTTTTTCAACTCTGGCAATCTCATCAAAATGGAATCTTTTTTCGAGACCGTCTTTGCATACAGTGATAAGTTTGTCATTAAAATCAACAATTAGTTTTTTCTTTTGATCTTCCTTATAGTAGTTTAAGTGCAATATAAAACCAGGACCACCAAACACAATAACCACTACAATAGTAACTATAATTGTTAAATCAGGAATATAACCATTTTGGGAAAAGGAACTTAACATTATCAAGCCCATGAAACATAGGAAAAATAATAAGGAAAGCATAATGCCAATGTTTGGCTTCAACATTTTCCAAAGTGTCACTTTATACTCTTCCATTACCAAAAAAATTTGTTCCAAAAATTATTTCTAGAATTAGGAGAGAAATACTTTCTCATTCGAAGCTCTAACTCAGCACCTGCAGCAGCTGCTTTCTCAATACCTGTAGTATAAAATCCAATTGTACCACCAACAAGAGGACCAAAAGCCCAACCAGCGTAGGTTGCTACTCCTGTTGTGCTTAACCTGTAATAAAATTGCAATTCATTAATTTGAGATGTTTGGAACAGGTAAATATCAGCCCCTATTACAAAAATTGTATAAGCATACCCAGCTCCTTTAGTATACCCTAACTCGTCAGCTATGTCCGAAATATTTCCTACAACGGGATGAGTTAAAAGCGTGAGTACGGTTTCCGGAATACTCTCCCAGGAGAGCTCACCTACCTGAGTTACTTCATCATGTTTTCCTTCTTGAAGTAATGTTAAAAGTTGATTTATTTCATTTTTATCAGAAGTGGTCCACATTTGGAACATTTGCCCTTGAGTATAGCCTCCTCCTCCTGAACCGCTTCCCCAGTTAAATTTGGCAAACATTCTTTGCAATAAAGTCAAAGTATTATCCTCCGGATCGGGCATTTCCGGCCCGGGGTCATCCTGGTCAGTATTGTAATACCCTGTAGGATCCGTATAGCGCAGGGGGTTGTTCCAGCCGTAGCTGTAGCGGTTGAAACTCTGGGTATAGCCGGGGGCCTGGATCAGGGGGTCGGGGCTCAGGAAGCGGCTTACCAGGGGGTCGTACACCCGGCCGTTCATGTTGATCAGCCCGAAGGGCTCCAGGTGCTCGTGGCCCGTGTAGCCTCTGTCAAAGAGCAATGGGGCAAAACTCTGCCCGTGGTTGTACACCCAGGTGTCGGGGTCGCGCCGCGTGCCCCAGGCATCGAAGCTGGCCTGCTGCAGGGGCATGCCCATCTCGTCGGGAATCACCTCCCAGGAGCCCAGGTGGTCCTTCTTGATAAAATACAGGCTCCAGCTTCCCTGACGCTCATCCTTCACTGCCATGGCAAAGGTACCCATCGGTCCCTGGATGTAGTTCCGGGTCTCTAAAGTAATACCATTTTCGATGACTTTCTCAAAAAGTTCACCATAAATTTTCTCGCGCACCTTGCCCGTTGCCTGGTCGGTATATACCTGGTGCACGCGCTGATCGTGGATGCCGTAGTTGATATCCAGGCGCCGCTGGTCGTAGGTCACCTTCGACACCTTATCGAATGAGGTGTATTCAACCGCCTGGTCATAGGTGGGCAGCAACGCGCTGTCGGTACCAAACGAAGTGAGGGCATGGGGGCCGGCAGGGCCTTCGCCATAGCCTGCTGTGGCGATCATCGGGTAGCCATCAACGGTTTTCTGGACGATGTTGCCCAACCCATTGGCATCATACTGGATTTCACTGGTAATAGCACTGTTCAGCAGAACTTTTGTCAGCCGATTCAGGTTGTCGTATTTTTCGGGCGGCATTTAACACGCCCGGTGCATCGTAGAGACGTTGCATGCAACGTCTCTACCACCAGCACGATTGCAAAATTTTGACCCACATCATTGCTGATTTCCATGAATCTTCTCAACTTCTCAACCCCTCAACCCCTCAACCTCTCATCGATCAATTGATCAATCTATCAATCTATCAATCAATCAATCAATCAATCGTCTCCCCCTCTCCAAGTCTTCTTCAGGGAATTACCAGCTGTGCCTCCGACACATTGTCGGAATTTTTGCGGGTGGCTGCTGCCATCGGGTCGTAAAAAGAGAGGAAAACCAGCACCTTTTCCCCTTCCTTAGCCCGGGGCATGCGGAAGGTACATTGCTGCTGGCTGCGGGTGGCCGAGAGGTCGCCGGTGTTTTCGAGGGTGGTGGCATTGATGGCCAGCAGCATCACCAGATCCCTGTTCAGGTAGGGCTTGTCTTCATGGGGGGCACCCCAGCTCACGGTGGCCATCTGATCGGCTTGCTGCATGGTAATGTCGTGTGCCCCGGCCCGGGTGCCCATGGTGGGCAGGAGCCACTCCAGGCTGTCGGGATGTGATGATGCACCCAGCCGCTTGAGGTTTACCGACACGGCCTGGCGAAAGGCCGAACCCCTGGTCTCCACGTCCTTAAAGCCTGTATTTACATATTGGCGGATCCCCTTCATGATCCGGATCACCCGGCCAAAGTTCTCCTGGGCCACCTTTTTGGGCCCCGTGGCTGCAGGCATTTTGCCCGAGGGCAACTGCCGGGCAACCTGCTTCCCGTTCATCTCATAAAAGACCACATTGCCGATGCGACCCGAAAATATTCCGTTGATTCCTGTTGTTGACTGTGCCATAATAATGGGTTGCTTTTGATATAACATCCTTTTACCAAAGATACCACAAAGTTTGCTATAAAACACACTTTAATCATAATTAAACCATTGGTAAAACATTGTTAAACCAGTGCTGATTGGTTCAATATTGGTTTAATATTGGTTGAACATTGGTTGAACATTGGTTCAACTATGGAGAAGGTGGGAGGGAAGTGCGGGATAAAAAAAAGATTGTCCACAAATTCCACCAATTTTAAGAAGTCAATTTTCACAAATTATTCATCCAGTTCAGAACCAGCATGAATAATCAATGATTCAATTGTTCTTAAAATTGGTGGAATTTGTGGAGAATCTTTTCAAGAGGACGCAGAGTATCACAGAGGAAACCTGAAGATTGATAGATTGATTGACTTGAAACCTGAAACCTGACACCTCACGCCAGTTTGTCGCTAAGTTCCCTGATTTCTGTTGCCGGGTTGTGCCCCAGGTAAAGGATGTTATATACCGCATCGGCAATGGGCATGTGCACCTTGAGGGTTTCGTTCATTTTGCTGATGCCTTTGGAGGCAAAATAGCCTTCGGCCACCATGTCCATCTCCACCTGGGCAAACTTCACGCTGTAGCCTTTGCCGATCATGGTTCCGAAGGTGCGGTTGCGGCTGAAGCGGCTGTAGCAGGTTACCAGCAGGTCGCCCAGGTAAACCGAAGCATTGATGTCGCGCTCAATAGGGTGCACGGCGCTTACAAAGCGGCTGATTTCCTGGATGGCATTGCTGATGAGCACGGCCTGGAAGTTGTCGCCGTAGCCCAGGCTGCTGCAGATGCCCGAGGCAATGGCCACGATGTTCTTCAACACGGGGGCGTATTCGGTCCCGAAAATGTCGTCGGAGGTGCTGGTATTGATGTAGCGACATTGAAACAAGGTAGCGACCTGTTGGGCCAGCAGGTTGTTCTGACAGGCCACCGTGAGGTAGGTAAGTTTTTCCTGGGCCACCTCCTCGGCATGGCTGGGGCCCGACACCACCACGAATTTCTGGTAGGGCATCCCGAATTGCTGGTGAAAATAATCGGCCACAATGGTGTTGGTATGGGGTACGATACCCTTGATGGCACTGATCACCGTTTTTTCCCTGATCAGCGCTGCATTGGCATGTCCCACCGAGGCATGAAGATAGGCCGCGGGAATACAAAACACCAGCACATCCGATCGTTCCAACACCCGGGTCAGGTCATCCGAGAGAAACAGCTTTTGGACATCAAACTCCACCGAACTCAGGTAGCGGGGGTTGTGATGGAACTGTTGCAGGTGGCGGGCGATATCAGGCTCATGCACCCACCAGCTGATGGATTGCGCATTGTTGAGCAAAATCTTGACAATGGCTGTAGCCCAGCTGCCTGAACCAATTACAGCGATTTTCATTTGAGAAAGGTTTTTCATAAGAAATGACACACCACATCACCATTCTGATGCAATCAAATGGTCAATGGCATTTTAAAAAACATGACCCGCGAAGGTACTCATTAATCCCGGCCACCGAAAACGAAGGCTGGGGGCAAGGGCTGACAAATCGACTTACAGAGACACCTCCAGCTGCATCTCCTGCTCTTCGCGAATCACGGTTACCTGAACGGTCTGTCCGGTTTGCAGGCCTTCGAGTGCCTGCATGTAGGAATAAATCTCCTGTACTGGTTTCTCGTTGATGCTGGTAATCACATCGCCGGCCCGGATGCCTGCCTTCTGTGCGGGGCGGTCTTCTACCACAGCCTGTACTTTCAGGCCTTGTCCCTGGAAGGCATGGTCGGGCATCAGCCCCAGGGTGGGGCCCGAGGCGCGCTGGCGACGGTTCTGTGCCACAGGAGTAGGGGTAAACTCCAGCCGGTCCGCCTGGTCCAGTTGTGCGATCATTTCCATGGAGAAGCCCAGGATCTCGCTGGCTCCCTGATAATTCACCTTGTCGGGGGTGTCGGTTGGACGGTGATAATCATCGTGGATGCCGGTGAAGAAGAAGATTACCGGAATATTTTTGCCGTAAAAAGCACTATGATCCGAGCCACCAAGGCCACCGGGGCTTTTGCGGATGTTGAACTGTTCGGGAACCGTGGTGTCGATCAGCTCGTCCCAGGTGGGAGAGGTGCCTGTTCCGATCAGCGACATGCTATAATCTTCAAGCCGTCCGATCATGTCGTAATTAAACATGTAATTGACCTTGCTCATGTCGTAGGCATCACTGTCGGCAAAATAACGGCTGCCGATCAATCCTTTTTCCTCGGCAGTGAAGCCGATAAAGATGTAATTGTTGCTGGTGAGGTCGGAATTTACCAGGTACCTGGCAGCTTCCAGCACGCCGGCTGTGCCGCTGGCATTGTCGTCGGCACCATAATGAATGGCTTGCTCCCCGGGGCTGCGCGATCCCGAGGTGCCCCATCCCAGATGGTCATAATGGCCACCGATAATCACGGTGGTCTCTGCCTGGTTGTCCCAGTATCCGGCCACATTCACGGCCGTAAATGTTTGACGCTCCAGGTGGGTATTGATCATCACGGGCGCCTCAGGGTTGTTTTTAAAAGCCTCCAGCACGTTGTGGCGGGCAAAAACCACCGGGATATCCATGCGCGGGTAGTTGCCCCGCATGGAGAGGCGGGGATCCTCACGGTCTTCCAGGGTGTTGACAAATACCACGGCGGCGGCGCCATGGTCGGCGGCATCCTGCAGTTTGCGGGCAGCGATCTGTAGCTGGTTCATCCCGCTCTCACGCTCGAGCTCTTCACTCAAGAGGTATTCAATAAAAAAGATCTTTCCTTCCAGATCCTGATGGTCCTGGTAGTCGTCGGTTCCCATAAAGCCTGCCATGCCCCGGCCCAGGTATACGCCCTGGCCCTGGGCCTCAGCATCGGCGGTGATTACCAGCACCTGGAAGTCTTCTCTGGGGTGGAAGACCCTGCCATCGATGGTCACGAAATTGCCGGGAGCCAGCATCCAGGGGCCCTGAAAGGTAAGTTCCTGCAGGAACGATTCACCAAACATCGGTTGCAGGCCGATTTCCTGCATGCGCTCAGTGATATATGCAGCAGCCAGCCGTTCGCCTTCAGTGCCTGCCTCACGGCCCTGCATCTCGTCGGATGCCAGGGCATATACATCCTGCCTGAGGCGTCCGATCACCGAGTCGCTTGAGAAATCGTACGTCTGCTGGCTATAGCCTGTTTGAAGAACCAGAACCAATGCCAGGACAAATAAATACTTTAAATTTTTCATAGTTGCAATATGAATGGTGTGTTTGTAAAGAAATAAAGATATAACTACCTGCCAGGGGCAGTGCCTGTTGGTAAAAGTAATGAATTTTGGAAATATGGATTATGTTTGCTCTTTGTGTTTTCTCTTTTTCAGGTAAAAATAGAAAATGACAAAAGGTGATGGATCACTTAATGCCTCAGGGAAGCAGTAAATATCTTCAGCGTAAAAAATACCCGGACAGCAATTACAGGAAAGAGATTGTCCTGTAATTGCCGCCAGGCAAGGCATGTGTGAGGTTGATTACTTAAAGGCAATATTGCTTTTGCGGGTGATTTTTTCGCAGTAATGGCATTTGAGCCT
>JAWOCF010000010.1:0-7027 GCA_046483935.1 Bacteroidales bacterium | reverse complement strand
AAGATTGAACCCGACTTTGAGATCGGCGAAGAGGTATCGGAGCCGGTGCGTATGGTAGACTTTGGCCGCCGCGAAATCCTGGCCATCCGCCAGAACCTGGCTTCCAAGATCCTGGAGCTGGAAAAAGACAGCATCTACAAAAAATACCAGGAGCGTATCGGGGAGCTGATCACTGCTGAGGTATACCAGGTTTGGAAAAAAGAGATCCTGTGTCTGGATGATGAAGGCATTGAGCTGATCCTGCCCAAGACTGAACAGATCCCTTCCGACTTTTTCCGCAAGGGCGACACCCTGCGGGCTGTCGTATCACGCGTGGAGATCAAGAACAACAACCCACTGGTGATCCTTTCGCGCACCTCGCCGGCATTTCTTGAAAGGCTGCTGGAGCAGGAAGTTCCTGAGGTGTATGATGGGCTGATCTCTGTGAAGAAGATCGTCAGGGTGCCTGGCGAGCGGGCCAAGATTGCCGTCGAGTCGTACGATGATCGTATTGACCCGGTAGGTGCCTGTGTGGGGATGAAAGGATCGCGTATCCATGGCATTGTCAGGGAGTTGCGCAATGAGAACATCGATGTGATCAACTTTACCAGCAACCCCAGCCTGTTTATCTCCAGGGCGTTGAGTCCTGCCAAGATCAACTCCATTACCATCGACGAAAACAATAAGAGGGCAGAGGTGTTTCTGAAGCCCGACCAGGTGTCGCTGGCTATTGGTAAGGGAGGCTTTAACATCAAGCTGGCCGGCTCACTCACCGGCTACGAAATTGATGTGTACCGCGATACTGAAGTGGAAACCGAAGATGTTGACATCACCGAATTTGCCGATGAGATAGAAGGATGGATCATCGATGAACTCAAAGCCATTGGATGCGACACGGCCAAAAGCGTGTTGAACCTCCCGGTGGATGATCTGGTGAAAAGAACTGACCTGGAAGAAGAAACCGTGAAGGAAGTGATGCGCATTCTGCGCGCAGAATTTGAATAAAATACGTTTTTCAGTATCTGTACGGGCTGCAAAACCTTGTTGAAAACTAAAAATTAACTATGACCGAAGGCGTTAAAATATTGCGTTTGAGTAAAGTTGCCAGAGAATTTAATATTGGTACAAGTACCATTGTTGAATTTCTCAATAAGAAGGGCTTCTCTGTAGACAATAACCCCAATACCAAGATTCCCGGAGAAGCTTATGCCTTATTGGTGAAAGAATTTCAAGGTGAAAAGAACCTGAAGGAAGCGACCTTGAAGGCTGGCCTGCCCCTGACCAAGAGAGAGTCTATCTCTATGGAAGAGGATAAGGAAGCAGCCACAAAAAAGGAAGCCAAAGAAGAAGCTGAAGAGAAAGAGCTGTTCATTACTGATACCAAATCCAGTCATGAAGAAAAGCAGCCTGAGGCTCCTGTCACAAAAAGTCCTTCACTGACCGGCCCCAAGGTGGTTGGCAAGCTCGATCCCTCAGAACTATCGGCACCCAGGCCTTCCAAACCTGCTGAAGAGCAGCCCCAGCCACCCGCGCACAAAGCGGTGGTAGAAAAGCCTGAAGAGGTCGCTGCATCCCAGGAGCCCGCCAAAGAGCAGCAGAAAGAAGAAAAACCTGCAGATCAGCAACCCTCTGCCCCGGCAGACAAACCTGCTGAGAAGCCTGCAGAAAGACCTGCTGAGCCTGTTGCGAAGAAACCTGATGCAGAGAAACCTGATGCAGAGAAACCTGTTGCAGAGAAACCTGCTGAAGAGAAACCTGCTGATACGCCTTCTCAGGAAGTTTCTAAAGAAGCGGAAAAAGAAAAGGAACAGGGTGGTTTGAAGATCCTGGGCAAGATGGACCTGGAGGGACGCAAGCCCAAAAAGAAAGAGCCGAAAAAAGAAGAAGCCAAGGCCCCTGAGCAGCCTGAGCAACAAGCTCCTGCCACTCCTGCTGAGCCTGCTCCGCAAGCTGCTGAGAAACAGGCCGGAGAGCCTGCTGCTGAGAAGCCCAAAGACAAACCGGCTGAAGAATCGGCTGAAGAAAGCAAAGACAGCCTGTTCAAGCATCCGGTAAGGAAGCTGGAAGGAGTGACCATTCTTGGCAAAATGGACCTGCCTGCGCCCAGAGAGGCCTCCAAAAAGCCTGTTGCCTCCTCCTCGGATGCCAACAAGCCTAAGAAACGCAAGCGCAAGCGCATCCGTAAGGACAAGCCTGCCGAAGCACAACCCGGCCAGACCGCTGGTGCTAAACCAGCTCCACGGGAGGATACCCGCAAACGGACCCCCCGCAAAGACTTTGTTCGGCCTGAGGTGTCGGACGAAGATATCGCAAAACAGATCCGCGAAACACTGGCCAGCCTGAGCGGCACCAAGAAGTCAAGAGCTTCGAAACACCGCCGGGTAAAAAGGGATATCCAGCAGCAGCAGAAAGAGAGAGATATGGAACAGGCCGCCAGCGAAGAAAAAACGCTGAAGGTTACCGAGTTTGTCTCTGCCGCTGAACTGGCCAACCTGATGAATGTGTCGGTCAATGAGATTATCTCCACCTGTATGAGCATGGGGATGTTTATCTCTATCAATCAGCGGCTGGATGCTGAAACTATCACCATCGTGGCCGATGAGTTTGGCTATGAGGTGGAATTTGTGGATGTGGATACCCAGGATAGCATCCAGGAAGAGGAGGATGATCCAAAAGATCTGAAACCCCGCGCTCCTATTGTTACGGTGATGGGTCACGTTGACCACGGGAAGACTTCCCTGCTCGACCATATCCGCCATGCCAATGTGATCAGCGGCGAGGCCGGTGGCATCACCCAGCACATTGGTGCCTATTCGGTGAACCTGGAAGATGGGAAAACCATCACCTTCCTGGATACGCCCGGTCACGAAGCCTTTACGGCCATGCGTGCCCGTGGTGCCAAGGTAACCGATGTGGCCATTATTGTGGTGGCTGCCGACGACCAGGTGATGCCACAGACCATTGAGGCCATCAACCATGCCCAGGCTGCCGGCGTTCCTATCGTGATTGCCATCAACAAAATTGACAAAGAAAACGCCAATGTTGAAAAGGTAAAAGAAGGCCTGGCCAACATCAATATATTGGTAGAAGACTGGGGCGGCAAGTACCAGAGCCAGGAGATATCAGCCAAGAATGGTGTGAATATTGAATTGCTGCTTGAAAAAGTGCTGCTGGAAGCTGAATTGCTTGACCTGAAAGCCAACCCTGTGCGCAGGGCCACTGGCACAGTCATTGAGTCCTCGCTCGACAAGGGCCGTGGGTATGTATCCACCATCCTGGTACAGAATGGTACCCTCAAGGTGGGTGAGATCGTGGTTGCCGGGGTGCATCATGGCAAGATCAAAGCCATGTTCAACGAACGCGGCCATCGCATCACCGAAGCAGGCCCTTCATCTCCCGCCCTGATCCTGGGGCTGGATGGTGCACCGCAGGCCGGTGACATCTTCAATGTGATGACCTCGGAAAGTGATGCCAAGAACATTACCAACAAACGGCACCAGTTGATGCGCGAGCAGGGCTTGCGTACCCAGAAACACATTACTCTGGATGAGATTGGCCGTCGTATTGCCATCGGTGACTTCCAGGAGCTGAATGTCATCGTGAAGGGTGATGTGGATGGTTCTGTGGAAGCACTCAGCGACTCGTTGCTGAAGCTTTCTACCGAGGAGATTCAGGTGAACATCATTCACAAGGCTGTAGGGCAGATCACCGAAGGTGATGTGCTGCTGGCCTCTGCCTCCAACGCCGTAATTGTCGGGTTCCAGGTCCGTCCTTCTGTGGCAGCTCGTAAGCTGGCCGAGCAGGAAGAGATCGATATCCGTCTGTATAGTATTATCTATAACGCCATCAACGAGATCAAGTCGGCCATCGAAGGCATGCTTTCGCCTGAAATTGAGGAAAAAGTAATTGCCAACCTCGAGGTACGTGATGTGTTCAAGATCACCAAGGTGGGTACCGTGGCCGGGTGTATGGTGCTTGACGGTAAAATCAACCGCAACTCCCACATCCGCCTGATCCGCGATGGTATCGTGGTGTTTACCGGCTACCTGGGTTCGCTGAAGCGTTATAAAGACGACGTGCGCGAAGTAGCCTCAGGATATGAGTGCGGTCTGAACATCGACCGTTTCAACGACATTAAGGTCGGTGATATCATCGAGGCCTTTGAAACACAGGAGATCGCCAGAAAGCTGTAACCCAGCTGATGAATTTAATGAACGGCATTGTGGGTCATTGACCTTCAGTGCCGTTTTTTTGTTGTAAATTATTTCCTGCAAACAGGTTTTTTTTGTATTTTCACGTGAAATATATAATCAGGCATCATGGACATAACACTTCGTTTCGACAATGCGCTTTCCTTTCTGAATCAGGAGGAAATTGAGTTGTATGATAAAGAGATCAAACAGCTTTATGACAATATCTATCAGCGCCAGGGGCAAGGCAATGAGTACCTGGGGTGGGTGGACCTGCCTTCGCGCACCCCGCAGCAGCTCCTGGAGCAGCTGCAACACGACGCCCTGAAGATAAAAGACCAGTCGCAGGTAGTGGTGGTAACCGGCATTGGTGGCTCCTACCTGGGCTCAAGGGCGGTGATAGAGGCCCTGGGCACCTCCTTCCAGGAGATCCTGTCGGCCAAAGCAGGCGCCTTTCCCAAGGTGCTGTTTGCAGGCCATCACCTGGATGAAGATTATCTGTTCGAGCTGTTGAATGTGCTCGATCAGGTAGATTATTCCGTGATCGTGATCTCTAAGTCGGGCACCACCACCGAGCCCGCGGTGGCTTTCAGGCTGCTGAAAGATCACCTGGAGGAAAAATATGGGAAGCAGGCTGCCGCACAAAGAATCTATGCCGTTACCGATGCCTCCTCGGGGGCCTTGCGCAAGCTCACCAACAATGAGGGGTATTCCTCGTACGTGATACCCGATGATGTGGGAGGACGCTATTCGGTGCTCACTCCCGTGGGGCTGCTGCCCATTGCTGTTGCTGGCTTCAACATTGAAAAACTGATTCAGGGAGCCCGCCAGATGGAGGACTTCCTGAAAAACCACCAGGAGGTGATGGAAAATCCTGCCGCCCAATATGCAGTGATCCGCAACCTGCTATACCGCCAGGGGAAAACCACCGAGATCATGGCCGGATACAACCCCCGGCTGTTCTATCTGATTGAATGGTGGAAACAACTCTTCGGCGAGAGTGAAGGGAAAGACCAGAAGGGCATTTTCCCTGCAGGGGTAGGCTTTACTACCGACCTGCATTCACTGGGCCAGTACATGCAGGATGGGCTGCGCAACATCTTTGAAACAGTGATTACCGTAGCCAACCCCTTGTACGAGCTTCGTATTCCCAATGATAAAGACAACCTTGACGGACTCAATTATCTCTCGGGCAAACGCATCAGCTATGTGAACCGGATGGCCTCGCAAGGCACCATGCTGGCCCATGTAGATGGGGGAGTGCCCAACCTGGAAATTGTTATTCCCAGGCTCGATGAGCATGTGATCGGCCAGCTGATTTATTTCTTTGAGATGAGTTGTGCCTACAGTGGCTATATGCTGGGTGTCAATCCTTTCGACCAGCCTGGCGTGGAGGCTTACAAGAAGAACATGTTCGCCCTGCTTGAGAAGCCTGGATTTGAGAAAGAAGGACGGGAGCTGAAAAACAGGCTGAAGCAGTAACCTAAGGATTCATGGCCCGGTTATAACATTGACGGCATAAAGGCTCATACAGATCCGTTTCGCCCAGCACCACCAGCTTGTCGTTGCCGATGGTACGGTGGGAGTACTGGGCCAGGGCACCGCACTTCACGCAGATGGCGTGCACCTTGGTGATGTATTCTGCCATGGCCAGCAAGGCGGGCATCGGCCCAAACGGCTTGCCGGTAAAATCCATATCCAGACCCGCCACAATGACCCTGATGCCACTATTGGCCAGCTGACTCAATACATTGGGAAGCTCCGGATCAAAAAACTGAGCCTCATCAATGCCCACCACATCCACATCGTTGGCCATCAGCAAAATGTTGGAGGAAGAAGGTACCGGCGTAGACTGGATCTCGTTGGCATCGTGCGAAACAACCATCTGTTCATCATAACGTACATCAATGGCAGGCTTGAAGATCTCTACCTTCAGCCGGGCAATGCGGGCACGCTTTAACCGCCTGATCAGCTCTTCGGTCTTGCCCGAAAACATGCTGCCGCAGATCACTTCAATATAACCTCTTACGCGCGAACGGTCTATGTCTTTTTCCAGAAACATGTGGTGATTCTTTCTTTTATCTTTATTACCTTTATGCGAACACGTGCCCCGGGACACCCCGCAAAAATAAACATAAACTTTACACAATCCGGCGTTGATTTTTACCTTATTTATAATGTAAGATCCTTTGCTTTTTTTTAAATTGCATGGCCTCTCTGCCTGAGAGGATTAATGATGCAAAAACTGCAGGATGTGAAATGCCTCATCTATGAATAGTAAACTTTTTTATGATGAATCAATTTGAGATCAAGGAAAATATTACCAGCTTGCTCCAGGCAATACTGGATCGTTCGCTGCAAATTAATAATGAACCCAAAGATCCATTGCTGGAAATCGATTTGCTGATGGATGATCTGCGCCAGTTGTATCGTCAGTACGAATCATTAAGGAGTGTTTATTCCAGCCAGCCGGGCCATCATGAAGATGTCCGGCCTGCTGCTGAGGAGCCTGAGAGCACCCCGGATGAAGCCCCTGAGACCCACCTGCCTGAGCCAGAGGTAACAGCTGCCAATGTAGCCCCGGCAGCCAACCTGCCACAACAGGAGGCCGGCGAACCCCTTGCCATGGAAAGAGAACCCACAGCACCGGAGCCTGATAACCAGCCGGAGGAAACCCGGCAGGAGCCACCTGCAGCGCAGCAACCCCAACAGCCTGCCAGGGAGCCTCAGCCTGATGTATCCCGCGAAGAAGGCCCTGTTGCTGCCGGCACTTCAACCTCCGGCGAACAGCCTCCTGCTGAGCCACAGGAGCCCGTTAGCCCAATTAAAGAAGAAGATGTTACCCCACCGCAGGAACC
>JAWOCF010000148.1:0-3510 GCA_046483935.1 Bacteroidales bacterium | reverse complement strand
CTGAAACCGGTGGCAGACAGGTAAGCCAGCATAATAGCAGCAGCAATAATTGTTAACGGAGCAGTGGTGGAAATAAGTCCTGTGCCTACGCCATTGATCACCAGGGTAGCAGGCCCTGTTTTAGCCGAAGCCGCAATATTCTGGGTAGGCTTAAAGGCCGAGGCAGTGAAGTACTCGGTAAACTGTCCGATGGCAATACCGGCCACCAGACCTGTAACAATAGAACCCCAGATTCCGATATAGTTGGGAAGGCCCAGGTAATATAATATCAGGAAAGAAAAGATGACAATCAGAATGGCACTGAAGTTCACTCCAAAGCCAAGAGCCTTAAGCAGTTTTTTCTGAGAGGCACCTTCTTCAGTTTTTACAAGATAAATCCCGATAATTGAAAGCAGGATGCCAATAGCAGCAATCAGCATAGGAGCCATGACTGCCTTGAGCACAAAATCCGTTTCCCGGTATAACTCATTGGTGAGCATAGCGGCAGCCCCCAGGGCAGCAGTAGCAAGAATAGATCCGGCATACGATTCATAAAGGTCGGCACCCATACCAGCCACATCCCCAACGTTATCGCCAACATTATCGGCAATGGTAGCAGGGTTGCGGGGATCATCCTCGGGAATGCCTGCCTCAATTTTCCCGACAAGGTCGGCACCCACGTCAGCAGCTTTGGTAAAAATACCCCCACCCACACGTGCAAACAATGCTTGTGTGGAGGCACCCATACCAAAGGTCAGCATGGTCGTGGTGATGATCAGCAGGTTGTGTGTGTTCTCAGCAAAAGGATAAAAAATATTCAGAACAATAAACCATGCTGAAATGTCAAGCAGGCCCAGCCCAACGACAACAAGCCCCATGACGGCCCCACTGCGGAAGGCAACCTTCAGGCCTTCGTTCAGTGATTCTTTGGCAGCCTGAGCAGTCCGGGCAGAGGCATAAGTGGCGGTTTTCATTCCAAAATAACCAGCCAGGGCTGAGAAAAAACCACCGGTGATAAATGCAAAAGGCACCCATGGATTCTGGACATGCAACACATAAGCCAGCACACTGAATATGGCTGTAATAATTAAAAACACCAGCGCTACGATCTTGTATTGCTGGCGTAAATAAGCGGCGGCACCCTCGCGTACGTGCTGTGCTATCCGCTTCATCATTTCTGTTCCTTCGCTATAGCCCAACATTTGCTTATAAAACATAAAGGCAAATACCAGCGCCAGAATGGAACTAATGGGCGCTAACCAAAAAATTAATGGCATGTTTTCCTCCTTCTGATTGGTTTGAATGAATTGAGTTGATTGATCAGGGACAAAAATAAAAATTATTTAACTACTTCAACCCCGATTCATTTTTTTATCTTTCTGCCGGCCCTGCCCATAGAATGATTTTCTTGTTCAGGCTCCGGCAGGCAAAAACCCGCCTGAGGAATTCCTGAGGGCTTGTGGATTCTGAAACCTGGCCTATAAAATGGGGAGCAGATTATGCATTTGTCATTATTTTACGCTAATTTTGCAATAACCGCTTACCACCTGCCATTTTTCCATTGTAGAATGAATCACGCCTGATAATGAAGAAAATTAAGCTAGAGATATTGGGGATTTCATACAGCCAGTCACAATCCGGGGCTTATGCGCTGATCCTGGGGGAGTCGGGCGAGAAGCGCCGGTTACCCATCATCATCGGCAGCTTTGAGGCCCAGGCCATCGCCATAGAGCTGGAAAAGATGAAACCCAGCCGCCCGCTTACCCACGATTTGCTGAAGAACTTTGCAGAGACCTTTAATATTTCTGTTAGCGAAGTGATCATATACAAATTTAGTGAAGGGATTTTCTTCGCCAAGCTATTGTGCTTCGATGGCAGCCGCGAGGTGGAAATAGACTCCCGCACCTCTGACGCTGTGGCCATTGCCGTGCGGTTCAAGTGCCCGATCTACACCTACGAGTCTATCCTGAAGGCTGCCGGCATTGTGCTTCAGGATGAGGAAGAACCAGGCGCTGAATCCGTTGAACAAGAAGAAAAAACACCCCGTGAAAGCGAATATTCAGGCCTGTCGGTAAAAGAGCTGGAGACCATGCTCATGGCTGCCATCGATGAAGAGGCTTACGAAAAGGCTTCCCGCATCCGCGATGAAATTAACCGCCGCTCGCGAAAACGCTGATCCTCTGAACAACAATTGCTAAAAAAAACCTTCTTTTTTTCCTGCCAAAGGAAAAAAAATCATAGGTTTGCATCCTGTCTGTAAAAGACCAGGTAGGTTGTGATATCTCCTTTTCAGATGGGTTTTTTGTATGCATTGTTTTCCACTTTCCTAAAAAGAAATACTTCTATGATGGCAAAAAATACCTTGCCAGGGGTAACCCTGTTCCTTGTCACCCTGTTGTTTTTTTCCTCCTGTACCAGCCCTGAACAAGCCACTGTAGGCACTGAGATCACCCAACCCTGGGTGGTGGAATATGCTGTTGACCAACAAAGCGGGGAGCAAATCGATGCTCCTGAAGGGGAACATCTGACCTTCTCGGGCGGCGATGCCCC
The DNA here is from genome assembly GCA_046483935.1 of Bacteroidales bacterium. Lineage (GTDB taxonomy): Bacteria > Bacteroidota > Bacteroidia > Bacteroidales > UBA7960 > JAWOCF01. Next base: position 981 of record JAWOCF010000148.1, on the reverse strand, counting down.
GGTATTTAATGCTGAAACCTCGGTGATGGATCTGCAGGCTACCGGCAGGTGGGTTTTGCAGGAAGACACCCTGGTATTGATTCCCCAATCTGAAGATTTGCAACTGGATATTGACTCAGTGGTTTTTCAATCTACAGCCGGGCAGCCCCAGCTTCTTTATTATCATCAGGGAGAAATGGTGGCTCAGCAAGACAATGAAACACTTACTGCAGATGAAAAACCCATCGTGTTCATGGTGGAAGAGATTAGCAAGAGCACTTTAGTGCTCACCAGAGGGCAACAGACCTATCATTTGACGTACGAACCGACTGAGGCTATCGTGACCTCCTTCTCGTTCAGGAACCTGTTCAGAGGGCTCCTGGGCATGTTTGGCCTGATTGCCATTGCCTGGCTATTCAGCTCCAAACGCAAAGCCATCAACTGGAAAGTGGTGGGCATCGGCCTGAGCATACAGCTCCTGCTGGCCTTCGGAATTTTGCAGGTACCTGCCGTGCAATTCTTCTTTGAAGTGGTGGGCAGCTTCTTTGTGGTCATTCTTGACTTTACCAAAGAAGGCACTGAGTTTCTTTTCGGGGGCTTTCTGGATGTGAATACTTATGGCTTCATCTTCGCCTTCCAGGTGCTTCCCACCATTATCTTTTTCTCGGCCCTCACCAGCTTGTTGTTCTACCTGGGCATCATTCAGAAGATCGTTTACGGGCTGGCATGGGTAATGACCAAAGCCATGCAGCTTTCAGGGGCTGAAAGCCTCTCGGTAGCAGGTAACATCTTCCTGGGGCAAACAGAATCACCCCTGATGATCAAAGCTTACCTGGAGAACATGAACCGCTCGGAGATCCTGCTGGTAATGACTGGTGGGATGGCCACCATGGCAGGAGGGGTATTGGCAGCATACATCAGCTTCCTGGGGGGAGACGATCCGGTGCAGCGCCTGATCTTCGCCAAGCACCTGCTGGCAGCTTCCATTATGGCAGCACCAGG
>JAWOCF010000063.1:0-6577 GCA_046483935.1 Bacteroidales bacterium | reverse complement strand
GAATCAGGGAAGAGCATGGCCTGTCAAGGCAAAAGAAGGTGAATGGGGCGTATTTATTTCCTGGAATTTTATAGAATGGACTGCAGGCCTAAAGGATTGAAGTGCACTATAGCCAAATCTCTCAACCCCTCAGCCGCTCAATTAATACCAGCAAAGAATGAAACAATCAGGGAGCCAGGCGGCTGATCAGCCACTGGTCATTCACTTTTTCGTAAAGCAGGCGGTCGTTCAGGCGATTTTCGCGGCCTTGCCAGAATTCGATTCTGCGGGGTGCCAGCCGGTAGCCTCCCCAATGGAGTGGTCGGGGAGGGGTGGTCTGCCTGTATTTTTCATCCATTTCATGATAGCGGTCATCCAGATGCTGCCGGTCTGGAATTGCCTTACTCTGCACCGATGCATGTGCCCCCAGCTGGCTATCGCGGGGCCGGGTAGCATAGTATTCGTCTGATTCATTGGGCGATACTTTTTGCACGGTTCCTTCCACACGTACCTGCCGGTAAAGCTCCAGCCATAAAAATACCAGGGCTGCCCGTGGGTTATGGTCCAGCTGCATGCCTTTATGGCTGTTGTAGTTCGTGAAAAAAACAAATCCTTCCTGGTCGAAATCCTTGAGCAGCACCACCCGTGCGGCAGGTTGCCCATCGGGCGAAACCGTGGCAAGGGTCATGGCACTGGGATCGGGGTGGCCTGTTTCAATGGCCTGTTCAAACCATCGGGAAAACTGGACGATAGGGTCAGCATGGGCCATATTTTTGTTGAAAGCCAATGCCGCATATTCCTGGCGTAATGTCGAAAAGTCTCTTTTTTTCATCCTGTGTTTTATTGATAAAGATTTTTCACTGCTTCCGACAGCAGCTTTTCTTTATCAACAGGCACCACGCCAACATGTTCACATACCAGTCTGCCAGCCAGGGTAGCCAGCTTGGCCATCAGCGAGGGATCAGCCCCTGCAGCCAGGCACAGGGCCGCCACACTGATCACAGTATCATCGTACCCTGACCTGTCAGCTGTGCTGCAGATTTGTGAAGGGATGATTTCGGTAAAGAAGCTGTCATCCTCCGGATTTTTTTCACTGAGCACCATCCCCTTTTCCGGAAGGGTAACCATGGCAAGAGGGATGTTCATGGACTGCTGCAGCCATGCCAGGGCATATTCTACCTTTCCTGGTATGTGGAAGTCTTCATCCAGCTTCAGTCTTTCATGCAATTCTTTGACATTGGTCTTTAGGAGGGTGACATTGTTGTAGTTCAGGAAGTTTTTCTTTTTGGGATCCGCCAATATCGGAATATTCTTGCAGCAGGCCGCGTCAACCACTCCCTGAATCAGCTCAGGGGTAATCACTCCCTTGTCATAATCCTCGAAGATGATGGCATCGGCCTCCTGTTGGGAAATCATTTTTCCGATCACCTCCATCAGTCTGGCAGTGTCATGTGATGACAGCGGACACTGATCTTCTTCATCCACCCGCAGCATCTGCATGTTATTGCCCATGATTCTGAATTTCACGGTGGTGATACGATCCGGGCTGCTGATGATTCCGCGGGTGGTCATCTGCTGTTGTTCCAGCAACTGATGAAACTGGCGGCCTTTCTCATCCTGCCCGGTTGTTGAGCACAGGATGGGTACCCCGCCCAGACCCTGGATGTTCAGGGCCACATTGGCGGCACCGCCCAGGCGGTATTCTCTTTTTTTTAAGGCAACAACCGGCACAGGTGCTTCCGGAGAGATGCGATCGACGTTTCCCCACAGGTAAGCGTCGATCATCACATCTCCGATAATCAGTACCCGCTTGCCCTGAAAGGACTCAAACAGGTTTGTTATTTCGTTTGAATGGGTCATTTTAATTCAGCGAGGGCTTTTTTGATGCGTGCCACGGCTTCTGTCAGTAATTCGTTGGAAGTGGCGTACGAGAAACGGATGCATGAAGGATTGCCAAAAGCACTGCCTGGCACCAGGGCTACATGAGCCTTGTTAAGCAGGTACATGCACAGGTCGCCTGCATTGTCAATTTGTGACTCCCCGTTGGCTTTCCCAAAATAATATTCTATGTTGGGGAAGATATAAAAGGCTCCCTGGGGCAGGTTGGTTTTCATGCCGGGGATGTCTTTCATTAACTCCAGCACCAGGTCGCGGCGCTCGCGGAACTTGTCAAGCATCTGATGGGTCTGTGAAGGGTCAGCCTGCATGGCTTCCAGGGTGGCGCGCTGGGCGATGGAGCAGGTGCCCGAGGTAAACTGGCCCTGCAACTTGTTGCATGCCTGGGCAATTTCCAGGGAAGCGGCCAGGTACCCTACCCTCCAGCCAGTCATGGCAAAGCCTTTTGACACGCCGTTAATGACGATGACGCGGTCTTTGATGGATGCAAAGCTGGCGATGCTTTCATGTTTGCCCATGAAATTGATGTGTTCGTAAATCTCGTCTGAAAGGATATATACCTGGGGATGTCTTTCGAACACTTCGGCCAATGCTTTCAGTTCTTCATAAGTATACACTGAGCCGGTAGGGTTGCAGGGGCTTGAAAACATAAACAACTTGGTGTTGGGGGTAATGGCCGCTTCCAGTTGTGCAGGGGTAATCTTAAAGTCGTTTTCAATGCCGGCGGTAATATTCACTTCCACTCCATCAGTCATTTTTACCATCTCGCTGTAGCTTACCCAGTAAGGGGCCGGCACAAGCACTTCCTCTCCGGGGTTTACCAGGCAGAGCAATACATTGATCAGCGCTTGCTTGGCCCCGGTGCTCACCACAATTTGCTCGGGGGTGTATTGCAGGTTGTTGTCGCGTTGCAGCTTATGGCAAATGGCCTGCCGCAGCTCCAGGTAGCCATTTACCGGGGTGTAGAAAGAGTAGTTTTCATCGATGGCTTTTTTTGCGGCCTCCTTAATGTTGTCCGGGGTGAAGAAGTCGGGTTCTCCCAGGCTGAGGTTGATTACGTCATGACCCAGTGCCTTGAGCTCCCGGCTCTTACGTGACATGGCCAGGGTTTCGGATTCAGAGAGTTTGTTGATTCTGTTGGATAAAGCTACCATGGTAGTTAGTATTAAAATATTACGGGGATGATTAAATGTTTGATTACTTGTAATTTAAGTATGACCTAAACAGCAAATTTAGCAAATAAAAGGCTGTTTGGGAAAAATTTCATGAGATTTTGATCACGCCAGCGGGCGTGTTACCAAACAGGGAGACAGCCTCGATGAATTCTTGTATAAAAACTTCATTAACTTTGTTGCAATAATTGCCTCATCAGGACCTGTTCACGCATTTTAATTTTGTGAATCATTATGTACGATATCATTGAAGTTCTCAAGTATGTCATTCCTTCGGTGGTGGTGTTTCTGACTGCTTACTTTCTGTTGAAGGAATTTTTTGATCATGAGACGAAGAAGCAGCAAACAGCCGTTATCCAGGAAAAGGTGAAAACTACCCTTCCATTGCGCCTGCAGGCCTATGAGCGCATCATTCTGTTTCTGGAGCGCATTTCTCCTCAGCATCTGGTGATGCGGGTGTTCAAACCCGGGCTGTCGGTTCAGGATTTCCAGCAGGTACTCGTGCAGGCCATCCGTGAAGAATATGCCCACAACCTTTCTCAGCAATTATATGTTTCTGTGCCCGCCTGGGAGCTGGTGAAAAATGCCAAAGAAGAGATGATCCGTCAGATCAACACGGCAGCCGCACAGCTCGACCAGCAGGAGGCAGCCACCGGCCTGAGCAACAAATTGCTCAGTATGAGCGTTGAGAAAATGGCCACCCGCAAAGCGATGGATTATTTGAAAAATGAAGCCCAGAAAAATTTCTGAGACCCGTTAAGGAATTCCATATATGACGATTACACTCAACAACAGAAAAGAAGAAATCCCCGGAACCAGCCAGCTCAATGTAACAGATCTGCTGAAGCATAAAAACTTTACCTTTAAGTTTCTGGCCGTGCGGGTGAACGGCACCCCGGTAAAATCCCTTGAGTATCCTGACACCATCATTGAAGATGGCGACCAGGTAACGGTGCATCACCTGATCAGTGGGGGATGATGCTAGCGGACTGAGGTGTTTAACCCAGCCATGCTCACCAGCCGGTCGTAGAGGCTTCCCGGTGCCCTGTAATAGACCAGGATGGAGTAGTCGTTTTCTGTTTCTGAATGACAACCTTCAAAATAACAAACATCCGCCTGTTGTTCACCTTCCTCTTTATAGACATACCAGTAATTATACAATCCCTGTTTTAACAATAACCGGGCTTCATATTGTTTCAGGCGGTAGTTGTAGGTCATTTCGCTTTCGGGGCCCAATGCCCATTGAGTGAGTTGCCCCATTACATGCACGGAGCCTGCAGCCACCGGAGCATCCATCGGAAGGCTGAAGTGTACCCATGCATAATCGGCCTGCAGTTCCTGGCTGGGAGCATCGGAGGTGCTGATGGCATAGTGGCCGTTAAGGTCATTCTCGGTGGTATAATGCCGGAAGTTTCTTCGGGCATCGGGCAGTAAAAAGACATCCCAGGAACTGCTGCCAGCCCCTATTTTTCCTACTTCCTGGGTGGTGTACCTCAGGCTGCGGATGTCAAAGCGCCTGAATTCATTGCCCCCGTGAAACAATAGTTGGTTGTCGTAATCGTAAATCAGGCGGTTGCTGCGAATCATCCTGGGAGGGAGGTCGGTGATGGCGTTATCCCACCTGCCATTCTGTCGGATTACCACTTTCAGGTCCTGGTAAGGATTGGCAATGTGCAAGGGAGAAATATCAATAGAGAAGGATACTTGCTGATGGGTATCTCTTGATGCAACAATGGTGGCTGGCCGGGCCGTACCCTCAACAGGCAGCAACTGCTCGAAGATCATAAAACGCCTGGTAAATACGAGTTCTTCAGGGTTACCGTCCAGGAATACTTTTAGCAAATAATTGCCTGAGAGCAACGGGCGCATGTTCTGATTGGGAAATTCAAGAGTATATTGAGTATAAGACTCTACGGTATTTACGCTGGGCGAATAGTTGACAATCTGATCCTGGGTGAATCCTTCAATATATTCGAATTCCATTAGCTGGGTGGGCTGCCAGTGGGCATCATAGTGTTCAATCGTATAAGAGTAGTTCTTGTAATCAGCGTCCAGATCATCAAACTGCAGGTACAAAATCTCATCCGATTTATGCCGGATCATGGCTGGCCCCATTTCCCATCCCTGGGGGTGAAACAGCACGTTCCCTATATTGTTTGTATAATTATAATCTCCGAAAAGGAAAACATCTTCTTCCCTAAACTCAATTTTCTGATCTTTAGGAGAATTAAATATTTCTTTCTTTGAAAAATTGTTCGTAATTTCATTTTTATTTACTGCAATAGTTGTGGCAGGGAAAAAAAGCAAGGTGCTCAGGAGCAAAATAATGCATTTAATTAGGTATTTGTTTGCCTGAATAGTTTTGCCGTTTGGGGAAAAAAATGGGAGCAGCATGTCGTTTTTTTTTATGAACTATTGGTAAATAGATGAATCATTCCTGTGAAACAAAGCTAAATAAAAACAAAAAGCGGGCAAAAAACATTTCAAGAATATAAAATTATCAATAATTTTGCCTTCAGAAGCAAAAATAATTTTCAGTTGAAATGACCAAAATTATCAAGATTACCAAAGGGCTGAATATCCCGTTGGAAGGGGCTGCAGAAAAGAACCTGCAACAGGCTCCCCGTTCAAAGGTTTACGCAGTCAAGCCTCCTGATTTTCATGGGCTTACTCCCAAGATGCTGGTACAGGAAGGGGATAAGGTTCAGGTAGGAACTCCCTTGTTTTTTGATAAGTACCACGAACAGGTGATTTTTACTTCGCCCGTGAGCGGGACCTATACCGAGCTGGTTCGTGGTCCCAAGCGCCGCATCCTGGAAGTGCGTATCCAGGCTGACGAAGTGGACGAATATGTTGATTTTGGAAAAGAAGATCCCGCCACTTTATCTGCTGAGCAGATCAGGGAAAAGCTTCTGAAAAGTGGGCTGTGGCCTGCGATTATTCAGAGGCCTTACTCAATGATCGCCCAACATGATCAGACTCCCAAAGCCATTTTCATTTCCGCTTTTAATTCCGCGCCCCTGGCTCCCGACAACGACTTCGTAGTGCAGGGACAGGAAGCTGTCTTTCAGAAGGGGCTTGATGTGCTGGCAAAACTTACTCCCGGGTCGGTCCATCTAAGCGTAGATGCCGACAACACGCGTTCCGGGGCCTTCCTGGAAGCCAAAGGGGTGCAGCTGCATCATTTCAAAGGGCCCCATCCTGCAGGCAATGTGGGTGTGCAGATTCATCATATTGATCCCATTAATAAGGGTGATGTAGTATGGCAAGTGAGCGTTCAGGATGTCATTCTCATCGGGCGGCTCTTTGAACAGGGAATTTACGACCCGCGCAAAATTATCACCCTGGCAGGATCAGAAGTGGCTGAGCCTGCTTACTACAAAGTGATTAGTGGCGCCTCAGTGGCTTCTTTTGCAGCGGGCAAGGTACAGACTCAGGAAGACCAGCCCGTGCGTTATGTGAGTGGAGATCCCCTTACCGGAATCAAAATTGCCGACAAGGGCTTCCTGGGTTATTATCACGATCAGGTA